>CAZVTD010000185.1:1791-5087 GCA_964629945.1 uncultured Planctomycetota bacterium | reverse complement strand
GACGCCGGCCCCTGGAGTGCCACACCCACCAGGCTCTCTTCCCCCGCATCCCGCAGCGCCCGGAACCGCACCGGACCATCCAGGACCTTCCCCGGCATCTCCGGGTCCACCAGCACGCGATGACCGTTCACCGCCGAAATCCAATCGATCACCGCCTCCGCGTTCGAAGCGTTCGAAACGATCAGAAATCGCTCCCGTTCCAGCCGATACAGGAACAGGTCGTCGATCGCCACACCATCAGGCCCCAGAATATACGAATACTGTGCCTGCCCAGGCGACAATCTCGACACGCAGCTCGCCAGCAGTTGATCCAGGAACGCGCACGCGTGAACCCCCGCCACTTCCAGCACGCTCATGTGCGACACGTCGAACAGCCCCGCCGACGTCCGAACCGCCCGATGCTCCGCAAAAATCCCCGCCGGGTAGAACACCGGCATCTCCCACCCCGCGAACGGCACCATCTTCGCGCCCGACGCACGGTGAACACCGTTAAGCACCGTCTTGCGCAGCGGAAGCTCCGGCGCGACCCGCTCATACGCCGGCTTCGCCGCGGGCTTCGCCTGCGCATAAACCACCCGTTGCCCCACAAAATACGGTTTCGTCACGTCTCTCTTCACCCCGCCGTTCACCGCCCCGATCGCCGCCCGCTCTTCCTTCGTCAACGCCCCCGCACCGATCACTTCCACCGTCGTCGGACCGTCGATCTTCTGCTGAAGGTCCGTCTCGTCGAAGCGCAGGTATCCATCCGACAGGTCCTCGATCCACTCCCGGACCTCCGCCGACCGCCCCGCGTGGGGCAGCACCAGCCATGACTCTTCGCCGTTCTCTACCCCGCGTTCCTTCACGATGACCTCGTCGATCACCGTCCCGTCCGCCCGGAGCATCTCCGTCAGAACCGCCTCCCCATCCGCCGGAATCCGTGCTCCAACCATCTGACCCAGCGCCAGTCTCAACTTCTTGCCGCGCAGAACAAGCACGGCCCGGCCACCCAGCCCTTCCAACATCGTCTCCTCCTCACTCACACCCGGCGGCTCGGGATACGGTAACGCCGCAACGATACGCCTCGTCCTGCGCGCCCCTTCTCTCAGGACGCCTTTCGGAACGCGTCCGCGGCACTTCTCCTCTCCGCCCGGGGATATCACGCTGAATGTATAAACGCTCGACAGAACCTCACGGATGATCCTCGCGATCTCGCGGATCTGGCCCTCCGTCACGCCTCGCTGCGTCAGCCAAGGCAGTCCGAACCTCAGCCCGCTCGCGTGCGCCGCGTCCTGGTCACCCGGAATCATATTCTTATTGCATATGATCCCCGAAAGTTCAAGCATTCTCGCCGCGATCTCGCCGTCCAGAACACCGCTCCCCTTCGCCCCGAACGTCCTCAGGTTGACCAGCAGCATGTGCGTGTTCGTGCCGCCGTACTCCAGCGCGAACCCTTCCTCCTTCAGACACGCCCCGAAGAACGCCGTGTTCCGCACCACCCGTTCCTGGAACGTCCGGAACCCCTCCCGGTCTTCCAGGATCAGTTCGAACAACCTCCCGATCCCCGCGATGCTGTTCATGTGAGGCCCGCCCTGCATCCCCGGGAACACCCCCAGGTCGATCGCCTGCGCCACCTCGGGCTCCGTCGTCAGGATTACCGCCCCTCTCGGCCCGCACAGCGTCTTATGCGTCGTGAACGTCACCACGTGTGCATGGGGCAGCGGGTTCATCAGCACCCCCGCCGCAACCAGTCCCGCCAGGTGTGCGATGTCCGCCAGCAGAATCGCCCCCGCCTCGTCCGCGATCTCGCGCAGCCGTTTCCAGTCGAAGTCCCACGGATACGCCGACGCCCCGCCGATCAGAATCCGGGGCCGGAACTTCAGCGCCTCCTTCCGGATGTGATCGTAATCCAGCTTCTCCTCGCCGGGCAGCACCCCGTACGAATGCACCTGGTACGTCTTGCCCGAAAAATTGAACTCCGACCCGTGCGTCAGGTGTCCGCCCTGCGCCAGGTCCAGTCCCATCATCCGGTCCCCGGGCTCCAGCAGCGCCTCGTACACCGCCAGGTTCGCCGCCGCCCCGGAAAGTGCCTGCACGTTCACGAAAAGATCATCCGCCGTCGGACTCCCTTCCAGTGCCGCGAACACCCGCGCGATGTTGTCCTGCGCCGCCAGTTCCACGCGGTTCGCCCCCACCGTCCCCTTATAGAACCGACGGTCGCTCAACCGACGCTGCCAGCTCTCGAACCGTTCCTGCTCGCCCGCCGCGGCTCGCGGATCCGGACACAGCAGCGGCTGAGGCTGTCCTTCCGCGTAAACGTTCCCCAGGTCCCCTTTCAGCATCTCCGCCGCCGCCGGATGACACAGACTCTCCGACGGGATCATGATCAGTTGGCTCCACTGCCGTTCACGCTCCGCCCGGCAGATGTCCAGAATCCTCGACGGCTTCCCCGTGCTCTTGCCCGCAAACGGAAACACACCCATGTCACCCTCCTGGATGGGAAACGCTTTTGACCGTCCCTGCACGCACAGGAAAAAACCTCGTGTCCTGCCGTGCAATCATAACCTACGCCTCCGCAAATTGCTTCAACCGAACCAATCCTTCCTCGATATCCGCCACGTCGATCCCCGAATACGCCAGCCGGATGTACATCTCCTGCTCGCCCGCCAGTGGCCGGCCGAAGTGACGCCGCGTGCAGAACGACACCCCCGTCTTTTCCAGGCACGTCACCCGGAACGCGTCGTAATCCTCCAGCCCTTTTCGCTTCATCAGTTCCGTCACGTTCGGGAACAGGTAGAACGTCGCCTCGGGCTTGAAGCATCGCACCCCGGGAATCGCATTCAGCAGTTCCACGCCCTTGTCCCGCCGAACACGAAGCGTCTCGATGATCCTCTTGCACCCGCTCTGATCCCCCGTCAGCGCCTCGATCGCCCCGTACTGGATGAAGTGATTCGAGCACGACTCGTCGTTCACGTTCAGTTTCGCGATCACGTCGATCAGCGCCTTCGGACCCACCGCCGCCCCAAGCCGCCAGCCCGTCATCGCGTACTTCTTCGAGAACGTATACAGAATCAGGCTCCGCTCCTCCATCCCCGCCAGCGACACCAGCGAACGCGACCGCCCCTGGTAGCGGATGTCGAAATATGCCTCGTCGCACAGCACGAACAGGTCGTGCTTGACCACCAGTTCCGCCAATCGCTTCAGTTCCGCCGCCGACGCCTCCGCCCCCGTCGGGTTTTGCAGGTCATTCAGAATCAGCAGCCGCGTCTTCGGCGTAACCATCCGTTCGATCGCGTCCACGTCGATATCGAACCCCG
>CAZVTD010000185.1:0-1781 GCA_964629945.1 uncultured Planctomycetota bacterium | reverse complement strand
AATACGCCAGCCCTTTCCCCCCGTGGAACTCGATCTGCGACTCGTAGATCGGATACCCCGGGTTCGGATACAGCACCTCGTCGCCAGGGTTCATCATCGCCAGGATGAACTTGTGGATCGTCGGCTTCCCACCGGGCTGCACCGCCACGTTCGAAAGCGTATAATGCGTCCCGTGGCTCTTGTTGATCTCCGCCGCAATCAGTTCCCGCAGGGGCGCAATCCCGTAATTCGGACAATATCCCGTCTTCCCGTCCTTCATCGCCCGGACCGTCGCCTCCACGATATTCCCGGGCGTCGCAAGGTTCATGTCTCCCAGGTGGAACGGAAACACCCGGTTGCCCTTTGCCGCGAACGCCGCCGCTTCCGCCGACACCGCGAACGCCGTCTCACTCCCAAGCCTCACAAGCCTTTCGCTCAATTTCATAACCCTCTCCTCCTTTCATTCAGTTCACCACGTGGATGGGATGTCCCGCAAGATACGCCGCGACGTTCTGCGCCGTCGTCTCCATCAGGCGTCTCCGCGCCGACAATGTCGCCCACGCGATGTGGGGCGTGATGATGCAGTGCGTCGCCCCAAGGAGAGGATTGTCTTTCGCGATCGGCTCCCTGCTCACCACGTCCACCGCCGCCCCCGCGATCGTCCCCGCGTTCAGCGCCGCCGCCAGGTCCGCCTCGTTCACCAGCGGTCCCCGGGCCGTGTTGATCAGAAATGCCGTCCGCTTCATCTTCGCCAGCAGTGCCGCGTTCACCATCCCGGGATTCTCCGCCGTCAGCGGACAATGCAGGCTCACCACGTCCGCCGTCGCGAACAATTCGTCCCGTTCCACCCACCTCACCGGATACCCGGGCGTCTCGCCCCGAACCGCGTCATGCGCCAGAACCTTCATCCCGAACGCGTGCGCCAGTTCGCCCACACGTCGCCCGATCCGCCCGAACCCCACGATCCCCATCGTCAACCCCGCCAGCTCCACCAGAGGCGTCCGCCAGAAGCAGAAGTCCGCGCTCCGACCCCACGCCCCCGCCATCACCTCCCTGCTGTGAAGTCCCACGTGGTGGCACAGTTCCAGCAGCAGCGCGAACGAATATTGCGCCACCGAATCCGTCCCATACACAGGCACGTTCGACACCGAAATCCCGCGTTTCCGTGCCGCCGCCACGTCCACGATGTTGTACCCCGTCGCCAGAACCGAAATGAACCCCAGTTCCGGAAGCTGTCCCAGCGTCTCCGCCGATATCGGCGTCTTGTTCGTCAACACCACCTTCGCCCCACGAGCCCGCTCCACAATTTGCCCCGCCTCGCTGCGCTCGTGCACCACCAGCTCTCCCAGTTTCGCCACGTCGTCCCACGGGTTGTCCCCAGGATTCAGCGTGTGACCGTCCAGCACCACGATCTTCATGCACCCTCCTCCTTTCTACACCGGCTCCAGGCGTACATGGAATCAGCGCGGACCAACCCGGCTTGAATGAGTTGCGGACAGGACGTTCTGGAGTGCCTGCATCATCGCAACCTCTGCCCAATCGGACGACGCTGTTCCCGGAACGACCTCTGTCCTTGGAACCTGAGAGATCGGCCAAACCTCAGCCTTACACCTTCGGTGACTCGCGTCTCTCCAGAGGTTGCTTCACCAACGTTTGCTTTGCCTGAGAGTTTCGTCCACTCGGGACTTGCCCCTTCGGCGGTCCCGATCCCCCGGGACTCTCTCCGCTGGTCATTGCAATTATAGACCGATGCGCAAAGACCTGTCAACCCCCTTATCACGGGTCTTTTGACGACCCGCGTC
>CAZVTD010000184.1:0-5098 GCA_964629945.1 uncultured Planctomycetota bacterium | reverse complement strand
GAACAAAAGGGGAGGGCGAGGTGACGCGGGCGGTGCGACCTTCAAGGCCCAGTTGACGAAACAGACCGCGGCACTGCGCAAGCGTTACGCCGAGTGCACGGGCAGTGAGGTGAAGGGGATCCCGGTGCTGGTGCCGGTGGAGGTCAGCGCGTTTGACAAGGAACTGCACAAGGCGGTAATGAGATACCAGGTGGTCATCGACATTTCGGAGGAGTCGGTGATGGCCGAGTTCGCCAAGATGGTGGCTGAGGTGGAACGGCTGAGGAAAGCAGAAGAGGCCCGCTGGAAAGCGGAAGAGGAAAGAATGATCGCCGAGCGGAAGCGGGCCCAGGAGGAGTATGAGAAGGCGCAGGCGAAGAAACGGGGAGAAGCCGGTGGAGATGCCGCCGCCCTTCAGGAGAAGGTTGCCGAGCTGGAGAAACGTGTGGCGGGACTGGAAGCCAAGATCGACCTGCTGCTGGAGTTGATCCAGAAAAAGTAGTGGGTCCGGGACATGGTTGTGGAGGTTGGAATCGGATTGACTTGGGGCGGGCCGGGGTCTAGGATGCGGACTCCGGCCCGGTTCATGTACAGGAGTGTGCGATGGAGAAGAACGAGCAGCGTCGTCGGTATGAGAGTCCACTTCCGGAACGCTACGCGACCGAGGAGATGGTGTATCTGTGGAGTCCGCACAGGAAGTTCAGCACGTGGCACCGGTTGTGGGTGGCCCTGGCGCGTGCGGAGATGGAGATGGGACTGCCGGTGAGTCCGGAGCAGGTGGCCGAGCTGGAGGGGAAGGTCGATGAGATCGACTTCGAGACGGCGGCGGCGGAGGAACGTCGCACACGTCACGACGTGATGGCACACGTGCACGCCTACGGGAAGCAGTGTCCGAAGGCGAAGGCGATCATCCACCTGGGGGCGACGTCGGCCTACGTGGGGGACAACACGGATCTGATCCTTCTGCGCGACGGGATGCGTATCATCCTGGCGCAGCTGGTTAACGTCATCGACCGGCTGGCGGCGTTCGCGCAGAAACACGCGGACCTGCCGACGCTGGCGTTTACGCATTTCCAGCCGGCGCAGCCGACCACGGCGGGCAAACGGGCGTGCCTCTGGGTCCAGGACCTGATGATGGACCTGGCGGACCTGGAACGGCGGATCGAGGAGATCCGCTTCCTGGGGGTGAAAGGGACCACGGGAACGCAGGCGTCGTTCCTGGAACTGTTCGAGGGTGACGCCCAGAAGGTGGAGAAGTTGGACGCGCGCGTGGCGGAACTGATGGGGTTCGCCGGGAGGATTCCGGTGAGCGGACAGACGTATCCGCGCAAGATCGACAGCCAGGTGCTGGGGGTGCTGTCCGGGATCGCACAGTCGGCGCACAAGTTCGCCAACGACATCCGGCTGCTGTGTCACCTGCGCGAGATCGAGGAGCCCTTCGACTCCGGTCAGATCGGATCCTCGGCGATGGCGTACAAGCGGAACCCGCGTCGGACGGAACTGATGACCGCATTGGCGCGGTTCGTCACGGTGACCAGTCTGAACGCGGACCTGACGGCGTCGGAGCAGTGGTTCGAGCGGACATTGGATGACTCGGGAACACGGCGGCTGAGTCTGCCGGAGAGTTTCCTGGCGGCCAACGGCATGTTGAACGTGTTCCTGGACGTGGCGTCGGGACTGGTGGTCAACGAAGGGGTCATCCGGCGGCACCTGGAGGCGGAGCTGCCTTTCCTGGCGACGGAGAACATCCTGATGCAGGCGACGCGGGGCGGGGGAGACCGTCAGGAACTGCACGAGCGGATCCGCAGACACGCCCACGAGGCGGCCCGTCGGATGAAAGAGACCGGGGAGCCCAACAATCTGCTGGAACGTCTGAAGAAGGATGAGGCGTTTTCCGGGGTGGACTTCAACGACGCGCTGGCGCCGGGTCAATACGTGGGATTGGCTCCCCGACAGGCGCGTTCCTACCTTGCCGACGCGGTTCGGCCGGCGTTGACGAAGCACGCCCGGCTGCTGGGTGCGAAGGCGTCGTTCCACGTCTGACGTGCCGACCGTCGACCGGCCCGGACCCGTTTTCGCTTGACGGGACGCGGTGTCTCTTTATGATACGGTTTATGGATGTCTGTCATCTCCGATGGGTGGATAGAAAGGGCAGGAATGTACAAGATCGCGGTAATTCCCGGTGACGGGACGGGTCCGGAAGTGGTCCGGGAAGGGTTGAAGGTCCTGGAAGCGGTGGCGTCGCTGAAGGGCTTCAAGTACGAGACGGCAAATTATGACTTCGGTGGCGAGCGCTACAAGAAGACGGGCGAAGTGCTGCCCGATTCGGCCATTGCGGAGATGAAGAAGTTCGACGCGATCTACCTGGGGGCGATCGGTCACCCGGACGTGAAGCCGGGCATCCTGGAGAAGGGCATCCTGCTGAAGCTGCGTTTCGAGCTGGATCAGTACATCAACCTGCGTCCGGTGAAACTGTATCCCGGGGTGGAATGTCCGCTCAAGAACAAGGGACCCGAAGACATCGACTACGTGGTGGTGCGCGAGAACACGGGCGACGCTTACACGGGCACGGGCGGGTTCAGCATGAAGGGCATGCCCGGCGAAGTGGCGGTTCAGACGAGCGTGTATACGCGGATGCAGGTGGACCGCTGCCTGCGGTTCGCGTTCGAGCTAACCCGGAAGCGCGCCAAGAAGAACACGCTGGCACTGTGCGGAAAGACGAACGTGCTGACGTACATCTATGACCTCTGGGAGCGTGCGTTCCACGAGATGGGACAGAAAGAGTTCCCGGACATCAAGCGGGAGTATTACCACGTGGACGCCACGTGCATGTGGATGGTGAAGAACCCGGAATGGTTCGACGTGATCGTGACCGGGAACATGTTCGGGGACATCATCACCGACCTCGGAGCGATCACGCAGGGCGGGATGGGTATCGCGGCAGGCGGAAACATCAACCCGGAAGGGGTGTCGATGTTCGAGCCGATCGGCGGTTCCGCGCCCAAGTACACCGGGAAGAACGTCATCAACCCGCTGGCGGCGATCTGCGCGCTGGGGATGATGCTGAACCAGCTGGGAGAATCCGAGGCGGCCGACTCCGTGGAAGACGCCGTCAAGCTGGTGACGGGAACGAAGCTGAAATCGATGGCAGCAGGCAAAATGGGATACTCCACCAGCGAAGTAGGTGACCTGGTGGTGGCGGCTCTCAAGTGAGAGGGGAGCCGTCGGGAGGTTCGGACCCGCAGAACGGGTCCGGGGAGAAGGGACGTTGGCTTCGGCGACGGCGCTCGACAGCAGTGTGCTGGTTCTGAACCGGCTGTATATGGCGGTGCACGTCATATCGGTCCGACGTGCCTTTGCCATGCTTTTCCGGGAGGCTGCCGAGGTCCTCAGCTACGAAGGTGACCGTTACAACGCGTATGACTTCGACAGTTGGCTGGAGGTCAGTCGGGCCCGTGATCGTTTTGTTGCCGACGGAACCGAATGGATCCATGCCGTCAACTTCGACATCATGGTTCCGAAGATCATCCGGCTGCTCTCCTATGACCGGCTTCCCGCACAGCAGGTGAAGTTCAACCGTCGGAACATCTTCGCCCGGGACCGCAACCGCTGTCAGTACTGTGGCGCACGCTTTCCGACGACGGAGCTGAGTCTGGACCACGTGATCCCCAGGTCCCAGGGCGGACAGACCGTGTGGGAGAACATCGTGTGTGCCTGCACGGAATGCAACGCCCGCAAGGGGGGACGTCGACCCGAAGAGGCCCGGATGCACCTCATCCGCAAGCCGGATCGTCCCAAGCGTTCGCCCGTCATCCGGGTCAAGCTGAACTCGGCGAAGTACCGCTGCTGGCAGGCGTTCCTCGACAACGCATACTGGTCGGTGGAACTCCGGTAGTCCCGATGGAACGATCGGAATGAAGAACGACGTCCCGGTTTCCGGGACGTCGTTCTCTTGTACGCTCGATGTCGCCTGATGGCGTTCGAAGCGGGCGAATCACATTCCTCGGCCGCCTCTCATGTTTTGCTCGACCTGCTCGAACATCCCCTTGATGTTGAGTATCTCCTGAACCGGGACCCTGATGTCCAGTCGCAGGGACTTGTCCACCAGGGAAGACGTCATCGCGACGCCGCTTTCCTTGTCCAGTGCCGGGAGGGCGAACTTCATTTCGGGGCCGCCGAACACGGCGGACATCGTCGGGGCGATGGTTTTGATCAGTGCCGGGATGCTGAAGTAGATGACACCGTTGCGGTCCTCGGGCAGTCCCGCCAGGGCCCTCTGATAGCCGGGTGACGCCGTCAGCGTTCCGGGCTGGGTGTTGGCCAGTTTCTCGGCAGCCTGTTTGATGGTCGTGGTGGTCGGATCTCCCAGGGAGATCATCATGTAATTCTTTCCGACGGCCATGTCGTGGATCACGATTTTTCCGCCGTAAACCATCTGGAGCATCATCGTCGTCTGCCGGGCCATCATGTCATCGGGGTCGCCGGCATTCTTGAACGTCATGGTCGTTCGTCCGATTCCCGGTTCGACCGTTTCGGTGGTGCTCCATTCCCCGGTCACGCCGGACATGACGGGGAAGTTGGCTCCCATGTAGGCCGCCATCTGCTTGCGCATGAGGGTTCGTGCCTTTTCGGGATCCTTGCACTCGATGATCTCCACGACGTTGAGGAAGCCCGTGTTCGGACCGGCGGGGGGGTAGAACGCAAAAGCGATGTCGCCGTTCATGAGACCGTAGAACTCGTTCATGGTGGCGGTGTATTCGGCCAGGTTGAAGTCCTTGAACATGGCGGCCATTCCCGAATCAGCCACGAACTTCATCAGTCTTTCCTGGAGCAGCTTGTTGGAGCCGGCCGGACAATACAGGCAGCCGGCCAGCCAGGCTTCCTTGTCCAAGGTCGTCATCAGCTTGAGGGGTGCGGCTTTCTGGGCTGCCAGAACCCGTGCGACCAGGGTGTTGGCGTTCGGGGTGATCAGGGCCGTCAACTGCATGTCGTCCTTGGTGAGCTTGAAGCCGAGAACGCTGTGGTCGATCTGCTCACCCAACTCCATCAGCAGGTCCACCTCGGCCTTGAAGACTTTGGCCGTTACCGCCGGGTCGGGGGGGGGGGGGGGGGGGGGGGG
>CAZVTD010000183.1:4560-5105 GCA_964629945.1 uncultured Planctomycetota bacterium | reverse complement strand
GGCCTGAAACGGTTTCCACTCTGACGCAGGAGGAGGTGCGGCCGTAGTTGAGGATGAAGAGACCCGAGAAGTGGGAGGAATAGTCGCCCGGCTGGAGGGCGGCGTTGGCGATGAGGAGGGCGACGGTGGCCATGACGTAGAGGAGGATGAAGACGCGGGCGTATGTGGGTGGGAGCTCCATGGTCGGTGGTCTCCTTATGCGGGGAAGGTGGTCCGGGGAGCCGTGGCGACGGCGTGGTGAACCCATTTCATTATACCGGGAAGTTCCCGGGGACAAGAGGCGGAGCCGCCTGGAGATTTACCAAAGATCCCTGGCGACGGGCACGGTGCGTCGGTCGTGAAGTACGATGGCATTGTTGGGGCAGACGGATCGACAGGAGCCGCAGCCGAAGCAGGCGTGAGGATCAATGGTGACCTTCCGGCGTGCGGCACTGAAGCCCATGGCGCCGAACTGGCAGATGCGCATGCAGGCACGACAGCCGGTGCAGAGGTCGGGGTTGACTTCGGCGCCGTATTAGGCGCGGAACATGACGCGGACGTAGTGG
>CAZVTD010000183.1:0-4550 GCA_964629945.1 uncultured Planctomycetota bacterium | reverse complement strand
GGGTGAGAGGGTCCTTCGCGCGCGTGGGCGCGCATGAGGGGGAGGGCGTCTTCGCGCGGGAGGCGCTCGGCGGAGGGGACGTCGGGGCCCTTGAGGTAGCTGTCATCGGCGGCGGCGAAGAGCTTTCCGAATTGTCCGCGGTTGTCCGCCATGCTGACACCATAGCAGAAGCGCGCGTCGTGCTGTCCGCCGGCGTGCCGGCAGATGCAGGCGATGCGGACGATGGAGTTGGTGAAGCCGAGAATGCGCTCGACGTCCTCGATGGGGAGGACCTGTCCGAAGTGGATTTTCTTCATGCGTCGGGTGATGTTCCAGGAGATGACCCTTCGGACGAAACCCGGGAGACGGTCGAGGTCTTCCATCTTTTTGGCAGCCCGGGCGATTTTATCGGAGGCGCCGGCGAAGTCCGTGATGAACTTGCGGCGCTTGACGTCGCTGAGGAGGTCCTGGGAATAGTTTTTGGCCTGGAGGTACCATTTTTCGCCTTCGCCATGCTTCATGCAGAACTCACACATGGGGCTTCCTCCTGTTTTGCGCGGCGGCTGACGTCGAGACTTACGCGAGTTTTCTGGTGAGGTGGACGGAGAAGAGACCGAATTTTTCGAACCCTGCGTCGAGGTAGATGTGCTGAGCGGGGTTTTGGGCGCCGGTGTCGATCTGACTTTCGAGGGCGCCTTTGGCTTTCATCTCGGCACACCATGCGTTGACGAGAACGGAGGCGATACCCCGACGGCGATAGTTCTGACTGACGCCGAGGACGAAGTCGGCGAAGCCGTCTTCTTTGACGTCGGCAAACCCGATGAAGCCGGCGACGCGGGTCCCTTCGGCGGCAACGAGGACGGGGCGGGGGCGGTCCTGTTCCAGGTTCGGACGGAACATGAGGTACCACCAGGAATCGAACTCGGTTCTGGCCAGCTCGGAGAAGGAGTCCCGGGTGGATGGGTCACAATAGATGACCACGATTCCT
This sequence comes from uncultured Planctomycetota bacterium, assembly GCA_964629945.1. GTDB lineage: Bacteria > Planctomycetota > DG-23 > DATKVD01 > CAZVTD01 > CAZVTD01. Next base: position 3,583 of record CAZVTD010000183.1, on the reverse strand, counting down.
TCGGCGGCGAGTTTCGCGCGGGCTTCGAGGGCTTTGGGTTGGAGGTGGAAGCGTTCGAATTGGAGCCGAAGGCGGAGTTCGCGCGGGCTGGGTTCGAAGCCCTGTGCGACGAGGAAGCGTTCGGCGGGGGAGTCGGCAGGGACGTAGAAGTTGGCCAAGGGGGAATACCAGCAGGCCGACTGGAGCGTCTGTTTTCCGCCGGCTTTGGCGTAGTTCCGGAGTTCGGCGAGGAGGCGCTTTCCGAGTCCGCGTCCGCGCCAGGCGGGGGCGATGACCAGACCTTCGAAGTATGCGGGGCATTCGTCGAGGTTTTCGGTTTCGTTGGCAGGGATGCGCTTGATGACGGCGCGAGCATAGCCGACGACGCGTTCGCCGACGCGGCAGACGAGGCTCCCGTGGGGGTCGTAGTTGGGATTACGGAGGATGTTGTCGAGCCGGGTTTCGGTGAGCCAGTGGTCGCGCGAATACCATCCCCGGCCTGAGGGTTCCTCCTCGAGGGCGTTGTTCCAGAGGGTGATGACGTGAGGCGCGTCTGACGGCTGGAAGGGTTCGATGATGGCATCGGACTGCATGGGTGTCTCCTGCAAGAGAGAAGGTTACGTCCAATAAGAACGGTCGAGAGTGCGGAACTGGATGGCTTCGGTGACGTGGGAGGCGGTGAGGTCAGGGGCGGCGTCGAGGTCGGCGATGGTTCGGGCGATCTTGAGGACCTTGTCGTGGGCGCGTGCGGAGAGGGCGAGCTCGCGCATGGCCTGTTCGAGGAGATGCTCGGCGGCAGCGTCGAGGGCGCAGAACTTCTTGATCTGCCTGGAGGTCATCCGGGCGTTGCAGGTGGTGCGGGAGCCGGTGAAGCGTTGGGTCTGGAGGCGACGGGCGGCTTCGACGCGCTTTCGGATCTCGGCGGAGGATTCGCCGGTGGGGGCGTCGCGAAGCTGGCGGAACTCGACGGGAGGGACTTCGACGTGGATGTCGATGCGGTCGAGGAGCGGGCCCGAGATTCGGGAGAGATAGTTTCGGATCTGGCGAGGGGTGCAGTGACAGGTCCGTCGTGGGTCGGAGAGGAAGCCACAGGGACAGGGGTTCATGGCGGCGACGAGCATGATCTGGCTGGGGAAGATGAGGGTGGAGGCGGTTCGTGTGATGGTGACGGCGCCATCTTCGAGGGGCTGGCGGAGGACTTCGAGCGCGGGACGGTTGAACTCGGGGAGTTCGTCGAGGAAGAGGACGCCATGATGGGCGAGACTGACTTCACCGGGACGGGGAATGGCGCCCCCGCCGACGAGTCCGACGTGGCTGACGGTGTGATGGGGCGTGCGGAAGGGACGGGTGGCGACGAGGGAGCGTGAGCCGTCGAGGAGACCGACGGCGGAATAGATGCGGGTGGTTTCGAGGGCTTCGTTGATGGTGAGGTCCGGGAGGATGGCGGGAAGACGACGGGCGAGCATGGTTTTTCCGGCGCCCGGGGGACCGATGAGGAGGACGTTGTGTCCGCCGGCGGCGGCGATGGTGAGGGCACGCTTGGGGAGTGCCTGTCCACGGACATCGGAGAAGTCCTCGTCGTAGAGGGCGCTGCGTCGGAAGAATTCGGCGAGGTCGATGGAGGCGGGAAGGATGGGTTTGGAGCCGTTGAGGAAGCCGACGGCGTCGATGAGGGATTCGACGGGAATGACGTCGATGTCCCTGACGACGGCGGCTTCGACGGCATTGGCGACGGGGAGGATGAGCCGGTTGATGTGACGGTCGCGACAGGCAAGCGCCATGGCGAGAGCGCCTTTGACGGGACGGACGCGACCGTCGAGTGCGAGTTCACCTGCGAGGGCGCAGTCGTCGAGGACGTCGGAGGTAATCTGTCCGGTGGCGGCGAGCATGCCGATGGCGATGGGGAGGTCGAAGGCGGGGCCTTCTTTTTTGATGTCAGCGGGTGCGAGATTGACGGTGACGTGATGGCGGGGGTAGTGGTAGCCACAGTTGGAGACGGCGGCTTTGACGCGGTCGCCCGATTCCTTGACGGCGACGTCGGGGAGGCCGACGACGACGAGCCTGGGGAGTCCGTGTCGGATGTCGACTTCGACTTCGGTGAGGACGGCGTCGATGCCGACGAGCGAGAGGCTGTGGACCGTGGAAAGCATGGCGGCTCCAGACAAGAGGCGTCTTATAATGATGCACGATTATAAGACGCCTCTGTGTTCAGGTCTACAGTGAGTCTACTTTTTCCAGTTCCAGTGTGCACTCTTGCGAATCAGGTCGAGGACGTTGATCTGGTTGCGGACGGACTCGACGGTGACGAGGGGCTTTTTGCGGCTGCGGATGGCGTCGGCGAGGTTCTGGAAGAAGTCGGGGTAGGGATTCCTGGGCTCGACCTTTCGGGTCTCTTCCTGCCAGGGGATTCCCTCGTCGCGGTCGTATTTGCGATCGACGGCGGGACCGTCGACGATCTGGACGGGTGTCGCCTTGGCGGGGTCGAAGTATTTGAGGGTGGCGGTGTCGCCGGTGATCTGGCAGGTGCCACAGGTTCCGGCGATGACCCACGTGGGCTGCGGGATGGCGAGGGCGTAGGAGAATTCGCACTCGATGACGCGTCCGTTTTTGCCGCGGAGGCAGACCTTGACCCAGTCGTCGGCGTCGCCTGCGGTGACGGTGTGCTTCATGTCGGCCCAGACGTCCTTGACGGGACTGTCGAGGAGGAGGAGGCAGTAGTCGACGGAATGGGCGCCCCAGTTGTTGAGGTAGCCGCCGCCATTCTTCTTGAGGGTCTGCCAGTCGTGGCGGCGCATGAAGGAGTGTCCGGTGAAGCGTGCGAAGAAGACATCGCCGAGGATTTTGGAGTCGATGAGCTCGCGGACGAAGCGCATTTCAGGACGTGCGCGGTGGGACTGGTTGACGGTGAGGACGCGCTTGAGCTTCTTGGCGGTCTCGATCATCTTGTCGGCTTCGGCAACACTCATGGCCATGGGCTTTTCGACGACGACATGCTGGCCGGCCTTGAGGGCGGCGAGGGTGTGCCTGGCGTGGTCGATACTGAGCGTGCAGACGATGGTGAGTTCGGTGAGTCCGCTTTTGAGGTAGTCGTTGAGGTTGTCGAAGGTCTTGACGCCGTAGGTGTCTTCGGCTTCCTTTCGACGCTCAGCGACGGGGTCGACGCAGGCCGTGATCTTGAAGGCGGGGTTGGCCTTGAGCTGCTTGAGGTGGTAACCCCAGCCAATGCGACCGAGACCGACGACACCAACCGTGATGGGTTCAGCAGTCATCTTGTTCATTCCTTCCGTAAAGGGAACCTGCACGTCCTGCTTCATTGCAACGTTCATGGGAGCACGGAACCCAGCGTCCCGTGGACCCGGATCATTTTTTCCAATTCCAGTGAGCGGCTTTTCGGGCGAGTTCGAAGACGTGGATCTGCCGACGGACCTGGGTTGGGGTGACCAGAAGTTTGGAGCGGCCGTGGAGGACGTCGGCGAGGTTGTCGTAGTAATCGGGGTATGGGGTGACGGGCTCGGCGGGGAGAGTTTTCTCCTGCCAGGGGAGCTTGTCGTCGTTGGTGTATTTCCGGTTGGAAGCGGCGCCGTCGATGGTGTGGAGGGGCGGG
>CAZVTD010000182.1:0-5106 GCA_964629945.1 uncultured Planctomycetota bacterium | reverse complement strand
GGTTGGCGGGAGCGGGAAGCGGCAAGACACGGGGGGTGACGCGTCGGGTGGCCTGTCTGCTGGGACGCGGGGTCCGGGCGCATGAGGTGCTCGCCCTGACGTTCACGAACAAGGCGGCCGGCGAAATGGGGGAACGCGTGGCGCAGCTTGTGGGACATTCAAACGTGTGGATGAGCACATTCCACTCGTTTTCGGCAAGGATGCTGAGACGGTACGCGACACGCCTGGGCTACACGGCGAACTACACGATCTATGACACGGACGACCGGCTCCGGCTGATCAAGGAAATCCTGAACGAACTGGAACTGGACCAGAAGAACTGGGTCCCGTCGAAGATGGAATCGGCAATCTCGATGGCCAAGAGTGAGATGATGGGACCGAAGGAATACGTCGAAAAGAACCCGGATTTCTACGGGAAGACGGTGGGACGGGTTTACGAGCGGTACGAAGCGCGGATGCTGGCGGCCAGCGCGATGGACTTCGACGACCTGCTTGTCAAGATGGTGAAACTTATCCGGGAGGACCATGAGGTCGCGGATGAACTGGCGAAACGCTTCCGGTACGTCCTGGTGGACGAGTATCAGGACACGAACGCCGCGCAGTATGAGATTGTTCGTGCTCTGGTGCGGGACAGCCGAAACCTTCACGTGACGGGCGATCCGGATCAGTCGATCTATGGCTGGCGGGGCGCGGATATCGGGAACATCCTGACGTTCGAGGAGGATTATCCGGACGCGCGTGTGATCAAGCTGGAACAGAACTACCGCTCGACCCAGACGATCCTGGATGCGGCCCACGGGGTCATCGTGAACAACACGCAGCGCAAGGACAAGCGGCTCTGGACGGAGAAAGCCGGCGGTGCGAAGATCGCGGTGGAAATCCTGGAGGACGAGGCGTCCGAGGCGAATTGGGTTGCCGAGACGATCGAGAAGCTTTTGCGGGAAGGAACGCCTGCGAGAGACCTGGCGGTGTTCTACCGGGTGAACGCCCTGTCGCGGGAGCTGGAACGGGGGCTGCTGGAGCGGCATATCGCGTATTCGCTGGTGGCGGGAACGGCGTTCTACGATCGCAAAGAGGTCCGGGACGTGCTGGCGTATCTCAAGGTCCTGGTGAACCCGGCGGATGACGTCAGTCTGCTGCGGATCATCAACGTTCCCACGCGCGGAATCGGCAAGACGACGGTGGATGCGCTGAAGACGCTGGCACAGGAGAATCGCCTGTCAATGTATGAGGCGTGCCGGCGCGTGGACGAAATCGACGGGCTGGCCAGGCGTGCGCGGGAGATGGTGAGGACCTTTGTGGGGATGCTGGATGAGCTTCGGGCACACGTGGACGAACCAGCCGATGACTATCTGAAACGTGTGCTGGAGCGGATCCGGTACATGGAATGCCTGAAGGGGGACGTGAAGGAAGAGGAACGGCGGGAGAACATCGAAGAGCTGGTGAACGCGGCGGGAATCCTGGTGGAAGCCTATCCGGAGGCGACGGCCGAGGAGTTCCTGGAGCAGTCGGCGCTGGTCAGCGACGTGGACGCGCTGGATGAGAAACGGGAGACGGTGTCCCTGATGACGCTGCACGCGGCGAAGGGTTTGGAGTTCAAGGTGGTGTTCATCGTGGGGATGGAGGAGGGGCTGCTTCCCCACGGGCGGATCCAGGAGGGGGACGATGATCTGGAGGAGGAGAGACGGCTGTGTTACGTGGGGTTCACGCGTGCGGAAGAGAAACTTCTGTTGAGCTACACCCGGACGAGGATGCAGTACGGCGTGCGTGCGCCGGGGGTTCCGTCGCGATTCCTGGCGGAAATCCCGTCGGAATGCGTTGAACGCCCGAAGCCAACAACAGGGACGGTGAAGCGCGAGGATACCCGTTGGACGCATGAAGAGGATGAGTCGCAGGTGGAGGAACTGCAGGAAGGGGACCGGGTGGAACACCCGACGTACGGGCGTGGAAAGGTGCAGGACGTGATGGGCAGCGGGGCAAAGGCCCGTGTGAGGGTGACGTTCGGAGGCGGCGTAACCAAGACTTTTATTCTGGACCATGCCCCGCTGGTCAGACTATGATCATATGCTTCGCAGCGTGGACACATCCGATGGAGAAGTCAACGAGATGACATCTCGAGAGCGAGTGCTGGCGGCGTTGGAACACCGGCAGCCCGACAGGGTTCCGATCGGGATGAATTTTCAGGGGGAGGTGTTCGAGAGACTGAAAGCCCGGCTTGGAGTGGACGACCGGGGAGCTTGGACGTGGGTGGGGCAGGATTTCGCTGGCGTGGGGGCAAGGTTCACGAAGGCGGTGTCCGAGGTCCGATACGCCGATCCGACGATCCGGGTGAGCGAAAAAGGACATCTCGTCGACCTCTGGGGTGTGCCCTTCCGGCAGGTGAAAACGGAGTATCAAAGCTACGTGGAACTGGTCGGAGAGCCTCCGTTGGGGACCTTGGAATCGGTGGACGAGCTGGAGGCATATCCGTGGCCGAAAGCGGATGATTGGGACTACAGCGGGATCGGGGAGGAACTGGAAGCGAAGAGCGAACAGGCCACGGGAGGGCACAGCAGGGGGTTCTTTGAGATTGCACACTTCATGCGAGGGATGGAAGGATTCCTGACGGACCTGGCGTTGAGACCGGAACTTGCCTGCGCGCTGATGGACCATATCAGTGAATTCCTGCTGGAGAAGACGAGGCGAACCCTGGAAGCGGGCGAGGGCCAGTACGTGCTGTTCGAATACAACGATGACGTGGCGTCGCAGCGGGGGTTGTTCATGTCGCCGGGGATGTGGCGGGAACACGTGAAGCCGCGCATGGCGAAGTTCTGCGATCTGATTCACGCCCACGGGGCGAAGGTCCGGTATCACTGCTGCGGGTCGCCTTACGCGATCCTGACGGACCTGGTGGAGATCGGCGTGGATATCCTTCATCCGGTGCAGCCGCTGGCGACGGACATGGATCCGTTCAGGCTGAAGGAGGAGTTCGGGGACAGGCTGACGTTTCATGGGGCGATCGACACGCAGCAGCTTCTGCCTCATGGTTCTGTGGAGGAGGTGAGGCGCGAGGGGCGTCGGATGATCGACGTGGTGGGAAAGAACGGAGGGTATGTCCTGGCGGGTTCACACTCGATCCAGGGAGACGTGCCGCTGGATAATGTGGTTGCGATGATCGAGGAGGCGCACCGTTCATAAGGGGCGGAAGCGTCAACGAGAACTTTTGAGACAGGAGGTAGTCATGATCCGGTTGACGGGATTCGGCGACGAAGTAGGCCCGGACCTTGGACAGCAGATGGACGTGCTTGGAGCAGAGGGCGTGAAGTTCATCGAATTGCGCGCCGCGAACAACAAGAACGTGATGACGTTCACCAAAGACGAGTGCAAGGAGTTCAAAAAGAAGCTGGATGACCGCGATTTCGGGATCAGTGCGATCGGGAGCCCGATCGGAAAGGTCAAGGTGACCGAAGAATTCGAGAAGACGCTTGATTCGCTGAAGCACGCGATCGAGCTGGCGAAGTTCTTCGAGTCGGATTACATCCGTCTGTTCACGTTTTATCCGCCGGATGGGGAAGACATCAACAAGTACCGTGACGAAGTGATCAAGCGGATGAGTCGTGAGACGGAAGTGGCCAAGGATGCGGGTGTGGTGCTGCTTTCGGAGAACGAATCGAGCCTGTACGCGGAGAGTCCGGAGAACCATGCCGACGTGATTCGGACGGTGAACAGTCCGTATCTTCAGGGCGTGTTCGACCCGGCGAACTTCATCCTGAAGGGATACAAGCCCTACGATCGCTGCTGGCCTCTGTTGAAGGACATCACGACGTACTTCCACATCAAGGACGCCAAGATAGGCGTCGGCGAGTCGAAGATGGTCCCGGCGGGGCAGGGCGATGGACAGATTCCGCAGGTGCTGAGCGACGCGGTCAAGTCGGGCTTCTCCGGGTTCGTCTCTCTGGAGCCTCACCTGTCGAAGGGCGGGAAGTTCAGCGGGTTCTCGGGACCGGAACTGTTCACCGATGCGATCCGTGCACTGAAGAAGATCCTGAATCAGGTGGGCGCGAAGTACTGAGAACGCAGCAGAACGGACAGGACGTGATAGAAGGGGGCTGGCTTTCGCCGGCCCCCTTCATTTTGAAAAAGGTTGCAGGGAGACCTGTCCGGAGGTCAGGCGATGTCCTTGTTCCTCTCTTCCTGGTCGGTTTCTTCCTTGAGGGGAATGAGGGGCTGGGTGCCGTTGACGACTTCGGGGGTGATGGTGTACGTGAGTCCGTGTCCTCGGTCGGGAAGATCGAACATGATGTCGAGCATGAGGTTCTCCATGACGGAACGGAGGGCTCGTGCACCCGTTTCGCGCTCGATGGCCTTGCGGACCACGGCACGCAGCGCCTGATCGGTGAAGATCAGGCGGGACTCCTCCATCTCGAAGAGCTTCTGGTACTGCCGGACGAGGGCGTTGCGCGGCTGCGTGAGGATCGTGACCAAGTCGTCCTCCGAAAGCGGCATGAGTGGGGAGATGACGGGAAGTCGGCCAACGAGTTCGGGAATCATCCCGAATTCAACGAGATCCTCCGCAACGACCTGTTCGAGGAGATGTCCGAGTTCCTGTTTCTCGTCGACGGCGTCATGATGTTCAAAACCGATCATCCGTCGGCCGACACGTTTTCCGATGTGGTTCTCGATACCGACGAAGGTCCCGCCGCAGATGAACAGAATGTTGGTCGTGTCGATCTGGATGTAGTGCTGTTCGGGATGCTTGCGTCCCCCCTGGGGAGGCACGTTGCTGAGGGTGCCTTCGAGCATCTTGAGGAGGGCCTGCTGGACCCCTTCACCGGAGACGTCCCGGGTGATGGAGACGTTCTGTGAGGTCTTTCCGATCTTGTCGATCTCGTCGATGTAAATGATGCCTCGTTCGGCGGCCTCGACGTCCCAGTCGGCAGCCTGGATGAGTCGAAGCAGGATGTTCTCGACGTCCTCGCCGACGTAGCCGGCCTCGGTGAGTGTGGTGGCGTCGCCGATGGCGAAGGGGACGTGGAGGAGACGGGCCAGGGTCTGCGCCAGGAGGGTTTTCCCGGAGCCCGTGGGGCCGATCAGGAGGACGTTGGCCTTCTCGCTTTCGACGGCGGG
>CAZVTD010000181.1:0-5161 GCA_964629945.1 uncultured Planctomycetota bacterium | reverse complement strand
GGGGGGGGCGGGGGGGGGGGCGCCGGGGGGGGTGGGGGCCGGGCGGCCTGTGACGACATCGGAAACGGGCTTATGGGGCGCCATGACGGGAGAGGCCGGAGCGGTCTTCTGGGTCTGGGCGGGTCTGGCGGCGGCGCGGTCGGCGCCGGCCTTGAGACTGAGCTTGGCCACGACCAACGAGCAGACGGCTTTCAGGGTTTCGAGGACGCCCTGGGCCTGGGAGGCGACGGCTTCGAAGGTGCGGAAGTTTTTCTGGTTGATGAGGGTGTTGATTTTTTCGGAGGGGACGGCGCCGGGGACGTCGCGCTTGTTGAACTGGATGATGACGGGGATGTCGTCGAGGGTGAGACCGTATTCGGCGAGGTTCTCGATGAGGTTCTGCCAGGATTCGAGATTGGCGTCGAAACGGTCGGGGGAAGAGTCGGCGACGAAGACGAGTCCGTCGACGCCCTGGAGGACGAGCTTCCGTGTGGCGTTGTAATAGACCTGGCCCGGGACGGTGTAGAGCTGGAAGCAGGTGTCCATGCCCATGACCTGTCCGAGGTCGAGCGACATGAAGTCGAAGAAGAGGGTGCGGTCGCCTTCGGTGGCGATGCTGGTGAGAGAGCTTTTCCGCTCCTGGGGCATGCGCTCGTGGACCTTCTGGATGTTGGTCGTTTTGCCGGAGCAGCCGGGACCGTAGTAAACGATCTTGCAGTGGATTTTTCGTGCGCCGAGGTTGATCTGCACCAGGGTTTCCTTATATGGATTGGACCACGGGACTGTCCAGCGTGACGGCACGCTTGAGACGGCTGGCGGCACTCTTGATGTCGAGCAGGGTGGAGTCGAGGTTGATGCTGGGATCGATGACGACGACAAGGAAAACGCTGCCGGCGTTGACCAGGAGGAGACGTCCGCGGGAGGCTTCGACCCAGACGGACTGGACGTCCTGTCCGGCAAGCTGTCCGAGACTTCGGACGACGGCACGGATGAGCGAGGCCCCGATGGCGGCCATCTTGTCCTCGTCGGTCTGTGCGGGAATCACGGAGATGACCGGGATTCCGTCGCGGGTGATCACGGCGGAGCCGTTGATTCCCACGCTTCTGTTAAGCTTCTCCAGGATTGCCTTCACTGTGTTCTCCTATGGCCGTGGCCAGACAATCGGTGAAATGGTCCATGGTCTGACTGACGGACTTGGCGGCATGATCGGCGTCGAAGAGGAAGACGACCTCGGTGCTTCCGAGACGAAGGAACCCGAGTGCACTGCTGGACAGCTGGACGATCGCCCGTCGGGAATGTCCCAGTTCCATACGGTGACAGGCGGTTCCGCTGGTGTCGGCCAGTCCACGCAGGGTCGCCGGGAGGGTTTCGGGGGAGTGTTCGAAGGGGACGGTTCCGACGATCTGCTCGTCGGCCTGGGTGAGGAGGACGGCGCCTGAGGCTTTGCTCTGCGGGAGGAAGCCGACGACGGTCTTTCGGACGAGGTCGGGCTTGACGTCGATGAGGCTGGCGTCACGCGAGGCGAGTCCGGGAAGCTCCGGCCAGGCCCAGCGTCCGACGTCCTCGGTGAACTGATGATTCTCATAAACGGCGTTCAGGTAATCGGTAAGCGGGCCGTCAGAAGGCTGCTGTTGCCGCTGGTTGCAGTGGACCAGGATCTGCTCGACGAAGGGGTAATCGGGTTCGTTGCTGCTCATGCGATCGAGGAGATGACGGAGGTGACGTGCGGCACGGTTGTAGCTGCCCACGCGGAAGTAGAAGCCCCCGAGATAAGCCCGGGCCTGGGTGTCGGTCTCGTCGAGTCCGAGGGCCCGTTCGAGATTTTCGGCGGCGGTGACGCCGTCGTGGGCCAGGAGGTCTTCGAGGAAGAGCCGGAGGTGCAGTTCGCCGAGGCAGCGATAGAGCGGGGCACAGTCGGGGAAACGCTGGAGTCCGGCCCAGACGGTTTCGGTGGCGGCCTTGAGGTCTCCGACGGCGATGTGCGACAGGGCGAGGGCGTGATAGACTTTGCGTGCCTGGAGGAGGACGTCCTGCATGCGCAGCTCCTGCTGACGCAGTTGAAGCTGTGCGACGAAGTGCGCGACGTCCTCAAGCTCGGAGAGACCCGGGTAGCGGGTCATGCCCTCGTGGAGGATCCGGGCGGATTCGTCGAGACGACCGTTTTCGAGGTATTTTCGTGCCAGTCGTCCGACGCTGTGAGCGCCGGGACTCAGTTTTGCCCGCATTTTGCAGGTCCACAGGGACAGTTCTCGTCTGATTTTGCCGATCACTGCTCACCTCGCTGTGCGCCGGTGCAAGTGTCGTTGTGACCTAACCTGAATGCACAACGGACCTTGCGCAAGCGTCACTCCTCGGGTCAAGACTCCTTTTACATCGGCAAAGCAACGGTCGGATCAACACCCTAAGTTCTTTGCCTTCCGGACTTCGTAATCCTTTCCTACTTCAGGGCCATCGCGTAGACGGTCCCTGTTCGTGTTGCGATCAGACAGAGTTGGCCGGTCACGACGGGCGTCGATTGCACGGGTCCGTCGAGCACGGCCTGCCACCGGACCTTTCCGGTGTGAATATCGAGGGCGACGAGTCCGCCCCGGTCGGTTCCCACGTAGAAGGTTGTGTCGTTGCAGGTTCCCCCGGTGGAGAGCGGCTCGGCCAGGGCTCTGGTCCAGAGGGTTTTTCCGGATTCACGGTCGAATGCCCGGATGTTTCCGTCGGTGTCGGTCACCAGCAGGACGGTCTGAGAGAGGACGGGGCTGACCAGGGGGCGGCCGGAGAGGGGGATCGTCTTGACGATCCTGCCGGTGCGGATGTCCAGGATGGTGAGACTGCCATCTTCTCCGGGCACGTAGATCTGAGTGACGGAGACCGCCGGTTGAGCCGAGACCTTCACGGGCAGGGGCTGCTTCCAGGATTTTGTTCCGCCGGAGGCGGACTCTCTGGCGAGGAAGACGACACTGGCGGGACCGACACAGAGGTAGCCATTGTCGGTGGCCAGGAGCCAGTTGATGTGTTCCCCGGCGGTCAGGTTCCAGCGGAGGTCGCCTCGGGTGGTGTCCAGGGCGAAGAGATTTCCGTCGGCGGCCGCGGTGACCACGACGTCATCGGAAGGGGAGAGCAGGGGCGTTCCGGTGAGCAGGGGTAGAAGGTCGCGCCTCCAGGCGGCCGTTCCGTCGCTTGCGGACAGGCGCATGACGCGTCCGTCCCCGAGGAGCATGTAGAGCGACTGCTGCTGTCTCACGCTCTGGCTGAGGTAGCTTCCCCGCAGTCCGCCCAGGTTTCGTGTCCAGAGGATGCGTCCCGTGGCGGTCTCGATGGCGGTCACCTCACCGGCGCGACTGCTCACGAAGAGCCGGCTTTCATCGACGTTGACGGGGACGTCCACGGGTCCATCCAGTGAACGGGTCCAGCGAGGCAGCCGGGTCTCAAGGAGCTCAATGTTCGCGTCGGTGGTGTGCTTGCCTGAAAGGGTGAGCTTTCCGGGGAGGTAGCCGCTCTGTCGGACGGTCAGGTTCAGATCCTGATCGAGATGTCGTCTGACAAGCAGAGGGGTGTTTCCGAGACGTCTGGTGTCCTGCCAGACTTCGGCCCCGGCGGGTGTGCTGGTGACCAGTACGGGCAGCGAGATCTGACGTCGTGTCCACTCGGCGGGTTCCAGACTGGCGGCTTCCAGATAGATCCGGGTCGCCCCGGTGTAGTCCTGTCTGGATTCGGCCTGCTCGGCCTGGTCAAGCAGCTTTTCGAACCGGGTCCGGCGATCGCGGACCTCGGTGAGACGTTCACGGGCTTTTTCGGCGACGGAGGGCTGGAAGGCCTGCTCGATGACCTGTTCGTAACTCGTCACGACGGCTTCGTAGTCCCCGGTGCCTTCGGTCTTGACGGCCGTCGTCCAGAGCAGACGGTCCTTCTGCACGCAGCGCGACTTGTAGCCGTTCTCGGCGGCATCGATGGCCTTCAACTCGTCATGGGCCGATTCCAGTGCGGTGGTCAGCATCGTGCGGCCGATGAAGTCGCGACATATCTGTCGTGCTTCGTCGTACCGGTGCTGTTCGACGAGGGGCTGGACGTTCCTGCGGACCTCGTCCCAGTCCTGTCTGGACTTGATTTCGTGGTGGATTCCCGCGGCAAATCCACCGGTCAGGGTCAGCAGAATCCCGGCGGCGATGAGACGCTTGAGGATCTTTCGGGTCCTGGTGCGCGGAAGCACGGTCAGCCGCAGGAGCCGCCGCTGGGCTTCGGAACGGGCCGGATCCAGGTGCAGGGCCTGACGATAATGACTGATGGCGTCCTTTTTGCGTCCGGATTTCTGGGCGAGCTTGCCCAGGGTTTCGTATTGTTCGGAGGCCAGGAGGGGTTCACCGAAGCTGGTGAGGAGTTTTGCGAGGGCCAGTCGGCTGTGTTCGGACTTCAGGGGGAACTCGCAGAGGAATTTGAGCAGACGGTGCTGCTTGTCGTGGTCGTGCTGCTCCTGGTAGCGGGAGAGGAGGTCGGTGGCGATGGGCTGGGCGGATTCGAAGTCCGGGACCTCGCGATACAGGCGCACCAGTCGTTCGAGGGGGTAGCTTCGGTCGGGGTACTGCTGGTGGAGCGAGAGAAGGAATTTGAGTGCGACTTCCAGCTGGCCGCGTTCCATCAGCTCGTGAAGTGCGACGTCGAGCATCTGCCGGGCCTCTTCGTCCCGTCCGGCCCAGAAGTAGAGCTGACCGGCCTGCACCTGCAGCTCGGGGTTCTTGTCGAGTCCCTCGCAGGCCTTGGCCAGGAGTCCGAGACCGTATTCGGTTTTTCCGGAGACGAGAGTTTCCTCGGCCTGGTTGAGGAGTTCTTCGGGACTGATGAGCTTGACGAGACCGGCACGGTGGAGTTCGTATGCGCTTTCGAAGACCTGGAAGCGGCTCAGGGCGCTTCGCTCCATGAGGTCTTCGAGGTTTCGCGTTCCGTCGAGGAGATCCCAGATGTGTCGTGCTCTTTCGGGATTTTCGATGTTGCCCGGGTCGGTCCATTCCTGTGCCCGGCGGATGAGGACGGTTTTTGAGGAGGTCAGCACGCCATGGATGCGCTTCCATTCGTCGGCACGCCGGGCGGCCTCCATAAGGATGGCCCCGACGTCGAAGAAGGGGTTGGACTGGTATTTTCGGGAGGTCATCGGTCCGGGGGTGGCCTGGACCTCGACCACGTCCTCCTTGAAATC
>CAZVTD010000180.1:0-5168 GCA_964629945.1 uncultured Planctomycetota bacterium | reverse complement strand
GGTTCGTGGGGCTGGGGGTGCTGTTCCTGAAGCGGCCTCGCGGGGAGCGGATGGTGATGGAGGCGCTGGCGCTTCTGGCGGCGGCAGTGGGGGTGGTGTGGGAGACGATCGACGCGCTAAGGTCGATATGGGAATCGACGTCATCAACGGCTGCGATCGGGTACGTGGTTCTGGGGCTTGCGGCGGGACTCGTGGGTGTGATTTTCTACGCGTTGGCGTGGTCGGGGATGGCGTTGGTGGTGGGAGTGTATCGTCTGGTTCGAGATCGTTCGCTGTCGCGTGTGGATCGGGCGAAACTGGCGGCGGGATGCGTGATCCTGATGGGTGCGGCGGGGCTTTGGCTGTGGTCGCAGGACCGGTCGGCGGTGTTGGCCGAGGCGGAATCGAGTTCGATCGAGGCGTGGCGGGTCCAGCGACTCAAAGAGCGAGCCCTGCGCCGGGGGGATGATAAGGTGTTGTGCCGACTGGCGGCAAACCCAGCGGTGAATGTAGAGACCCTGCGGGCGATGTATGATGCGATGGAGGGATGGGACGGCAAGGACTACACGATCATGCACAATCTGGCCCGCAACCCAAAGACGCCGACGGACATCCTGGCGGATCTGGCGCTGCGTGAGGAGGTGTCGATCCGGGTGGCGGTGGCTCTCAATCGCGGGATCTCGGCGGATACGATCGAGAGGCTTTCGTGGGACGAAGATGCGCTGGTGCGCACGTGGTTGTGCAACAACCCGAGCGTGGGTGAGGAGGTGCTGAAGCGGCTGACGCAGGATCCGGATAAGATTGTCCGGGACTACGCCCAGAGTGCGCTGGAATACAGGAACAGGGAACAGGAATCATCGGGTCAACGGGATGAGAGGAGCGGGCCATGAGGTGGGAGGCGCTGACGTCGCCTGATTTTGCGAAGGCGGTGAAAGAGACGGGGGTTTGTGTTCTGCCGATGGGGGTGCTGGAGAAACACGGGGAACAGTGTCCGCTGGGGACGGATTCGCTGATCGCACACGCGGTGGCGACCCAGGCGGCAGAGGTGGAGCCGGCGGTGGTGTTTCCGCGGTTCGATCTTGGCCAGATCAACGAGGCGAGATGCTATCCGGGGACGGTGGCGATTTCGCTGGGACTGCTTTCGGACCTGATGGAGGCGGTGCTGGATGAGATCGGGCGGAACGGGTTCCGGAAGGTGCTGATCTACAGCTGGCACGGGGGCAATCCGAACCTGATCGGGATGCTGCTGAAGCGGCACCTGGAGCGGGAGAAGCCTTATTCGCTGTACGCGATGAGGGCTTACGAGACGCCTGAACGCCGGGAGGCGCGGGTGAAACTGCTCGAAAGCTTTTCGGGCGGGCACGGGGGCGAGTACGAGACGAGCCTGCTGCTGGCATTGTATCCGGAGATGGTGAGGATGGAGGCGATTGCGGAGTCGCCGGCGCATCCGCTGAAACGGCTGGCCCACCTGGCGGGACTGGAGACGCCGATGGGCTGGTACGGCAGCTACCCGGAGCATTACTCGGGGGACGCGCATTCGTCGACGGCAGAGAAGGGGAGACTTTTCATGCGGCCGTTGGTGGAGACGCTGGTAGATTATATTCGTGCGGTGAAGGCGGATGAGGTGGAGCCGGCGCTGCAGGCGGAGTTTTTCCGGCGTGAGGGTGAGTTGAGGAAATCGTGAGGCGGCGTCTTGGGACATCGGGAGGATCGAGATGGCGGCGAAGCGAGAGAGGCTGTTCCGTGCGAAGGACGTTTACCTGTCGCAGAAGCCTGAGCAACTGGCGTGCAGCGAGGATGGGCGGCACGTGGCGTTCGTCGTGGGAGAGGCGGACATCGAGGCGAGCAAGGTGTATCGCCGACTGTGGGTGATGGAGGTCGGGGGAGAGGCGCGACAGGCGAGCTTCGGGGAGACGAGCGTCAGCCAGCCGGCGTTCAGTCCGGATGGGACGAAGCTGGGGTATCTGGTGGAGCGAGAGGGGAAGGCGCAGGCGGCGGTGCTGGCGGGGGCGTGTTCGGAGGCTCGGGTGATTACGGGTTTCGAGGGGGGGCTTCCGGGGTGCGCGGCGGGGGTGAAAGGATTCTGGTGGCATCCTTCGGGGCGGTCGGTGCTGGTGCTGGCGACAGTGGACCTTTCGGAGGATCGAAAGAAGGCGAAGGCGGGCCGGGACGACGCGCACGAGGTGGACGTGGATGAGGCCTGCGCGTCGATGTGGATTGTTCCGATGGAAGGGGGGAAGGCGAAGCGGATCGGTCCCGGGGACGGTCACGTGGCGTGTGCGGCGTGGTCGGGCGACGGGAAGCGGATCGCTTACGTGTGGGGTGAGCACGTGACGCTGGACGTGATGTGGTCGCGTACGAGCCTGTATGTGCTGGAGGTGGAAACGGGGCGGTCGAGACGGCTGCGAGGATTGACGGCGCCCGGGGCGATGGGGAACGTGCCTGTGTTTTCTCCGGATGGGGAGCGGATCGTGTTTGCGGACGGCCCGCGGGCGGGGGACCTGTATCCGCTGGAGGTGTACTGCATGAGTTCGCGCGGGGGACGGGCGGTGCAGGTGGATCGTGTGGCCGACCGTGACGCGGGCTCCGGGGCGTGGCTGGACGATGAAACGGTGATCTATCTTCAGCAACAGCAGACGTCGATCAAGCTGCGGTGCGCCGGGGTCAACGGGAGGGCGGGACGGACCCTGGTGGACTGGCCTGGGCAGGTGGACTGCTATGTGCCGGCACGCAAGGCGGGGAAGGTGTTCTTCACGTACAGCGAGACGGGAAAGCCCCACCAGGTGTATTCGCTGGAGTTGGGTTCCGGGAAGGCGCCTGAACGGCTGACGGCGTTGAACCGGGGTCTTGCGGGGGTGAGGATGTCGGTGGGGGAGTTGGTGAGATGGATGTCGCCCGATGGGCTGGCGGTCGCGGGCTGGCTGTATCGTCCGACGACGGGAGGGCGAGCGCCTTATGCGACGATCGTGGTTCCGCACGGCGGGCCCCAGAGCCTGGTGGCGAATGATTTCGGGCGGAGCCTTGGGGCGCAGGTGTATTGTGCGTCGGGGTATGCGGTGTTTATGCCTCTGTTCCGAGGGCCGACGGGGTACGGGGAACGGTTCATGCGGAAGATCGTGGGGGACTGGGGTCCTGGTCCGGGGGAGGACGTGCTTTCGGGGGTACGGATGCTGATCCGCCGGGGGTTGGCGGACAATCAACGACTGCTGCTTCGCGGGGGGAGCTATGGGGGGTACATGACGGCGTGGCTGGTGGGGAACAGTCGGATGTTCCGTGCAGCGGTGGCGGATGCGCCGGTGACGAACAGCATCAGCATGTGGGGGACGACGGATATCACGTCGTGGCACACGTGGAACTTCGGCGGGACGCCTTTGACGCGGTTCAAGGATTACCGGCGGTTTTCGCCGGTGGCGCATCTGGGGAAATGCAAGACACCGACGCTGGTGATGACGGGAGAGGAGGACGCGCGGGTGCCTCCGGGGCAGTCGTATGAACTGTATCGGACGCTTCGCGCGGCGGGAGCGGAGACGGGGTTGGTGTTGTATCCGAGGGAGCTTCACGGGTTGGCGGAGCCGAAGCACCAGATGGACGCGCTGCGCCGGACGCTGAGGTGGTACAGGAAGCATCTGGGGAAGGATGCGCCGAGGGGGTAGAGGGCAGGGACTTCAATTGGCGATGGGCAACGCGCAACGGGAAACCAAGCAATGTAAAATGTAAAGCGGCCAATGCAAAAGGGGCAAGTGACGGCAACGGGAACAGATCAACGGGCAATACACAACGCACAACACACCATGGACAACGAACAACAGCAACAGAAACAGCAGCCTGGTCGGAACGGGCACGTGGGTTGTGAGAGAGGTCAGGGGGACGGGGTGTGGTTGTCGATCATGGACTGGAGTGATTTCCAGCCGGCGAGCTGGACGGGGGTGAGGGAGGCGTCTTTGCCGGTTCGGAGATGGTGCTCGACGGCACGGAGCCAGCGTCGGGTCTCGCGGGGGAGCCGGGGACGCTGATTGACGACGAGTCCGGTGACGATCTGTCGCTGGTGAGTTCGGCGGACGTGTCTCTTCTTGCGCTTGTGGATGGTGTATCCTTCGTCCTCGACGACGAGGGAGGCCATTCTGGAGAAGATCCCGAGGGGGGCTTTCCACGTGTCGGGCAGGGAGAAGGTGAGGTCGTCGGCGGAGCGTGTGTAGCGTGCTCCGAGACGCCGACCGACGCCGCTGAGGCGTGCATCCATGCCGCGGTTGACGAGATTGGCCAGGCGTGGACTGGTGGGGGCACCCTGGGGGAGCGAGCCTTTGTGCGTGGTGAGGTTGACGAGGACCTTGGTGGCTTCCTTGTTCCAGCCGAGTCGTCGGAAGAGTTTGGCGACGCGTTCGGCGCGGGTCTGGCCGAAGAAATCGACGATGTCCATGTGGAGGACGGCGGCACGGTTGGTGTGCACGGCGGCGTTGGTGAGGATGGAGCGGCCTTTTTCGAAGCCGTGGGCGGCGGGGTGGGTCTTGAGGCGCCTCAGGAGGCGTTTGAGGATCTTCTTCTGGAGGGCTTTCAGCTGGGGATCGGGGGCGCAGATTCGTCGGGTTCCGCCTGAGCGCTTGGGGATCTGGTATTCGTGATAGGTGGGCTGGAAGCCGGTGAGTTCGGCGGGGGAGACCTCGAGCCGCCGGGCGAGCTCATCGAGGTCGAGGGTTCCCGGTTTGGCTTTGGATTCGGACCAACCGGTCGCGAAGGCGTCGTCATCCCCGGAACCGAAGAGTTTTCGCAGGAAACTTCCGAGTCCCATGTGATCCTGCCGAGTTCAAGAGGATGCCGCCCCACCCACGGTGTATCGGGGTGGGGCAGCGCTACCTTGCTAGCTGGTGCGACCAGCTACCCATACTCTCAACAGGTCTATCCAGACCCGGACGGCGAAACGCCGGCCCACGCTCTGCATTTGAGCGCCGCCAAGGTAGTGGGCGTCAGCTTAAGATGGGGGGCATTTCATGTCAAGGGCAAGATATCAGGAATGATGGGTTTCTGCGGGCGTTTTGGGGGTGTTGGTGGGGCGATTGACTTGGGACGGGCGGATGGGCATAATGATGAATTACGTTTTTGTGACCGGTCGGTTTTTGCTAAGAGCCTATCCCAATAACCCCTCTGGCTTCGACCGGCTGCAAACACCGATGGCTGCGTCGGCCTGCATCGAC
>CAZVTD010000179.1:753-5187 GCA_964629945.1 uncultured Planctomycetota bacterium | reverse complement strand
GTAGAGACGGTGGGGGGGCAAATGACGATAAAGCTGGAGAGGCTGACGGGAGAAAGCTTACGTGGGACGTCGGGATGCTGGGGAGAGGTGGAGGTGAGACGAGAAGCGGTTCGGAAGATGCGGTTCGGGGAGTGAAACAGCAGATGGCGGAGCACAGCCGAGGGCGGCTGTGCCACAGGCAGGATGGGAGCGTGGGTTGGGAATGGAGAAGCAGAGCAACGATCAATTATCAACAATCAGCGATCAACGATCAACGAACGGCAACAACAGCAGCAGGCGGGAACGTGGGTTGAGAGAGCAGTTAAGCGGTGGGGCAGACAGGATGAAAACGTTGTGACAGCAGGAGAGATGTGAGGTTGTGTGAGTAAGGACGGGGGAACCAGGAGGACGGCAAGAGAACGAACGGGGACAAGAGGACCAGGTTTGATGACACAGGTGAAGGTTCTGGTGGTGGACGACGACCCGGTGGTGCTGGAGAGTCTGAGCGAAGCTCTGCGTCTGGAAGGGTATGAGGTCACGAGCACGGACCGGGGTCGAGAAGCAATCAAGCAGCTGAACCGCGAGGATTTCCGCGCGGCGGTCCTGGACGTGTCGCTGCCCGATATCAGCGGGCTGTCGGTGCTGGATTACGTACGGGAGCACGTGCCCTTCCTTCCGGTGATCATGATGACGGGGTTCGGGAGCGTGCGAGACGCGGTTCAGGCGGTGCGGATCGGGGCGATCGATTACCTGCTGAAGCCGGTGTCGACGGAACAGCTTCTGCGCCAGCTGCATTCGGTTCTGGAGGCGGGGAGCAAGGCGCGGGAAGAACTGGACGGCGACCGTTGCCACCTGATCGGGAACTGCGAGCCGACGCGACAGCTTCGGGAACTGGTGAGGCAGACGGCGCCGACGGACGCGACGGTTCTGGTGACGGGCGAGGCCGGGGTGGGCAAGACGCTGGTGGCACGGTATCTGCACCAGTGCTCGAAACGTCGGGAGCAGGCGTACGTGGAAGTGGACGTGATGAACATGATGGACTCGCTCCTGGAGAGCGAGCTGTATGGTCACATGGAAGGGGCGTTCACGGGGGCACACGCTCAGCGGACGGGGAAGCTGGGTTCGGCGGATGCGGGGACGCTGCTGCTGGATAACATCGACCGTGCGTCGATCAAGCTCCAGGCGAGCCTGCTGGGGTTCCTGCAGGACCACACGTTCACGCCCCTGGGGAGCAACGAGAGCCGATCGGTGGACGTCCGGGTGGTGCTGACGTCGACGAAGGACCTCGGGGGGATGGTGGAACGCGGGGAGTTCCGTGAAGACCTGTATCACCGGGTGAACAAGATCAGCATCCGAGTGCCTGCGCTGAGCGAACGGATGGAGGACGTGGCGCTCCTGGCGAGGCATTTTCTGAGGCGGTTCGGGCTGGCGCACGGACGGAGACTGGCGGGGCTGACGGAGGAGTGCGAGCAGACGCTGAAACGACACGCGTGGCCCGGGAACGTCCGGGAACTGGAGAGCGTGATCGAGCAGGCGTGTCTTCGGTGCAAGAACAGCTACCTGACGATGGAGGACCTGCCCGAGACGTTGAGGCGTCAGGCGCTGAAGCCCGCGGTGCAGGACATCGTTCCGCTGAAGACGGCGCTGGCGGCGTGCGAGAAGGAACTGATCGAGTGGGCGCTGGAGCAGACGGAAGGGAACCGTCCGCAGGCGGCGGAACTGCTGGAGATCAACCGGACAACGCTGTCGAACAAGGTGAGACGTTATGGAATCCGGACGTCGGGGCCGATGAAGCCCGGTCCGACGTCAAGAGAAGAAGAGGAACGCGAACCGGAGATGGGAGAACGAAGCAATGGATAAGCGAAGCATCGCGGCAACCCACAAGAAGAGCCTTCGGGATTACCTGACGATGGTGTTCCGTCGGAAATGGCTGTTCGTGATCCCGTGCGTTCTGGCGGCCGGTCTGATGGTGACGGGGATGTATTCCCTGCCGAAGCAGTATCGCGCGTTCGCGCTGGCGCGTCGCACGGACCAGGCGATGATGAGCGCGGTGATGGCTGGACAGAACGCGGCAAGCGAGCGGACGGCGCTGGCGGTGATCCGGGAGGAAATCCTGGTGCCGAAGCAGCTGGTTCGCGTGCTGAAGCACACGGAGGTCCTGGGTGTGCTGGACGACCCGGTGCTTCGGAAGTCCCTGAGCAGCGACTGGGACATGCTGAGCGAGGAAGCGGAACTGGTGAAATTGGACGAGATCCAGAAGTCGCTGGAGAAGGTCCGCAAGTCGATCAAGATCGACGTGATCGCGCGGAGTCCGGGAACGGAGATCATCGAGATTGCGGTGACGGACCAGAACCGGGACCGTGCGCGTCTGCTGGCGAACGCGATCGTGACGACGTATCAGGACTATCACCGGAAGGTCCTGGAAGACGCGGCGACGGAGGCGATCAAGTTTCCGCAGGAACAGCTGGAAAAGGTGAAGGGGCAGCTGAAGAAGGCGGAAGACGAACTGGAGACGTTCCGGACGCAGAAGTTCGAGTCGCTTCCGGAAGAGAAGATGGCGACGCTGCGCCGCCGGGCGGATTTGGATTATGAGATCCCGCGCCTGGAAAACAATCTGGAGGCGAAGGAAAAGAAGATCAAGGAGAACGAAGATGCGCTGAAGGCCCAGCCGAAGACGATTCCGCAGACGGTAAGCATGGGCGAGAGTGAGGAGGCGGTGACGCTGAGGCAGCAGATCCGTCAGATGGAAGTGGAACGGGAAGCGCTGGCACGCCAGTATACGCCGATGTGGCCGGACCTTCGCCGGCTGGACAACGACCTGGCGGCAGCGAAGAAGCGTCTGGAAGACCTGGAGAAGAACGCCGGGGGTGCGGTGAGCCAGGTGGAGGTCGAGAACCCTCTGTGGAAGGCGATGAACGCGGAACAGGCGCAGCTTCTGGAGGACCGTCGGACACTGACGACGCAACTGAGCGGTCTGGTCAAGGAGCGGTCGCTGCTGGACGAGAAGATCAGCGGTTTCACTCCCGAGGCGTATCGATACGGGGAGATGGTCCGTGAGCGGGAGTCGCTGGTGAAGGAGTATGAGTGGTATCGGACCCAGGTGAAGCAGAGTCAGCTTCAGGCGTATCTGCAGAAGGAGAAGCAGGGGACGACGGTGACGGTGATCCAGCTGGCGCTGCTTCCGCAGACGCCGTCGTTTCCGCCTGATGCGCTGAAGGTGATGCTGATCGCGCTGGGCGTGGGTATCGCGGTGGGAATCGGGGTGGTCCTGCTGGGCGAGGTCTCGGACCATTCGTTCCGGACGGTGGAGGACGCGAGCGAGTATCTGGAGATTCCGATCCATGGGAAGGTGGTCACGCTCCGGCCGGCGAGGTCGGTGAGCAGGGAGACGTCTTGCAGGTAGTCGCGCGCCAGCGCGGCATTGCCGGTGGCCTCCTTCTGCTGCTCGCTGAACTCGCCGGCGGCGCGGATGAGCTCGTGCAGGTTCTCGGCGCGGCTCTCGTCCTGCGGGTCGCCGCTGTCCTCATACATGGCCAGCAGGCCGCTTTCGTCCAGCAGGTTCATCAGCAGCTCGGGGGCGGGCAACTCCGCGGCCTGGGCGCGCCAGCGTTCGAGGTCGGCGGCAAAGGCGCCCACGGCTTGTCGGGCGGCCTTGGCCAGACCGGCGTTCTCTTCCCACCGCATCACGGCGCGGTAGAGGTTCACATTTTGTTGCAGCGCAAACTCCAGCAGCCGGGCCACGGTGGTGTCGCCAATCTTGCGGGCCGGGGTGTTGATGATGCGCAGCAGGCTTTCGGCGTCGTCGGGGTTCACCAGCACGCGCAGATACGAGAGCGCGTCCTTCACCTCGCGCCGGCGATAGAAGTTCACGCCACCCACCACCACGTCGGGGATGCCGCGGCGCACCATCTCAGTCTCCACCCCGCGTGACTGCGCGTTTGTGCGATACAGCACCACCATTTCGTCGAGGTCGGTGGAAAATTGCAGCTCCGCTATTGCCTCGGCCACGCTCAGCGCTTCTTCGCTCTCGTGCTCGAACACCTCCAGCCGGGGCTTCTCGCCCTGGCCCAGGCGCGTCCACAGAGTCTTCTCGTGGCGGCCGCTGTTGTGCTTTATCAGGCTGTTGGCCAGGTTCAGGATGTATGCGGTGGAGCGGTAGTTCTCCTCCAGCCGATACACGGCCACGCTGCCGTAGTCCTGCTCGAAGTTGAGGATGTTCTTGATACTGGCGCCGCGCCAGCTGTAGATGGCCTGGTCGTCGTCGCCCACCACGCACAGGTTCTTGTGCGCGCCCGCAATGAGGTGCACCAGCTTGAACTGGGCGTAGTTGGTGTCTTGATATTCGTCGATCATCACGTAGCGGAAGAGGTCGGCATACCAGCGGCGCAGGTCTTCGCTATCGTGCAGCAGATAGACGGCGAGCATCAGCAGATCGTCAAAGTCCATGGGGATGTT
>CAZVTD010000179.1:0-743 GCA_964629945.1 uncultured Planctomycetota bacterium | reverse complement strand
TTCCAGCCTCTGCTGATAACGCTGGTAGGCCAGGGCAATGATGGCGCTGGCGTGGGTGTGCTGCTGGAACTCGAAGAAGCCCTCCGGGCGTATGAGCGAGCTCTTCTGGCGACTGATGATGTCTTGCGCCGCGCCCACGGGGAATTGCTTGGGGTCGATGTCGAGCTCTTTGTACACCTTCTTCAGCAGGTTACGCTGGTCGTCCTGGTCGTAAATGACAAAGTCTTGGGTAAAGGGCGCGATGTGCCGCGCCTCGGAGCGCAGGATGCGGCTGCAGATGCCGTGAAAGGTGCCCACCCACAGTTGCCGGGGGTCCAGGCCGAACTCGCGCAGGCGGTCACGCAGCTCGCGCGCGGCTTTGTTTGTAAAGGTGACGATGAGGAGGTTGCGCGGAGGCACGTGTTCGTCTTGCAGCAGGTGCGCCGCGCGGTAGATGATGGAGCGGGTCTTGCCGCTGCCGGCGCCGGCCAGCACCAGCACCGGGCCCTGCGTGTGCTTTACCACCTCACACTGCTGGGGGTTCAGCTCCTCCCAGCGGATCATGGCACGTAGATGCCTTCGGGCGCCGAGATGGGGCCTTCCAGCCCGGCGTTGTTCACGCCGGAGATCTTGTAGTAGTAGTAGTTACCCTGATATACGTCGTAGTCGTAGTAATAGAGCGTGTCGGCGTTCACCACGCCGCTGGGCGTGATGTTCTGGTAGCTGCCGTTGTAACTTAGCGCGCGATAAACGAAGTAGTGGTG
>CAZVTD010000178.1:0-5191 GCA_964629945.1 uncultured Planctomycetota bacterium | reverse complement strand
TCACCCGCCCCTTCTCCGTCGTCACCTCGAAATAATTCCCCTTTTCCACACCCAGGTCCTCCCCGATGTCCAGCGTGAACGTCTTCCCGTCGCTTGCCGCCACCTCGCCGACCAGTTTGTACACGTTGATTACCTTCCGCCGCACCTCGCTGGCCAGTTTTTCGATCGTCTCGTTCATCACCTTCCCCTTGCCCCCCTCGGGCGTCGGAATCGCCCCGCGCATCTCCGTATCCGTCCCGAACGCCGAGCTTTCCGCCTCCACCGTATCCGTAAGTTCCACCTTCTTCGTCTTGGCGTCATACACCTTCACCGCCGCCTTCATCTTGCACGTCACCGCCTGCCGCTGGTACAGCACCATGTCCTCCACCTTCTTCTCCAGCGTGATCTCCGTCACCTCCCCGTAGATGATGATCTGCCTCCCCAGTTTCTCCGCCACCTCACCCAGCTTTTCCCCGTTGATCTCCTCCAGCTTCATCCCCGCCTTCTCCAGCTTCTCGCGCAGGGCCAGTTCGCTCAGCACGTCGAAGCGTCCGTACCCCTTCAACATCTTCACCAACTGCGTGCTCACGTCGATCCCCGCTTCCTTCACCGGGGGTGCCTCGGCCAGCTTTTCCGCAAAGGGCACCACTGCAATCGCATAGGGCTCCCGAGCCCACGCCGGTCCCGCCGTCAGCACGAACAGCACAACCAATCCCCATGTCAACGCCGCTGCGCCTCTCATCGCAAATCCCTCCTCTGCATCGCACCCCTCTTTACGGACGTTTCCTACCCTCGATTCTTCACACGTTTCACCAGCACCACCGCCCTCTCGCGAGCCGCCCCGTCCGCCACAGCAATCTCCTCCAGCATCGGTTCGGCGACAAATTCATGTCCCGTAAGCCGAACTCGCTATGCTGAGCTGTCCCTGTGATCAGCATGGAGTCTGGCAAGTAGCGCCATACGCATCTCCTCCGTCAACCCCGGGGATTTTCCTGATTCCCAGAGAGCGACAATGGACTTTGTGCTGAGATAACACAGAGTGAACGGAGCCGCCGCTTCTCGGACAGCACCCATCACCTCCCATCCCAAAGCGTCTCCGTCGGTCGATTCC
Source organism: uncultured Planctomycetota bacterium (assembly GCA_964629945.1). Classification (GTDB taxonomy): domain Bacteria; phylum Planctomycetota; class DG-23; order DATKVD01; family CAZVTD01; genus CAZVTD01. The sequence continues at coordinate 4,101 of CAZVTD010000178.1, read as the reverse complement.
GTGATCTCCCACCATTTGTCGTTGTGACCTGGCAGAAGGAACCCTATTCGTTCACTCACATGTGCATCCCACAGAGCTGCCTTGTCCACCGTTCCCGGAGATCGCTCCCCATCCAGCAGTTCACCACACACTACCCCTATGTTGACTGTGAACTTGATCTGTTCTCGTGAATTGCTCGTGCTTCTTTGGAAACCAATGATTCCGCAGTTGCCTTCCCTGACGATTCGCATGATCTGACCGCGCCGCGAAAACCCGAGCGGTTTCAGCGCTTCTCCCACTCGCTTCACAATCCCCCCGAAAATATCCTCCGCAGCCGACCTGGCCATCACTGCTCCCTTTCAACATCGGGCCTGTCAGACCGATAGCCCTGCGAACCAGCAACTCCCGTAACGCGTTCATCCCTCATCTGAAACAGATCACATCCACCAATTTGCGTGCGGCTTCACGAGCCGCCGCATCCGTAATCAGAATCTCCTCCAGCGTCGGCTCCGCCACGAATGCGTGCCCTTTCAGCACCTCCCCCGCGATGTGCGTGATGTCCGGAAACCCGATGCGTCCCGCCAGGAACGCCTCCACCGCCACCTCGTTCGCCGCACTGAGCGCGGCCCCGCTGGTCCCCCCCTGACGCGCCACGTCGAAGCCCAGTCCCAGCGCCGGGAACCGTTCCCACGCCGGCTTCTCGAACGTCAGCTTCCCCACCTCCGCCAGTTCGAGACGCTTGAACGATCCCGCACACCGTTCCGGATACGTTAATGCATACTGGATCGGCACCCGCATATCAGGCAGCCCCAACTGCGCCACCGTCGAACCGTCCACATACTCCACCAGCGAATGCACGATGCTTTCCGGGTGGATCAGCACCTCGATCCGTTCCGCCTCGATTTCGAACAGCCAGCGTGCCTCGATCACCTCCAGCGCCTTGTTCATCAGCGTGGCCGAATCGATCGTGATCTTGCGTCCCATGGCCCACGTCGGATGCGCCAGCGCCTGCTCAGGCGTCACCTTCTCCAACTCCTCCGCACCCAGTTTCCGGAAAGGCCCTCCCGAGCCGGTGATGATCAACCGCTTGACCTCGGCGTGCGTCCCCGAATGCAGCGCCTGGAAGACTGGCGAATGCTCGCTGTCCACGGGGATGATCTCGGGCCCGCTCTCGGCCGCAATCGACCGCAGCAGCGGCCCACCCGCCACCACCGTCTCCTTGTTCGCCAGCGCAATGCGCCGTCCAAGCTCGGCCGCCCGGAACGTCGCCTTCAATCCCGCCGAACCTACCACCGCCGAAAGCACCACGTCGCACTCCGCCGACTCCACCAGCGCCTCCAGCGCCCCTGCCCCACTCAAAATCTCGGGCGCTTCCGCCCCCAATTCCTCCTTCAATTGTCCCGCCGACTCCTCGTCCATCACCGCGGCAAACTTCGGTCTGAACTCCCGGCACTGCTCAGCCAGTTTCCGCCAGCTTCGCCAGGCCGACAGCCCCACCACCTCGAACCGCCCCGGAAGGTGTCTCACCACGTCCAGCGCCGAACTCCCGATCGAGCCCGTCGAACCCAGGATGCACAGTCGTTTCACGTCTTCCGTCAAAGCGCTCTCCCTGCTCAATCCATTTTGCCCATCTTCGCAAGTTCCACCAACAGCTCATCCACCAGCTTCTCCGCGCTCACCTTGCGCAGCTTCTTCCCGCGCGCGAACAGGTATCCGAACCCCTTCCCCCCGGCAACGCCCAGGTCCGCTTCTGCCGCCTCTCCAGGACCATTCACCACGCACCCCATCACCGCAAGCTGTACCGCCGGAGCATCCCCAGGCAGTCTCCGCTTCACCTCTTCCACGATCGCCGCCAGATCCATCTCGCACCGTCCGCACGTCGGACAGCTGATGATCTCCGGCCCCCGTCGCTCGCGCAGTCCCAGCGCACACAGGATCTCCAGCCCCACCTTCACCTCCACCACCGGCGGCCCCGTCATGCTCACCCGGCGCGAGTCCCCGATCCCTTCCGCCAGTAGCCCCCCGATCCCGATCGAGCTCTTGATCACCGACTCCTCGTAAGGCCCCGCCGCGGTCACCCCCACGTGCAGCGGATAATCCGTCCTCGTCGCAATCGCCCGGTAGGCCTCCATCGTCGAGCGCACATCGGAGGCCTTCAGCGATAATTTCAGTTCCCGGAACCCCCGTTTCTCGAACATCTCCACGTATTCCAGCGTCCGCTCCACCATCAGCGTGTCCATCCGCGTTTCCAGCCCCGCCACCTCCAGCCCTTTTCGCTGCCGGATCGACCCCGAATTGACCCCGATCCGGATCGCCCGCCCGCCGTCCCTGGCCAGTCCGATCATCTCATCCAGCCGCGACAGGTCCTTCATGTTTCCCGGGTTCACGCGGACCCCATCCGCGCCCGCCTTCAGCGACGCAATCGCCAGGTTCATGTCGAAGTGGATGTCCGCCACCAGCGGAATCGTAATCTGTTTCTTGATCTGGCCGACCGCCCGTGCCGACGCCTCCGTCGGAATCGCCACCCGCACGATCTCGCAACCCGCGCGCGTCAACTCGTCGATCTGCGCAACGGTCGCCTCCACATCCTCGGTGTGCGTGGTGGTCATCGACTGCACGCTCACGGGGCTGTTCCCGCCGATCGCCATGTTTCCAAGCTTGATCATCCGGCTCTTGCGTCGTTCCATGGTTCCTCCTGTGCCCTCATTATAACGACCGAAGGCAACTTGTAGAGTGAATTTGTCGGCAGTCCGTTCTCCCCAATGCCTTGCCTGCTTTGAGGTTGAAAAATTCGAAATCGTCTTGTACCATGGCAACCCAACCCGCCTTAAGTCCATAAAAACCGACACGGGCTCCCGATAGCACCCAGACACACACGGCAAAGGACATGGACAAAGGCTGGTTTCAATGAAGGAGAACCATTGAGCGAGGGATTGCCCACACAGATCAGTGACGCCGTGCGTCGCCGAGGCATGCTCTTTATCGGATTGGCCGCCGGGTGTGTGGGGTTTGTCTTGGCCGTTCAGATGGGACTGAACCCCAAGTTCCTGGCCGACGAACTCCACTTCGAAGGGGCCCAGGTCGGCGCCCTGGAAGCCGCCCGAGAGTCCTGTGGCATCCTCGCCCTCCTGGTCCTGGCCGCCCTGGCGGGATTGGCCGAACCCCTGGTGGGCGCCGCCATGCTGGTGCTCCTCGGCGTCGGAATCTCCGGCTACTACCATGTCGGCAGTCTGCGATGGATCATCCCCATCAGCCTCGTCTGGAGCATGGGACTGCACGTCTGGATGCCGCTCCCCCAATCCATGACCCTCGCCCTGGCCGAACCCGACAAACGCGGACACCGCCTCGGTCAGACCCAGGCCGCCGGTGCGGTCGGCTTCTGCGTCTCGCTGGCGCTCCTCTGGGCCCTCACCATGGTCGGCGTCCCGATGAGACCCTTCTACCTGATGGCCGGGGTGGCCGCCCTGGCCGGGGCGGCGGCTTGTCTCTGGATCCCGCGCGCCATCCCCACCCCCGGACCGCGGCTGATCTTACGCAAGCGCTACACTCTCTACTACGTCATGAACTTCCTGGAAGGCTGGCGCAAGCAGATCGCGATCGCCTTCGCCGGCTTCCTCCTGGCTAAAGTGCACCAGGCAAGCCTGCAGACCCTCCTTCTCCTGTTCGGACTGCCCCAGGTCTTCATCTACCTGGCCGGTCCGACCATCGGAAAAATCGTCGACCGCGTGGGCGAACGACGGACCCTCGTCTTCTATTATGTCTGCCTGACCGCTTTCTTCATCGGCTACGCCACCATCCCCAACAAATACGTCCTTTACGGCATCTACGTCCTCGACAACGCGTTCTTCGTGCTCACGGTCGCCCTGTCCACCTACGTCAGCGGAATCGCCCCCAAGGAGGAACTCACCCGCACACTCAGCATGGGTGTGGCGATGAACCACGTCTCGGCGGTTACCATGCCGGTGGTCGGTGGACTGCTCTGGGCTTACTGGGGATACCGCTGGACGTTCGTGGCCGGAGCCGTTGCCGCCGTGCTGAGCATCGGTGTGGCCCTGCTCATCCCCAAGCACGTCCCGCCCCCCCAACCCCACCCCCCCCGCCCCAAGGAGAATATACACCCCC
>CAZVTD010000177.1:0-5225 GCA_964629945.1 uncultured Planctomycetota bacterium | reverse complement strand
TCCCGTCTTCCAGTAATCCTCTCGGCACACCACCGACCCCAGCGACACGATCCCCTCGATCACCGGCGTCCCCACCCCCACCACGTCCCCCAGTTCCGAACGCGGAACCAGTCCGAAAGGCAGGTCTTCCGTAATATACCGGTCCTGCACCGAGCACGGCCCCAGGATCGACCCGATCACCCCGTGCGTGTCGAAAGGCGCCACGAACTCCACACCCATGATGCTTACCCGCGTCGCGAACTCCTGGTCGCTGTACGTCGTCATGTCGAACCCCAGCGCCCGCGCCACCCGACGCGATTCCTCATAGATCTCCCGGATCACCCGTGCCACCGATTCCGTGATCCCCTCCTGATACATCCGGAAGTCGCCGCCCGAATACTCGATCCTCCCTGTGTTCAACAGCGATCCCGGCGGATGGACCATCGGGTTCGCGTTATTGAACCCCGCCGCCAGCGCGTTCGCCCCCGCGAACACGCACCCGAACATCTCCTTCAGTGCCTCGATCGCCGCCTCCTGACCCTTCGCCGGAACCGCCGCCACCATCACGTGAGGCGCCGTCAGCAGCAGCGTCACCTTTCCCGGACCCATCAATCGCGTCCCATAAGGCAGCGTGCTCGTCTCGATGATCGTCACCTTCGCCCGTTTCTTCTTCTCTTCCAGCATCCGTCTCAGTCTCAGCGACCCGAAGTCCCCCGCCCACACCACCACCTTTTGCCCGTCCTTCAGGTGTTTCACCAGTTCTTCCATGAAGCTCTCGTGTCCCGTCGCCGGAAGCACGATCTGGATCCATTCCACTCCCTCCAGCGCCTTCCCCATGTCCGTTCCCACCTGGGCGATCTTGAACGTCCCCACCGGACCGATCCCCGACACCTCGATCTCCCGCGTCTCCAGCACTTTCGCCATGTGTCCCGCGAACTGCTTCAGTTCGCACAGGTTCACCTCGTACCCCCGGCTCGTCAGGTCCGCCGCCATCATGTGCGCCCCGCTCCCGCCGCCCAGCACCGCAACACGCTTCGTGCTCATCGTCCTCGTCCTCCGTCTTCCGAAAATCGCTTGTCTTGTCCGGCCCGACCCGACACGTCGGACCGAACCGTCATCTTCCGTCGTTTCCCGACCTTCCTTTTCCCGGCCGAACCGTCTCCTGCCCATGGGACCGGGCGCTTTCCGCTACTCTTCCGGGTTCACGATAATCGTCCGGACACCCGCCTCACGCGCGATATCCAGGATCTCCTTCGGCATCCCCGTGTCCGTGATCAGACAATCCACGTCCGCAAGGTTCCCGAACGCCGTGAACGTTGCACCCTGCGCACTCGACGAATCCAGAAGCACCACCACCTCGCCGGCGCCCTGCATCATCAGACGCGTCGGGGGCGCAATCCGCTTGTCCATCACCGACAGCACACCCTCACGCGACACCGCGTCCGCCGTGATGAACGTCTTATCCGTGCGCATGTTCTCTAGGTTCTTCTCCAGGAGCGTCCCATACAGGTCAGGCGACTCCTTCCGGAGCGCACCTCCGGCCAGCATGCACTGCACCCCGGGCGCCGCAAGGAGCATCGCCACCACGCCCAGGCGCGTCGTCACCGTCAGCACGTCCTCGGGACCCGTCATCGCCTGCGCCATCGACACCATCGTGTCCCCGCTGCCCAGCAGCACCTCTTCCCCCTTCTGCACCATCTTCGCCGCCGCTCTCCCGATCGCCAGCTTCCGACGCTGTTCGAGCCGGCTCTTCTCCTCCAGCGCGAACGCCAGCAGGATCTGACGCGAAACCGACGCACCCCCGTGGCTTCGTTTCAGGAACCCTTCCGCTTCCAGACGCCCCAGGTCCCGACGCACCGTCATCTGCGAGCACCGCAGCCGACGCGCCAGCTCCGACACCTTCATGAACGAGCCTTGTGCCAGATACTCCAGAAGCAGTTCCCGTCGAACAGCGCTGTCCTGCATAAGTCGCCCTTTCCGTTCCAGGGCCTCTACTCTACCGAGGAAAGAACGGAAGGCAAGCCTTCATATCTCATTCATCGGGCTTCACCACGATTGTCCGGACCCCTGCCCGGTGCGCCGCCTCCAGGATCTCCATCGGCATCCCCTTGTCCGTCACAAGACAATCCACGCTCTCGAAGTTCCCGCACGCCGTCCCCTCGCTGCGATATGCACTCGAGGAATCCAGCAGCAGAACCACTTGACGGGCACGCTCCACCATCAGACGCGTCGACGACGCGATCCGCGGGTCCGTCACCGACAGTTCGCCCTCACGCGACACCGCGTCCGCCGTGATGAACGTCGTGTCGATCCGCATGCTCTCCAGGTTCTTCTCCAGAAGCGGCCCATATAAATCCGGCGACTCCTTGCACAGCGTCCCCCCGGCCAGCATGCACTGCACCCCGGGCGCCGACAGCAGCGCCGCCACCACCCCAAGGCTCGTCGTCACCAGCACGATCCCCTCGTGACCCGTCATCGCGTGCGCCATCGCCAGCGTCGCGTCCCCGCTCCCCACGAAGATCTCCTCGTGGGGCCCGATCAACCCCGCCGCCGCTTTCCCGATCGCCGCCTTCTTCTGACGACAGTACCCCTCTTCATTCGACAGGTAGAACCGTAGGTTGATGCTGTCACGGACCGTTGCCCCGCCATACGACCGCTTCAACGCGCCTTCTCCCGACAGCTGCTTCAGATCACGACGGATCGTCATCTGCGAGCATCTCAGTTTCTGCGCCAGTTCCGATACCCTCGCGTGGGAATCCCGCGCCAGATGTCGTAAAATCGCCTCGCGCCTTGCCGCCCCGTGCTTCATAATTCACCTCCACTGGTCCAGTTACATTACTTCCCTCACTCGCACAGCGCACGAAGATTCCGGCGCCGACCCGCCTCCCCCAACCTCACTCCCTGCCCGGGATACTCAAAAACGAAAGACGAGCCCCTCCGGATTGAATCCGAAGGGGCGTCGCCGAAGACGAAGAACCTTTGGGAGGTATGGCCGTATGCGCACAGCCAGTTTTCTTCGTCCATCATCTCATCTGCACTGCGACGTGCTTCATCTTCTCAACTGAGGAGCCGCCGACGCAGAGCGCCGACCAGTCCCAGAACACCCGTTCCCACCAGCAGCATCGTCCCGGGCTCCGGAACCTCGCTGCCCGCCTCACCCAGCGGAACGAACGTGATGTCTCGGGCATACAGCATCGACGCGAACCCCGGATCATCCGCCGACGTCAGCAGTGTCACCGGACTCCCTTCTACGGCCGTCCCGTCCGAACTCAGCACGAAATACCGCAGAAAATACCCGCTCGCGTTCTGACCGAAGTTCAGCAGAACCCATGAGCCGTCCTCGCACTTCACCAGTTCCAGGTCGAACAGATAGTCATAGTTCGCCTGACCGTTGTAGTAGTTGCCCATGTAGTCACCGTCGGTCTCGTCGTCGAAGTCGCCGTCACCGTTCTGGTCTTCCATGTGATACAGGTGCTCGCCCCAGCGCTTCATCCCATACACGTCGGGACGACCGTCTCCGTCCACGTCGCCCGCCGTCAGGCCTTCCCAGGCCGACCCGCCCGCAACCGTATGCCAGGCGGCAGTGTTCACGGCGATGTCGCTCCGGAAGTAGTTCCCGTTCCCCAGATACGCCAGCGTCGTCACGTTATGGTTGCCGCTGTTGCCCGCATACAGCACCCCATACACCGCCTGACCGCCGATCGTGTACTCCTGGGGATTGGTTGCACAATACGTCACGGTATCCTGGTTCCAGTCGCTCGTCCCGCCCGGACGCGACGTCGGGTAGCTCGTGAAGCTGCCGTCCGATGCCTTCGTCCAGATCGTCCCGCGCTTTTCCCACGCCTCGCACACGATACCCTTCGCGCTCCCGTCAGGCGTGAAGCCGCTGTCCACCGGAATCGACCAGTGCGGACACAGCGTCGAAGGATACGTTGTCCCGCCGTTGCCGTCGTTCAGCACCGTGATCGTCGCCGCCGTGTTGTACCCCGCGTAATCCACCGTGATCAGGTCCGCCGCCGGAGCGCTCCCGCGCAGCACGTCATCATTATGGTACGCCGCCATCACCAGCTGCGCCGAGTGATACGTCCCACCCATGTCCGCCCCATACCACGTCTCGGGCGCACCGTAATCACTCATCCAGTTCAGACCGTAAAAAGACGTGTCGTTCACCGAATATTCGTTCTGCGTCACGCTCACCGTCGAACTCCCCGCCACCCCGATCTGCTCCACCACGTTGGCGCTCCCCGGATCTTCCGCGTCTTCCGTCGGAATCCAATACTCATCCAGGTCCAGATAATAGATGTAGTGCCCGTGACTCGCTCCACCGTCCGTCGAACCCCGGCCGCCGAAGTAGATCGTCCCCGCCGGAAGGGCCGCCGCCGAACCCGCCAGGGCCAGCGTCAATACCAGAGACAGGATCATCTTGCCCATCACACGAACCTCCATGAAAAAATCACCACACCATTGAACCCCGTAAGACCGCATACAACGCCAGGCTCATCCTCCTTTCGCTGTTTCGATTGGTTTCGATAATATTTAAGAACAATGGCTAAGTCGCCGACTCGCAGGAGGCTTTCTTACGCAAAACCCATGCCAAAAAGGCCCCCCGCAAATCCTTTTGCCCGCGCTCCGAACCGTAACCCACGACCAGAGTAACCCTTACGACTATTCAAAAAAGTCCGGAGCTTCCACGGTCCCCAGCTCCTCCTCCCTCTTTGCCGTCGATAAAAAACACCACAAAAGAACATACTAGAACATCACATAAAATAACTGCTTATATAACAGGTTGTTACGACGCTGTGCGAACGCACCATAGGTGACGGGAGCGTGTGCTCTTACGGAGGAATTGCCGGAACTCTGCCCCGAATCAGCACTTGGAAGGGTTTCTTGACCGCCGCCTGACGCTCACCCGCCGCGTCTGCAGCTCACCTCACCCCGCACATCCCCGCCCCGTCTCCCCCGCTCTTAGGGCTTCGCCTCCCGGCGCAGCTCATCCAGAAACGCCTGCACCTGCTGGTGGACCTCCCGGCGATGCCGGACGACCAGCGTCCCGTCTATCCCGCAGATGACGTGGTCCGTGCCCTCATACCACTTCCCGGGCTTGAAGTCCTCCTCGTCGTCCCACGTCCCGGGCTCCACCTTCTTCTTGATCCGGTCCACCAGCCTCGCCATCGCCGCTTCGGGATCCTTCGCGCCTTCCCTCACGCGACGCTTCACCAGATCCTTCACGTCGTAGACCCCCACCA
>CAZVTD010000176.1:0-5295 GCA_964629945.1 uncultured Planctomycetota bacterium | reverse complement strand
CAAACCGACCCGCGTGCCCCGACACGTCATCTTCTCCGCCCTGTTCTACGTGATGATTTCCGCCACCCTCGCCATCCTGCCTCTCAAACTCGACGTCTGGGTAGTTTGGCTGCCGATGGTCATGCTTCCCACGTTCCTGATCGCATCCATCATCCTGAAGCATCCTCTTCCCACCTATCCCGGCGTCGCCGCGTTCCTCATCACCCTCCTCCTGGCGAGCTTCCACTACGTCAGCAAACCCGTTCCGAACTATTGGCTCCACGCACCCGCCCACCAGATCGCTGCGGGGGCTTTCCTCCTCGGACTGGGCTGGTGGCTGCGCCGCCGCCGTTCCGTCCTCATCCAGGACCTCTTCGCCGTTCCCATCCTCGACATGTCTCTTGCGATCCTGCCCATCGTCATCCTCTGCGACCTCTTCATGCAGGAGATATGCTTCTCCGCCCTGGACGCCTACCTCATCGCCACGCTGTTCCTCCTGACCCATTGCGTCCGCCCGCACCGCGGCTGGGGTTATCCCTTTGCCGTCTCGCTGGCCATCGGCGCCGCCCTGATGGTCTATCAGGACAGTCCCGATCGCATCATGCCTTACGTCTTCGTCGAATCGATCGTCGTCCTCGCCCTTGCCGGACTCGCCTGTCTCTACCGTTTCGGCGGGCGACTCCCGAACGACCTGGTCCCGTCCCTGCGCATGGCCCTCTTCCTGCTCGTCTCGCTCCTGCTGGGGACGCTCCTGACGCTCTATGTGGCGACCCTCACCACCACGGCCATCAACCAACCCTCTGTCCTCCATCCCGGCGACAATACCATCGCGCTGCATGCGCTCCTCCTGCTCGGCGCCGCACTTGTCCTTGCCTTCATCAGCAAAACGACCCTCCCCATGTTCGGCGCCGGCCTCCTGACCGGGATGACCGCCGCCTGGTGGTCCGGACTCTTCATCACGACGTGGCCTCCACTGCGTTCTCTCTCCACCATGTCACTGAGCTACGCCGCCCTCCTGATGCTCCTCTACCTCGGTCGGCGAAAACTCCGTCCCCTCCTGGTCCGCTTCCTTCCCGAACTCCCCGGCATCGTCCCCGGGATGAAACGGTTCATCACCACCCTCGTCATCGCCCTGGCCTTCATCGCCTCGGTCTCGGCCATCACCGATTACGCACTCCTCCAGGCCTCCCTGGTCCTCATCGCCAGCGGTCTCCTGGTCATCTTCCTCGCCTTCGAAGAACGGATCGCCGCACTCATGGTCCCGGCCGCGTTCTTCACCGCACTCGGTTCGGTCTCCCTGGTGAAGGCCCTCCTGCCCGAAAGCACCGCCCCCTGGCTTCTGAACTTCACTCAGGCGGCCGTCGTGCTCCTCCAGGTGTGGATCGCGGCCCTGGGCGCCGTCCGGGCCTCCCGCCGCGAAGGCTTCTTCCAGACCGCGGCCCTCACCTTGCGCATCATCAGTTTCCTCCTGTCCCTCTACGTCATCTGGATGGGCGTGGCCAACCTGTCGCTCCAGCCAGGCCAGCCGAGCGTCTGGCTCGCCGTCACCGGGGTCTTCACGTGGTCGGTCCTGGCCGGTTTCTTCCTCTGGCAGGCTTCGCTTATGCGCCGGGAGGTATTCGTCTATGCGGGTCAGGCGGCTATTACCATGGCCCTCGTCGTCATCGGTGTCTACATCCACACCCACACCCATCTGCGCATCATCCGCGAAAACCTCCCCATCTTCATCGTCCTCCTGGCCTTCGTCTCCATGGGCATCTCCGTGCTCCTCCACCGCCGCCGGCTCCCCCTCTATGGACGTCCGGTCTACGTCACCTCTCTGCTGGCCCTCTTCATCCCCATGATTGCCACCTGGACCTATGGCTTCCATGTCCAGGTCACCACCTTCCTCATCGCCGGTGTCGCCCTGGCCCTGGCGTCCCGGCTCCAGCGTTCCGAGCCGCTGCGTTACGTCTCGGCCGCCGCCTTCAACACCGCCGTGATCACCGTCCTTCATCACTTCAACATCGACTTCGCCCGGCATCCCCAGTTCATCTGTCTTCCCATCGGCACCACGCTGACGGGCATGGGACACTTCACCGCGCGTCGGCTCGACCCGCAGGTGGGCGCCTTCCTCCGGACCTTCGGACTGCTGCTGGTCTTCGGAGGCTCCACCGCGGACATGTTCATCGCCCAGGCCTTCGGCTGGACCGCCGTGGCCCTGGCCGCGCTCTGTGTGCTCGGAATCCTGGTCGGCATGATGCTGCGCGTCCGGAACATCATCTTCCTGGGCATCGCCTTCCTCCTCGTCGATCTCGTCACCCAGATCGTCCGTGCCGGCATGACCAACACCTGGGTCTGGTGGGTCTCGGGAATCGTCCTGGGCCTCGGCCTGATCATCCTCTTCGCCGTCTTCGAGAAGAAACGCGACACGATCATGAACGCGTTCAACCTCTCCAGACAATCCAAGGATGGACCGCCGGCCTGATTCGGGATATAATGACTGCGACGCTGCCCGGACGCCTCGATCCCCGGAAGTCCGCCCGAACATAGGGAGCCCGACGATGAGAAGACCCGTCCCTCTGCCTTTCCGTATCGTGCTGGTCATCCTGTTCACCGCGCTGCTGGCGTGTCCCGTCCTCGGACAGGACACCTGGACCGGCGTTGAACGCATCGTGGCGGTCGGAGACGTGCACGGGGACTTCAACCAGTTCGTCAAGACCCTCCGCGCCGCCAAAGTCATCGACGAGAAGAACGACTGGATCGCCGGAAAGACCCACCTGGTCCAGACCGGGGACGTCCTCGACCGGGGACCCGATTCCCGCAAAGCCATGGACCTCCTGATGAAGCTGGAGACCCAGGCCGCCAAGGCCGGAGGCGCCGTCCACCCCCTCGTCGGCAACCACGAAGCCATGGTCCTGCGTGGCGACCAGGGTTACCTCAGTCCGGAGGAAATCGCATCCTTCGGCGGACAGGAGAACATGGAACGCGCCATGAGCGCCGAGGGAGCCTATGGCAAGTGGATCCGCAGCCACAACGCCGTCATCAAGATCAACGACATCCTCTTCGTCCACGGCGGTCTCACCCCGGAGGTCGCCCGCATGTCACTGGCCGACATCAACAAGGCCATCCGCGACGATCTCAACACGGGCAGCGGCACCGGTCTCGCTATGAAATCCTCGGGCCCCCTTTGGGATCGCTCGCTGGCCCGGATGGGGGACGACGCGAAGGTTTCAGCCCAGATCGACAAGGTCCTGTCGGCCTATGACGCACATCACATCGTCATCGGCCACACCGTGTCGGCTGAAGGCGTCCTGGCCCTCGCAAACGGTCGTCTCATCCGGATCGACGTGGGAATGTTCGAAGGCTACGGAGGACCGGCGGCCTGCCTGGTCGTCGAAAAGGACGGCTTCTACGAGGTCCGACACCCCGATACCAGGCGCAAACTCGATGTCCCCCTCACGACAGCCGAGCCCGCCAAGGACGCGACGGCAGTCCCCGCACGTTAATCGGTCCCGCTTCCCGTCTGACGCCGCTCAGATCGGCTCACACGTGCCGATGCCGATCGGGTCGTACTGCTGCTGCCAGAGCGCCAGGTCCACCCCGTCCACCCGGCCGTCCTCGTTGACGTCCCCGCCGGCGTGCGTGTTCTCGTTCAGTTCCAGGGGATCGTAGTGCTGCTGCCAGATCGCCAGGTCCTGTCCGTCCACCTTCCCGTCGGAGTTGACGTCGGCCTGCATGCAGACCGGAAGCGGCACGCTCTCATACGCCCCGACGTCCGGCGCGCTTCCCTCGTAGCTCAGCGCGACCCCCTGGCCGTACTGCCAGGTGATCACCTTGTTCACGGTGATCTCGTTCTCATCATAATTGACTGCCGTCACCGTCAACCTCTCGTCGGAGTCTTCCAACTGGATCGTGTCCCCCTCGACCACCCCGAACCCGTTCGTGAAATATCCCGCATCGACCACCCGGAACGTGTTCCCGCTCCCGTCCGAACTCGAGATGCTGGTCAGGAATACCCCGCTGTCGATCAGCGGACTCGTCTCCTGGAGGTGGAAGTCGAAGCAGTTCGGGTCCGTGGGATCGGGCCCCTCCACGTCCACGAACTTCGGGTCCCCCGTCTCCCAGTTCCCCGCAAACTCCTGGTCGGCAGCGTTCACGTAGTAGAAGTAAAAGTTCGGCCCGTTGTTCGCGTAAAACGCGTTGTTCTTGAACGACAGGTCGTAGATCAGGTTCCCCCGGTGACGCTGAACCGCAATCGCGGTCACGTCCCGCACCTCCTGGTCGGGCATGATATGATAGGAGTTCGCGTAGAACACGTTGCTGTACACGTAATTGTTGTTGGCGTAGTTCCCCACGCTCTCGTACGTCTCGATGGACAGCCCCGCCCCGTCGTTATAGTAGAACACATTCCCTCTCACAATGTTATGCGGCTCACGCAGCGAGAACCCGGAGCTGGTGATCCCGTCGGGCGGAACCCCGGAAAACGCGAACACGTTCCCCTCGTACACGCTCCAGCCTTTGTGCGTCGAATCCCCATACGCGATGATGTTCCGGTTCCCGCACAGCCCGCCCGTCTCCGTCCACTGACAGCTGTACCACTCCTCGTTGTGGAACGTGTTGTCGCGGATCACGTTGTATTCCCCGTAATTCCCCAGCAGGTGATGCCCGCCGTAGGAAAAATCGCACCCTTCCACCAGGTTATGATGGCTGTTGTCGGTTGACGAGTTGTCATTCCCGATATCCAGCAGGCACCCGTAATCCTGGTTCCCGCTGGACATGTACCCCCAGTGCGAAAACGCTGAATCCAGAATCTGGTTGTAGTTCGCGTTGTTGTAGAGCCGGGCCATCTGCCAGGGCGGATTCGTCCCCATCCCGTCGAACACGCAGTCCTCGATGACGTTATACGCTCCCCCGTTGATATTCAGATGATACCGCAGGTTATAGCACTCGATCCCCTCCACCGTGATATACGAGATTCCCGATCCCAGCATGATCCCGTATGTCCCGTCCCGAATCGACACCTCCTCCCCGTTGTAGTTCATGTACGTGATCCGCTGCGCCTCGGTCCCGGACACCGCCGGCATGATATAGTCGCCCTGGTACACCCCGCCCCGGATATACACCGTATCGCCAGGCTGCACCCGGCTGTTCGCCGTCGTGATCGAACACAGCGGATGGTCGATCGTCCCCGAGTTCGAGTTCGAGCACGTCCCGCCCAGCGAATACCGGTCCACGTAGTACACCCGCCCGCCCATCTCCGACGCCTCGATCTCGCCGTCGCCTACCACGCCCACGTCCCCGCCCTGGCCGCACGTCGCGTCCCCGCCCGTCGGC
>CAZVTD010000175.1:0-5296 GCA_964629945.1 uncultured Planctomycetota bacterium | reverse complement strand
ACCGGATGTAGAAGGAGAACATCGATGGGTTCTGGTTTGAGAATCTTCAGGGTCTGTGTTTCGCCGGTCGCGATGCTGGTCCTGGGGGTGGTTCTGGTGGGGGTGAGCACGCTTCTGATCGGTTGTCAGGGAGAGCAGACGGCGGTCAGTCAGGCTTTGAAGCCGAAGGAAAACGTCCCCCTGATGGCCAGTCCCGATTATCGCGTGGGGGCATCGGACGTTCTGACGGTGGAGGTCCGCGGACAACAGGATCTTACGAAAACCGTGGTGGTCCGTCCCGACGGGAAGATCACGCTGGTGCTGCTGGATGACGTGTACGTCCTGGGACTGACGACGGCGGAACTGGATGACAAGCTGACGCGACTCTACAATGGGTATATCGTGAACGCGGACGTGACGGTGACCATGGTGGGGTTCAACTCGCAGCGGGTGTACGTCTGGGGTCAGGTGATGCAGCAGGGCGACCAGCCGTTCGACGGTGAGGTGACGATCATGGACGCAATCGCGCGTGCGGGTGGTCCGAACCAGCGTGCGGAGACGAAGAAGATCCTCCTGACGCGGAACGGTCAGGTGCATCAATTGAATTTCTACCGGATCGTGATCAACGGAGACTCTTCGGACTATGTGTTCCTGCAGGACGGTGACATTATTTTTGTTCCGCCGACGGCATGGGCACGGGTGGGGATGGCGCTGGACAACGTGTTCTACCCGTTCCGGAACCTGTTCGCGTTCCTGTTCCTGGAGAAGGAAGTCGAGGGCGTTCTGTAAGCGAACGGAGGATATCTGCTGGAGAGCAGAAGAGCCGGCGTGACGTTTGCTGGACCGGTGACATGAGAAAAATGAGGGCTCGGGCTTCAGTCCCGGTCGGTCAAGACCGGGAAGCAGGGGCCCGGGCCCGTTTTTTGATGTGAACGGGGTGGATGCGTGATGGACGAGACGATCAAGACGACAGGGACGGGAACCTCGGGGGGAAGTCCGGCGGTGTGGGACCACCTGACGTCGCGCCTGAAGATCTTCGCGGTCGTGTATCTGGCGCTGATGGCGGCGGGCCTGGTGATGGTGGTGGTGATTCCGAGCCGCTACCGTGCCCAGGCGGTGCTGCAGATTCTGACGGTCAAGGAAGAGCGGCGGGAACTGACGGAACTAGACAAGGAGTCGTTGCACAATGCGGTGATCTCGGATGCGGTTCTGGAATCGGCGGCGGAACGGCTGAGGGAGACGGGCGAGGCCGGTTCGGGCGGGGAATATGGGACCGTGCGGGCTCTGAGACGCTCGATGATGGTGGATTTCGACGCAGCCAAGGGACAGGTGCTGGTTCGTGCGGAGAACGGGAATCCGGACCAGGCGGCGACGTATGCCAACGCGGTGGCCGGGGCGTACGTGGAGCGGGAGAAGGTTCGTGCCGAGAGTGAGCGCAAAGCGTTCGAGCCGGATCTGACACGCCTGGCGGAGTTGAAGGAAGTATTATCAGCCAAAGAATCCGCGCTGCACAAGACGGAAGAGGCCCTGCTGGCGTTCGATGAGGAGAGCCGGTCCACGCTGAAGAGTGCGGAGCTTGCGAAAGAGCGGGAAGATCTGGAGCAGAAGGTCCGTCAGACGCGCACGAACCTGGAGATCGTCGAGACACAGGTGAAGAGCCTGGTGGTGAGCGAGGAGAACCTGAAGCGCGAGCTGGCGGCGACACCGGAGTTCCTGGAACTTCCGGAGAAGACGATTGCGCCGAACCCGGAACGGGCGGCGATGCTTGCGGACATCGCGAAGGAAGAGCGAGAGCTTTCGGAGATGCTGAAGCGTTATACGGAGCGTCACCCGGAGGTGATCGAGAAGCGGGCCATCATCGCGCAGAAGAAATCGGACCTTTCGAAACTGGCGGAACGGGTTTCGGATACGGAACGCCGGGCACAGCAGCCGAATCCGGTTTATCTCCAGGTGAAGCAGAACCACGACCAGGCGAAGATGCGTCTGGAAGAGGCCCAGACAAGAGTGGTCCAGCAAAAGGACCAGGTGAAGCAGTACGAGGATCGTCTTGGTCTGGTGGAGGAGCGTGTTCGTCAGCGGGCGCAGATGGAGACGGAGGCGGCGCGTGTGGGGCGGGAAGTGGCCGACGTGAAGAAGGAGATGTCGGAACGCGAGGACCGCGTGAGTCGTCTGGAGAGACTGCTGGTGGTGCCGAAGGTTGGGGAGGAGGCGGTTCGTCCGACGCTGCCTTCGGGACCGGAGCGTGGGTGGTGGACGGCGGTGGTGTTCCTGACGGCGGTGGGTGGGGCGACGGCGGGGACGTTCGTGGCGGGCGTGCTGGGCCGGTCGGTCGAATCGGTCTGGGATATCGAGCGGCAACTGAAGCTTCCGGTGCTGGGGAAGGTTTCAAGTATCGATGAGGCGCAGCGACGCAAGCGACGGTGGGCGGGACGCCGACTGAAAGCGTTCACAACACTGCTGCTGGCGGCGGGTGCGGTGCTGGTGGTTCTGCTGTTCGTGTTCGAAGCGCAGATTCACGCGTTGCGGATGTTCCTGTTCGGAAATTGAGGGACGGAAGGCGGCTGCCGGGAAGGACGGAGGATGTACCAGGAGTATTTCGGTTGCAAGACGATGCCGTTCATCACGAGGCCTGATTGGCGCTTTTTCTTTCCATGTGCGAAACACGCCGAGGCGCTGGCGAGCCTGATTTATGCCATCACGGAGCGGAAGGGCTTCGTGGTGATCACGGGGGAAGTGGGGTCGGGGAAGACGACGGTGTGCCGAACGCTGTTGTCGAAGATCAGTCCGGCGACGCGGGTGCTGCTGATCACGAACACGAACATCACGGGGGGGGAACTGGTCGAGGTGCTGTGCTCGCGATGCGGCCTGAACTGTGACGGTCTGGACAAGGCGGCACGGCTGGAGCTGGTGCAGCGATATCTCAGGGAACAATATGAGCAGGGACAGGAAGTCCTGCTGATCATCGACGAGGCGCAGAACCTTCCGGCAGACGCGCTGGAAGAGATCCGGATGCTTTCGAACTTCGAGACGGAGACGTCGAAGCTGCTGCAGATCATTCTTCTGGGACAGCCTGAACTGCGACGGCGTCTGGCGATGCCCGAACTGAGACAGTTCCGGCAGCGGATCGTGATTACGTATCACCTGGAGCCGCTGGACCGTCGAGAGGCGATCCAGTACGTCTTCTACCGGCTGAAGATCGCCGGGGGGACGGAAGCGGCGAAGTTCACGCGCCGCGCGATGGATGCGCTTTACCTGTATTCGAAGGGGATCCCGCGTCTGATCAACATCCTGTGCGACAACGCCCTGTTGACGTGCTTCGTGCGTGACACGCGGATCGTGACGCAGCGGATTGTGACCGAGGTGGCCAGTGAGCTGGGGCTGACCGGTCCGGATCATCCGACGGACGCGATGGAGGTGAACCGTGCGCCGGAGTCGGGCACGTCGTTCCAATTCGAGGAGCAGTAGAAGTCAGCGGATGCGGCCGAGGAGTTGCTTGTGGGCAAGATGACGGATGCACTCAAGAAGGCGCGACTGATCAAGGAAGGAAAGCTTCCCCCGACGGCTCCGGAGAACGAGCCGGTGGTGGATGAGTCCGTCCCCGCGGCGCAGCCTGCGACGAAATCGGCAGTGGAGCGGTCCGTCGAGGCGCCGGCGCTGGCGGCGGTTCTGGGGCGCAAGGCTGAAAAGGCGACGGTGACTTCCGTGGCAGCGGCGAAAGCCAATGCGGCGGCCGGGGACAAGGTGACCTGCGTGACGGCCCTGGAGCCTTCGGGTGTCTCGGCGGAGGAGTTCCGCGCGCTGAAGCAGAGGGTTCTGAGTCTGTCGAAGACACGACATGCGAGCGGAAGCAAAACGAAGAACACGCGGGTGATCCTGGTGACCAGTCCCGGGTCGGCGGAAGGGAAAACGACGGTGGCAGCGAACCTCGCCCTGGCACTGGGTGAGAACGCGGACTGTCGTGTGCTGCTGGTGGATGCCGATCTGAAGACGCCGACGATTCCGGGACGGTTCGGATTGGAGGACGGAACGGGTCTGGCGGAACTCCTGCAGGGCCGTGCCTCGGTGGAGGAGGCGACGGTCGCGACGGGATTGAACAACGTGTGGCTGATGGGGGCGGGCAAGGCACGCAAGTCGCCGGAAGAGTTGATGGTTCCGAAACGTCTGGAAGCGGTTCTCAGTCAGATGATGAGCGTGTTCCGCTATGTGGTGATTGACGGTCCGGCACCGACAGGGACACGTGCTTCGGCGGAGCTGGCGCCGGTGGCGGATGCCGTGCTGCTGGTGCTGAAACGAAGCCGGAGCAGCAAACGCGAGACTCGGGAAGCGGTGAAGCTTATCCGGAATCGCGGAGGAGAAATTCTCGGGTGCGTTCTGGTTGATTGATCAGGTCATCGTGAAGAGGAGTATCCATGGGTCTTGAAGAGAAGATGGTCTCGGGTGAAGCCCTGGTTGGGATCATCGGGCTGGGTTACGTGGGGCTTCCGCTGGGACTGACGTTCGCCGAGAACGGGTTCAAGGTCGTCGGGTTCGACATCGACGCGGAGAAGGTTGCACTGCTGAACTCGGGCAAGAGTTACATCAAGCACATCGACGCGAGTCGCGTGGCCCAGTCGCGGTCAACGGGACGTTTCGAGGCGACGTCGGATTACTCGCGCCTGGAGCTTCCCGATGCCATCATCATCTGTGTTCCCACGCCGTTGACGGAACACAAGGAGCCGGACCTGTCGTTCATTGTGAATTCGGTCCGTGAAGTGGCGAAGTACCTGCGCAAGGGACAGTTGGTGGTCCTCGAGAGCACGACCTATCCGGGGACAACGGATGAGGTGGTGAAGCCCCTCCTGGAGAACCGGATGCTCCGGTGTGGAGAAGACTTTTACCTGGCGTTTTCGCCGGAGCGCGAGGACCCAGGGAACCCGAACTTCAACACGGCAACGATCCCGAAGGTGGTGGGCGGGGTCGATCCCGAAAGCGGCCGACTGGCAGCGATGCTTTACTCGAAGGTGATCCGAACGGTGGTCCCGGTGAAGGGTTCGCGCGAAGCCGAGGCGTGCAAGATTCTGGAGAACATCTATCGCTCGGTGAACATCGCACTGGTGAACGAACTGAAGATGTTGTTCGACAAGATGGGGATCGACGTGTGGGAGGTCATCGAGGCGGCCAAGACGAAGCCTTTCGGGTTCCAGGCGTTCTACCCGCGGCCGGGTCTGGGCGGGCCCTGCATCCCGATCGACCCAGTTTACCTGTCGTGGACGGCCCGTCAGGTGGCGAGGGCCGGGCTTTGCGCTTGGCAAGGGGGGCGGACGCGTGGTCTGTTTCG
>CAZVTD010000174.1:0-5302 GCA_964629945.1 uncultured Planctomycetota bacterium | reverse complement strand
GACCCCGCCAGACTCCAGAACAGCACGTGTCCCCTTCGCATCCCCCGACACCCCTGCCTCTCTGCGACTCGACCGATCGCGTCATGCGCGACCAAAGATGGACCCGGTCCCTGGACCGGACCCGTGACCCGCGTCGCCTTCACTCTCCGTTTTCTTCACACTCGCGCTGACACTCGATGCAGTACTTCGCGTGAGGAACCGCCTTCAGACGCACCTTGCGGATCGCCTTCCCGCACATCTCACAGGTCCCGTAGGTCCCGTCTTCGATCCGCTGCAGCGCTTCCTCGATCTCACGCAGAACCTGGTCTTCCGACTCGATCAGGCCCAGGTTGAACTCCTGCTCGTAGTTGTCGCTCCCGATGTCCGCCATGTGGATCGGCATGTTCGAGAGGTCCCCACTGTTCTCCTGGCGTGATTTCTTCAGAGCCTGTTGCTCCAGCGCGTCCACACTGCCGGAAAGCAGTCGGTACTTCTGAACCAACGCCTTCTTATAGGCCTCCAACTCCGACGGCTTCATCCACGACTCCTTTCCCTCACCGCCTGCAGCGTCCCCTCGTTTCGCCTGGCTCAAATCCTTCTTGCTCCTCTCTTCAGAAACCCCTTGGGGCTCCCCGGACGACACTCTATCCAAAGCTAAATACTTTACCCCTCGAATGACCCTCGGTCAAGTGAAAACCCATAAACTAAACCTCTTTCATCCGGTTCATCCGGATCGAATGGGACCGAACCACACATCACATCCCCGATCCCGGCACCCACCCTCCGACCGGATCACCTTTTTGACGCTTTTTGACCTCCAGAACCCCAAACTCCCTTGACCTTCGCCGCCTGACCTGTATGATAACCTCCGCGTTCCCTTAACTAATCGCCCGAACCGGGGGGCTGCCTTCAGCTTTCTTTCGCGGAGATACACCAGCCATGCACGACAAAATCGTCGGTGAAGCCATCACGTTTGACGACGTCCTGCTCCTCCCGGACCGCTCCGAGGTCGTGCCCAGGGACGTCTCCGTCCAATCCCGCATTACCCGGAAAATCTCCATCAACATCCCCCTCGTTTCCGCCCCCATGGACACCGTTACCACCGCCACACTCGCCATCGCCCTCGCCCAGGAAGGCGGCATCGGCGTCATCCACAAAAACCTCTCCATCGAGGAGCAGGTCCGCGAGGTCGACAAGGTCAAACGTTCCGAAAACGGCATCATCGTCGATCCCGTCACTCTCGGTCCCGACGAGTCCGTCCGAACCGCAAAGCAGGTCATGTCCGACTTCAACATCTCCGGCATCCCCGTCGTCAAGGACGGCAGACTCGTCGGAATCCTCACCAAGCGCGACCTCTCCTTCCACGACCAGGCCGACGCACACATCCGCGACGTCATGACCTCCACGGGTCTCATCACCGCCCCCACCGGAACCACCGTCGACGAAGCCCGCGACATCCTCCACCGCAACAAGGTCGAAAAACTCCCCCTCGTCGACAAGGAATGCCGTCTCCATGGCCTCATCACCAAGCGTGACATTGACAAACTCGAACAGTTCCCCGTCGCCTGTCGGGATCCCCGCGGACGCCTCCGCGTCGGCGCCGCCGTCGGGGTCCACGACCTCCAGCGCGTCGAAGCGCTCCTCGACAAGGATGTCGACCTCATCGTCCTCGATTCCGCACACGGACACTCCAAGGGCATCCTCGACACCCTCCGACTCATCAAAAAATCCTTCGACATCGACGGCGTCGCCGGGAACAATGCCACCCCCGCAGGCGCCGCCGATCTCAGCGACGCCGGCGCCGACGCCGGCAAAGTCGGCATGGGACCCGGATCCATCTGCACCACGCGCGTCATCTCCGGCGTCGGCGTCCCGCAGATCACCGCCATCTTCAATGCCGTCTCCGTCGCACAGGAACGAGGTGTCCCCGTCATCGCCGACGGCGGCATCCGTCACTCGGGTGACATCACCAAAGCCATCGCCGCCGGGGCCTCCGCCGTCATGCTCGGCTCACTCTTCGCCGGACTCGAAGAATCCCCGGGCGACCTCATCATCCACAAGGGACGAACCTTCAAACTCTACCGCGGCATGGGCTCCCTCGGGGCCATGGTCAAGGGCTCGGCCGACCGCTACGGTCAGTCCGGAACCAAGAGCCGCGACAAGCTCGTCTCCGAAGGCGTCGAAGGACGCGTCCCCTACCGGGGCCAGCTCTCTCCCTTCGTCTACCAGCTCGTCGGTGGACTCAAAGCCGGCATGGGCTACCTCGGCGCCGGAAACATCGAAGAACTCCGCCGAAAGGCACGGTTCATCCGCGTCACCTCCGCCTCGCGCGCCGAATCCCATCCCCATGACATCACCATCACCCAGGAAGCCCCCAACTACCAGCTCCCTTACCCCGACGAAACCGACTGACCACGACGGGCCCGGCTCGCCCGTTGAGACCGTTGTTTGCAGCACCGGACAGGGGAGGGGACCAGCAGGTTCCCACGGTCCGGGTGACCGTCCTTGACGTTCCGCGTCCATAGGAGCGGCGACTTTGCTCGGAAAATACCTCATCAGGTTCTTCGTTCCCGACCATGAACACCCCGACCGGCCCGAGGTCCGCACCCGCTTGGCCTACCTTGCCGCCTGGGTCTCCATCATCGGCAACGTCCTCCTCGCCGCTGTCAAAATCGCCCTCGGACTCATGCTCAACTCCATCAGCCTCCTGGCCGACGCCGCCCACACCGCCTCCGACGTCCTCACCAGTATCGTCGTCGTCATCGGCTTCCGGGCCGCCGCCAAGCCCGCCGATCGATCCCATCCCTTCGGTCATGGCCGTGCCGAAACCGTCGCCGGACTCGTCATCGCCGTCCTGCTGGCCGTCACCGCCTTCGAATTCATCAAGGACTCCTTCGCCAGACTCCTGAATCCTCCCGGACTCGCCGTCTCCTTCTCCTTCGGTCCCGTCGTCCTCTCCTCCTGGTGGGCCGTCGCCATCATGCTCCTCTTCGCACTCCTCAAGGAGAGCATGGCACGCTTCGCCGATACCATCGGCCGGAACATCAACTCCGAAACCGTCAAGGCCGACGCCTGGCACCACCGTTCCGACGCCATCGCTTCGCTCCTCGTCGTATTCGCCCTCGTCGGTTCACGCTTCGGCATCCAGCGACTCGACGCCGTCTTCGGACTCCTCGTTGCCGTCTTCATCGGCTATGTCGCCTTCTCCATCGGACTCTCCTCCAGCACCACACTCCTCGGAAAAGCCGCCCCCACAGCCTTCCAGGACGAAATCCGACGTCTCGCCATGACCGTCACCGGGGTCCTCGGCGTCCATGGCGTCACCGTTCACCAATACGGCACTCACAGTGCCATCGGCGTCCACATCGAAACCCCACCCGACGTGCCCGTCCTCGAAGCACACGAGGTCGCCTCACGCGTCGAAGAGCGTCTCTCACGGGAACTCGACGCCTCCGTCGTCGTTCATGTCGAACCCGCCCATCACCAGTTGCCTCTCCCCCTACATGGACGCGTCGATGCTGCCATTGACGCCGCGGTCTCCGAAATCCCCAGCGTCGTCGGGTTCCATGGCGTTCACATACACGAACATGCCGGAACAGGTCATGTCGACCTGCACGTCACTATGGACGGCTCCCAGGAACTCCTCGTGGCCCACGAGATCGCCCACCAGCTCGCCTCGCGCATCGAAGCCGCTCTGCCGGGCTTCGTCGTCAACGTCCACATCGAGCCCCTCGATTCCCAGGTCCCCACCGCAAAAAAACGTCTCCAGGACCGGTCGGATTCTCCCTGAACTGCCCCCCCAAGTCAGTGCCCCACACGTTTTTCCACCACTTTTTGCAAGATTTTCCCACATTTCTCGTCTAATATGGTGTGGAACGGTCGTCGCATTGCGATGTCTTCTGCTCTTACGGGAGGTCTGCCATGAAGCTGTGGAGGGTGTTCTTGCTGATGTGGCTTGTGGCTCTTGGGCTTTCTTTTGTTTCCCAGGCCTATGCCAAAGACGATGACGACGAGGACAAAATCCGCATCTACGTCCTCGCCGAAAAGCGAGGCTACGACGTGGTTTGCAGCCAATACACCTCCATCGTCCAGGTGAACGAGCGCAAGGTCGAACTCGAACGCGAGCGTGTTGAAACCAACAAGGCCAACGTTGCCCTCCGAAAAGAGGTCACCGACCTGAAAAAGAAGCTTCCCGGACTCAAAGCACTCAAGGGACGCAAAACCACCGAAGCCGAAAAGCAGGAAATCCAGAACCAGATCGACGCCATCGAAGCGCAGATCAAGGACAAGGAAGCCCAGATCAAGCCTGCCGTCGAATACGTGGTCAAAGGCCCCTACAGCAAACCCGAAGATGCCAATGCCTTCATTGATGCGGTCGAGGCCGAAGCCCAGCGGGCCAAGATGGAAGCCGAACTCAAGAAGAAATAGCGATAGGACGACGGTCGTCTCCTGCCCGGAGGACTCCTCTGTCCCTTCCGGGCAGGCTTGACCGTACGTTCACTGGAGGTGTGCAATGCAGCGCCTCGCGTCGCTCGGCGTGGTGTCCCTGTGGGTCCTGTGTTTCACTCTTCCCCTTTCGGCGCAGCCGGCCATGCCGCGTCAGGACATCCCTGCCGACATGCTCCCACGCCTCCGTGTGCAGGTCGAAAAGCTCTACGCTGAAGCACCGGCCGAACGCGCCCGTGCCGCCGGTGCCATCGGACGGATGGGGGCTGCCGCCGCCCCGGCCATACCCTATCTCGTCTCCATGCTCGCACACGATCAGGACGCCTCCCCGCAGGTCATCGATGCTCTCGGTCGGCTCGGCGAACCCGCCGTGCTGCCCCTGGTGGACGTCATGAAAACGGGGGATCCCGATCGTCGTGCCGCCGCCGCCCAGGCCCTCGGAAAGATCGGAAAGCCCGCCGTCGCCCCCCTCATCGCCGCCCTCCCGAACGACGTCGAAGCCGTCCGCACCGATCTCGCCAATGCCCTGGTCCTCATCGGAAAGCCCGCCGTCGACCAGCTCATTCCGGGAATCACCAGCGAGAACATTCACATTCGCTGGGGATGTTCCGTAGCCCTGGGCGAGATCAAAGATCCCCGCGCCGTCGAGCCCCTCATCGCCGGACTCCGGGATGCCGAATGGGTCGACCGCTGGTGCACCGCCCGAGCACTCGGTCAGATCGGTGACCCTCGGGCTGTCCAGCCGCTCATCGAAGCCATGTCCAACAAGGATTGGCGTGACCGCGGGGCCGCCGAACGCGCCCTTCGGGCACTCTCCAACACCGCACTCCAGGAACTCCTGCCTGCCCTGAAGAACGAGGACCCCTCCGTTCGGAAG
>CAZVTD010000173.1:0-5370 GCA_964629945.1 uncultured Planctomycetota bacterium | reverse complement strand
AGGGCGTTCTTGAGGAAGCGATATTCCCAGCGCGGCGCGCCGTCGATGAGGAGGATTCTGTTCCTGTCTTTGACGACGCGAAGTGCGAGGGAGCCGCGGTTGTTTCCGGGGATGACTTCGCCGGGGAGGGATTCGAGTTCGACTTCGAGGACGTGCTCGCCGAGGGCGGAGGGGGAACAGGTGAGTGCGACGACCTGTCGCGGACGGGCGTCGCTGAGGGTGACGGTTCCGGTGGCAAGGACGTTCGGTCCCTCGCGGAGGGTGAGGGCGGCTTGTTGACCGTCGAAACCCATGCCCTGGACGACGGCGGAAATGACGGTCTGGTCGCTTTCGAAGACGGTATCGGGACCTTCGAGCCCGACGAGCGCGAGGTCCTTGGGCGGTCTGGAGGCGCCGACGACGATGGCGTGGACGGGGATGCTGCGTCGTCGCAGTTCCGGGACGAGCGTGGCGACGTCGCCGCCCCGGTTGAAGCAGCCGTCGCTGATGACAACGACGGCGGCGAGCTTCCGGTCGGAGAGTTCGTTGAGGGCGACGTTGAGATTGGAGACGAGGTCGGTGAAATCGCGCGCGAGCGTGATGTCGTCGGACTGCGGGTCGAGATCGAGTTTGCCTTCGGCGGGAGCGGGAAGTTCGGAGGAAAGCCCGCCCGCGAATTGTCTGACGACGAGGTCGTATTTCCGGTCGAGCGTTTTGAGGAGTTCGGCGTCGCGTGCGTCGAGCATCCGCCGGACGAGATCAAGCCTGGTGCTCTGGAGCGCGTCGTCCATGGCCCGCCGAACGTCGGGAGGAAGATGGTCGGCGAGGGCATCGTTGTGGCCCTGGGCGATCTTTCTGAGTTGTGCGACGCCCTCCTCCATGGCTCCGGCGGCGTAGGCGAGCTGTCGCGTGGCGCGGTCGAGCGCAGCAACGTCGAGGGAGGCGGCATCGGTCGAATCGTCGTATTCGGCAAGCGTGCGTGAGACGTTTTCGAGGGCTTCCTCGCGGAGCTTCTGGAGGGTCCGCCGAAGGACGGCTTCGAGTTCGGGCCAGTCGGCGAGCCGTCCGGCGTCGGAATCGAGTTCGGTCAGGAGGGTGCGTGCGTCGACGCGCCAGGTTTTGAGATCGCGCACGAGGCTTCTGGAGCGTTCCACGAGAGGCTTGGAGCGGGTCTCCTGGAGGGCGAAGGAGTCGGCGAGCCTCTGCCAGTCGGTGAGCATCCGGGCGAGGGTTTGCGTGGACGCGTCGAGCTTGTCGGCCTGGTCGGTCAGCGGACTGGTTTTGACATCGGGGGGGAGTTTGTCGAGTGCGCAGGCGATGGCGAGGCTTTCGCCGGGAGAGAGGGTGGAGTCGGGGATCATCATGGAGTGCGAGACGTCGAGCATGACGAGGACGGTGGATTTGTGACGGGTGGTTTCGGTGAGGGAGATGACGGGTTCGAGGAACATGAGGAGGATGAGCGCGAGGGCGAGGACGCGGAGCGTCACGAGGATTCGGCCGAGACGCGGACTGACGGAACGCCGCTCGACCCGGTAGAGCCAAACGGCGAGGACGAGGACGGCGGCGCCGAGGACGAGCACCCCGAGGAGTGCGTCCTTTCCGGTGAAGATCAGCGCGCGTTCGACGGTGGTCATCGGGGCACCTCGTCCATGTCGGCGGCTTCCCGTTCTTTGACGACGTGACGTCGTGCATCCGCGATGCGTCTGGAGACGCCGTCCTCGGTTCCCACCCGGATGCTGTCGCTCTGACGCCGGGCGAGTTTTCGGGTGAAGAGGATTTCGGCGAGCATCATGAGGACGACAAGGACGAGGACGATGCGCCAGATTTCGTATCGGATGGAGCCGGCGAAAACGGTGTTCAAGAGGTCGTCGGGGGAATCGTGGAAGCGTATGGCGGCGCGATCGGCCAGTCGGGTCCGGTCGAGGGCGCTGAGCGGGGCGAGATCGCTTTCGCCGGGATCGACGTTGACGGTGAAGGTGACGGTGCGTCGCTGGGCGGGACCGACGACTTCGACCTTGTAGAGTCCGCCCTGGTCGGTGTGGGGATAGGAGGCGAACCAGCGTCCTTCGCGCTGGAGGACGGCGGCCTGTCGCGTCGCGCCGCCCGGACCGGTGACGTTGACCTCGGAGATGTTGTCGGGCTTGTCGAGTTCGAGGGAGAGGTTTTCGCCGACGAGGAGGTTGCGCCTGGGGAGCACGGGAGCGGCGAGGTAGTAGACGAGTTCGTGCATGAGGGTGACGTAGTTGGGACGCAGGGGGAGGTTGGACCAGTCGGCATCGAGCGGAGTGGTCATGAGGATGACACGACCGGCGCCGAGGGAGCGTTCGACGAGGAAGGGGGTGCCGTCGTTGAAGAGCGCGATGGGGGCGGCGCCGGCGGCGAGACGTCCGGTGCTCCAGTGACGGTAGAAGCGGGCCTTGCTGACGTCGGCCTTGTCGGGCTCGGCCAGAAGGGCCAGCGCGCGATGCGTGAGGGAACCGGTCAGGAGCGAGACGCAGGCGCTTCGCGAGCCCGGCTCGCCCAGGACGTGATCCAGTTGACAGGGCAGGAGTCCGCGTCCTTCGGCGAAGAGGGGACCGTTGCAGAAATCGAGATCGACGTTGTCGCCCGGGGCGATGAGGAGGCCGCCGCCTGAGCGGACGAACTGTTCGAGGGCGGCGACCTGGGCGGGTCCGAGGGACTTGACGTTGGCAAGGACGACGGCGGCGTATTGAAGGAGTTCGTTACGGTCCATGGGGTCGATGGATTCGACGGTGGAGGCGATGAGGTTGGTGCGTTTCATGCTCTGGGGGTCGAGGGGGTCGAGCGCGGCACGCAGGAAGAAGACCTCGGAGCCGGCACGGGAGGTTCCGGGGGCGCCGTCGACAAGGAGAACGGGGAGGACGTCCAGGACTTCCAGACCGAGCCAGGCGACATTGTCGGGCTCGAGGGCGTCGTCGGAGATGCGGGCCTGGACGAGCGCGGGACCGGTGTGTCCGAACTGGTGACGCACGGGAAAGAGGACGGAGCTTCCGGCGCGAAGGGTCCCGACGTCGAGATCGGCCTTGACGGCTTCGTCGATGGTGACTTTGAGTTTTGCACCGGTGACGTCGCGTGTTCCGGGGTTGGCGACCTCGACGGAGAGTCCGACGTCCCGGTCGGTTCCGACGGCGCTGCGCGAGAGGGTGATCCGGGTGATGCCGAGGTTGTCGGGGTTCGTGACGGGACCGACGGTGCAGACGTGCAACCGGGGCCGGAGCGCGGCGTCGGGATCCTCGGCGAGCACCGACCAGGCTTCGTCATCGTCGGCCGACCAACCGAAGCGCTGTCCGTCGCTGATGATGACGACCTGCTTGAGGGGACTGGTCCCGCCCGCAAGGATGGTGTCGGCGAGTCTGACGGAACGGACCATGTCGAGCGAGGTGCGGAAGGGCTTGAGGTCCGTCAGGGCGTCGCGTGCGGCCTTGAGGTCATAGGTGAGTTCCGGAAAGAGGGCGCGGGGAACCTTCCCGGCGAGGACGACGTTGACGCCGTCGCCTTCGCGAAGGTTGTCGAGGGTCTGCCGGGTGAGCTCGACGGCGCGGGCGAAGGGGGTGTGGACGCCTTCGCGGAGGTCCATGCTCATGGAGCAGTCCAGGACGACCACGAGGTCACGATGCTGCCGGCCGGTCCCGAAGAGTCCTCCCCGGAGAAAAGGACGCGCCATGGCGAGGACGAGGAAGACGAGGATGGCGGTTCGCAGGAGGAGGAGCAGGAGTTCTTCGAGTCGGATTTTTCGTCGGCGGGAGATGACGGCGTCACGGAGGAAACGCATGGCGCCCCAGTCGATGACGCGCACGCGACGACGGTTGAGGAGGTGGATGATGATGGGGATGGAGGCGGCCGCGAGACCCCAGAGCAAGATGCTGTTGGCGAATCCGAAGGGCACGGCTTACCTCCAGGCACGACGGGCCAGGTATTGCGCAAGAGCCTGATCGAAGGGGGTGGTGGTTTCGAGCGAGACGAGGTCGATGCTCATCTGTCCGCAGCCTCGCTTGAGATCGTCGAGGAAGGTGCGCAGGGCGGCGAGGTATCCTTCGCGGACACGCTGGGGATCCATGCGCATGCGCTGGGAGGTGATTTCGAGGTCGCGGAACTCGCTCCAGCTGCGGAAGGGGAAGGAGAGTTCGTCGGGGTCGAGGACCTGGAAGAGGAGAACTTCGTGATGACGGTGACGGAAATGCTGGAGTGCGTTGAGGAGCGGCTTGAGGTCGAAGAAGAGGTCGGAGATGATGACGACCATGCCGCCCCGCTTGAGGCGTTCGGCGAGGTCGTGGAAGACGACGGCGAGCTCGGTTTCGCTGCCTGGCTCGGTCCTGCGGAGTTCGCCACAGATGATGCGGAGGTGGCTGGCGGCGGCACGCGGGGGGATGTAGCGTCGGACGCGGGTGTCGAAGGTGACCAGTCCGACGGCGTCCTGCTGGTGAAGGAGCATGTAGGAAAGCGCGGCGGCGAGGTAGCAGCCGTAGGTGAACTTGGAGATGCCTTCGGCGCCGTCGGCGCGGCGGTGACCGTAGCGCATGGAGCCGGAGGCATCGACGAGGATCTGTGCGCGGAGGTTGGTTTCGACCTCGTATTCCTTGACGTAGTAGCGGTCGGTTTTTCCGAAGGAGCGCCAGTCGATGTGACGGATTTCGTCGCCCGGGGTGTATTCGCGGTGCTGGGCGAACTCGACGGAGAAGCCCTTGTAGGGGCTTTTGTGCCGGCCTGAGATGAAGCCCTCGACGACCTGTCGGGCGATGAGCTCGAGGTTGGAGAACTTGTTCAGGACCGCGGGGTCGAGCAGTGACGCGACTTCGGTCATGTCGAACAACTCCCGGCCGGTGCGGGACGTCGAACCGGCCCGTGACGGAGACTACTGATGGCTGACGAGTTCGTCCTCGCGTCGGGGGATGTCGCGCAGGAGCCGGGTGATGATCTGGTCGGAGCGGATTCCCTCGGCCTCGGCGGTGATGGGGGTGATGATGCGGTGACGCAGGACGGCGGCGGAGACGGCGATGATGTCGTCGGTGGTGACGTGATAGCGGCCGTGGAGAATGGCGCGGGCTTTTCCACCGAGGATGAGATAGAGACAGGCGCGGGGACCGGCGCCCCACTGGACGAGGTCTTTGACGTAATCGGGGGCTTCGTCGGAGCCGGGACGCGTGGAGCGCACGAGCCGTCGAACGTAGAGGTAGATGTGTTCGGCGACGGGGACCTTGCGAACGATGTCCTGGAGCCTGAGGATGTCCTCGGCGGAAAGGGTCCGCTGGAGTTGGGGGACGTAGGCGCTGGTAACCATCTTCATGATCTGGAGTTCTTCGTCGGGGGTGGGATAGTCCACCATGATGTTGAACATGAAGCGGTCGAGCTGGGCTTCGGGAAGGGGATAGG
>CAZVTD010000172.1:0-5437 GCA_964629945.1 uncultured Planctomycetota bacterium | reverse complement strand
CCAGGGGGGTATGGCAGAGATCGTTCTGCGGCGGGCGGTTCAGGGGAGCGGCGAGACCTGGCGGAAGGAAGCGCGGACGTCGGTGCTGTTCCGAAACGAGTGAGGGTGTCGGGAGGAAGCGGTCATGAGGATGCGAGGTGACGAGCGGGGGTCGATACTGATCATCGTGGTGTGTCTGGTCCTGATCATCGCGAGCTTCTGCACGGTGTCGCTGATGGTTTCGACGAAGGACAGTGAACAGGCGCAGAGCACGGCGCTTCGATGCAAAGCACTGTTCGTGGCGCAGGCGGGTCTGGAAGAGGAAATTTCGGCGCTGTCGGGGCTGCGTCACATGGGTCGGATCGACCAGCCCTTCCTGGCGTTCGAGAACCTTGTGGGGACGCAGCCGAAGATGGGGGAATGGCTGGTGAAGGACGGTGTACGTGTGGGACAGTATGACGTGTACGTGACGTCGTCGGCGAGCATCGACGAGTATACGCGGGACATCGGGGTCCGCGTGGAGGCGTGGGTGCCGTCGAAGGAGCACCCGCAGGCGATGAAACGCGAGATCGAGGCGGTGGTGCGTGTGTCGATCGGTCGGAGCGAGGTGTTCGACTACGTGTATTTCATCAACAACTGGGGCTGGTATTACGGGGATACGATCGTGGCGTACGGGAACGTTCGGGGCAACGGTCAGTTCGACGGGGGTGGTTACCGAGCGACGATCAACGCGGTGCCTCGGTTTTCGAAGCTGGACGGTTCGGACCTGCAAGGGTATCTGGACGAGGGGGGCGTGATCTCTGGGTGGAACATCGCGGGATCGCAGAACATGCGGGGCGACGCGAACGCGCTGTGGACACAGTCGGACTGCGACGCGGGGAAATGCACACAGGACGAGGTGGGTCAGAAGAAATGCCAGCATCCGTATGAGCAGCAGGTCCCGATGCCGAACCTGAGCGACCTGACGATGTATGAGGACCTGGCGGTCCGGAAGAATTCGTCGGTGAAACTGGGGAGCACGACGGTGTTCATGAACGTGCTGGGGGACGACGCGAGTGAGAAGAAGAACCTGTATCTGTGCGGGACGGCGACGAACCCGATCGTGATCGATGGGCCTGTGGTGGTTCGGGGGAGCGTGATCCTGAGCGGGTATATCACGGGACAGGGTGCGATCTACTGCAGCGGGAACGTGTATATCCCGAAGAACCTGCAATACGTGCATCCCCCGACGACGACGCCGACGGACCCGGACGAGGCGGCGATGGAGAACTGGATTGCGACGAACGCGGAGGCCGACGCGGTGGGGTTGTTTGCGCGACAGCACATCGTATTGGGAGACTATACGAACAGTTACTGGCAATCGTACGTGAGGAGCTGGGTGCAGGATTCGCGGAACCGTTCGGACGAGGACAGTGGGGAAGACCTGATCCCGAACACGCGTGCGGGTCGGGACGGGGTGATGGGCACCGCGGACGACGATATTCTGGAAAACGACGGACAGTGGACGCCGGACCCCTACACGGTCCTGCACCAGCAGGATGGGATCATCCCGACAGGGAAAAGCGTAGGAGACCCGATTCCGGAGACGGGCGAAGACATCGACGGGGACGGGGTGCGCGATCAGACGACACAGATGAGCGAGTTCAACGTTCCGGCGTCGCTGAACAGCACGTACTGGGCAGGGAACATCCCGAGCGGGACGTCGAGCTACAGCTCGCTGTCGAGCACACAGATCACAAACGTCGACGGAGCGCTGTATACGAACCATACGATCGGGATGCTGACACTGGCGTATGGACAGAACCTGACGTTCCGAGGGTGCGTGGTCTCGCGGAACGAGGCGATCGTGTATGGAACGGACACCTGTGTTTTTCGATATGATTACCGTCTGCTGGGAGACGGGGAATCGCACGGTTTCTACCTGCCGAAGGTGTGGCGTGAAGTGGAAGTCGTGATGTGGAGGTCCGATTGAACACAAGAACGGCACAGATGGCATGGGTTGTTGGGATTCTGACGTGCGTGATGACGAGTCCGGTGATCGCGGCGGACGGGGAAAAGGCGGAGATCCGTCCATCGGAGATCAAGAAGGGCCAGGATTTTGCGCCGGCGGAACAGCGTGTAAGCATTCGTGAGGCGGAGGACTATCGTCGGTCGACAGGGATCCTTGCGCGGGCAAAACACGAGGCGACGCTGGTGGACACGGGGTCGCTCTATGAACGTCGTCTGGGGATGTATTCGGGGAGGAAGTACAACGAGTCGCTGATGACGAAACAGGGATGCGGGAGCAGTGAGGCGCCGGTTCGGTGTCCGGCGGAGATTACCACGAAGACGCCGAGCGCGTGGGGACGCATCCTGGCGCTGTCGATTCCGACGGTACTCCTTGGGGTGTTCCTGATCTGGTGGTGTCGTCAGATGAAGCAGGGTGAAACGTCGCGGTCGCAGATCGTGAGTCTGCGTGAGGGGATGAAGCGGGGTGGCCCCAAGGCGGGTTCCGCCAACGGAGTCCGCAGACGAAGTTGCCGATGAGGTTCTCTTTCGTGTGACCGTCTATTGCATCATTCCGGGGAGATGCTATCATCCGGGGGAGCCGCCTGGCGTGGGGGCGGCCCGGTTGACACGGAGGAGGAATGATGATCGGGAGTGTGGTGCTTCCCGGGACGACGGTGGAAGCGTGGTCGCGGATTCGGAATGAGATCCATCAGCGGGTTCTTGGGACGCTTGGGAAGGCCCCGGAAGGGGCTCGGGGTCGGCCCGCCGAGTGGGAAGAGCTGGAACGCTATGAGCAGCACGGTCTGACGCACATCCGGTTTCGATATCAGGTGGTGGAAGACGAGTGGCACGAGGGGATCTGCATCCTTCCGGAAGGAGGGGAGGCCGCGTGTCCGGCGCCTGGAGTTCTGTGCATCCACGGGACGAACCGTGAGCACGGGAAGTTTTCGATGATGGACCCGGAGAAGTCGCCCCGTCGGGCGTATGCGATCGAGCTGGCGCGTCGGGGGTATGTGACGATGGCGGTGGACCAGATGGGATTCGGGGTACAGGGGGGGCGGCGGGACCCCGCGGAAGTGTATGCGGAGTTCTACGAGCGGTATCCGGAATGGACGGTGGACGACCGTCACCTGCTGGACCACCAGCGTGCGCTGGACGTGATGGATAGCATGGCGTGGGTGAAGAAGGGGAGTTTCGGGGCGATCGGGAATTCGCTTGGGGGTCGTGGGGTGATGTATCTGACGGGGCTGGACGAGCGGATCGGGGTGGCGGTGAGCTCGATGGGGATCTTTCCGCACCTGCGCGGGGTGGTGCATCCGCGCAGCCTGAACATTCCGCGGCTGTTGAACCTGAACGAAGGAAACATGCTGAAACGCGCGCCTTGGGATTACCAGGACCTGATTGCGATGTGCGCTCCGAGAGCACTGCTGGTCCTGGAGGCGCATAACGATCACTGCAACCCGGACGTATGGCCCGGGATGCAGTGCTTCTACTGGGGGTCGGAGGTGTACAAGCTGCTGGGACATCCGGAGCGGCTGACGATGATCACGCATGGGGAAGGGCATGACACGCCCGATGCGATCAGGGCGTTTGCGTATGGGTGGCTGGACCGGTTTTTCCAACGCGGCTGAGATGAGGCAGGGGACGGGATATGATCGGAAGCGTGGTGCTTCCCGGGACGACGCGTGAGGAGTGGCCGGGGATCCGGAAGGAGATTCACGCACGCATCTCGAAGACGCTGGGGACGGCGCCGGCGGACGTTGGACGTCATCCGATCGAGGTGAAGGAGGTCGAGCGCTACCGGCGGTTCGACCTGACGCACGTGAAGGTCCGGTATCACGTGGTGGACGACGAATGGCACGAAGCGATTTTCGTGCTGCCCGAGGGGGATGAGAAGGCGCTGCCGGCCCCGGCGATCCTGTGCATGCACGGGACATTCTCGCGCACGGAGGGGAAATACGCGGTTCTGGACCCGGCGATCAGTCCGAGCCGGGTCTATGGGCTGGAGGCGCCGAAGCGGGGGTATCTGGCGATTGCGACGGACGTGTATGCGTTCGGGGAGAGCCTTCACGGCCGGACGAACCCGGAAGCGGTGGCGGACTTCGCGAAGAAGTATCCGGACTGGACGCTGGACGGTCGTCGGATCCTGGACCACAGCCGGGCGCTGGACGCCGCGGAGAAGCTGGGATGGGTGAAGGACGGGTTGTTCGGGGCGATCGGGGATTCGCTGGGCGGTCGCGGGGTGATGTTCGCGACGGCGTTCGACGAGCGGATCAAGGCGGCGGTGTCATCGACGGGGATCAGTCCGCACGTCACCAACCCGTCGCGGCGGAACAGCGGGCCGAATGTCGGGGGGCTGAAGGCGTTGGCTCCGGAGCCGTGGGTTCAACGTGCGCCCTGGGACTATCATGAGATGATCGGGCTGATTGCGCCGAGGGCGCTACTGGTGCTGGAGTCTCACGTGGATGCGTACAACCCGAACGTGTGGCCCGGGATGCAGTGCTTCTATTCGGGGTCGGAGGTGTACAAGCTGATGGGATGTCCGGAGCGGCTGGCGATGATCACGCACGGTGAAGGACACGACACGCCGACGCATTTGCGGATGTTCGCGTACGACTGGCGCGACCGGTTCCTGAAGGAGGGCGGCACGAGGACGTGAGGAGGTGGGCAGGGCGGCAGGGGAAAGGACTTGCCGGGGGATGTGCATTCGATACAATACAGTAGAATGACTTCATGGCCCTGCATCGTGTGATGCGGGGCGTGTTTTTCGAGGGACGGTGATGTCTGCCGAGCCGATGACGGGCGCGTCGAGACTGGCGTTTCATCTTTACGCCCGGAGTCTGCACCCGGAACTGTGCGGCGTTCTCGAAGAGCGTCAGGTGTGGCGCGACGATTACCGTGTGGTGTTCCGCGCGGGCGAGACGGGCCACGTGGTGACGTTCCAGACGCACCGGCGGACGCTGACGGAGGCGGTGGTGGACCGCGGGCAGGAGCTTCCGGTTCAGCGGCGCATCGCGTCGTTTTCGTTCGAGCATAACCCGCAGAAGAGCTTCCGGTACGACGACTCGGTGCGGTATGACGTGCAATTCGACCTGCGCAACATGGAGGCGGAGGAGGCGGAGCGGGAAATCCACCGGGCGGTGGTGCGGAACGGGTTCATGTGCCGACTGTCCCCGGGGGAGACGTGCGGGGGCGGGGTGATCGCGGTGTCGTATGTGACGGGGGCGGGGGTGCTTTCGGTTCGGACGCACCGGACGTTTCCGGAGGAGTCGGTGATGCTTGTGACGCATACCCGATGGGAAGTCCGTTACTGAGATCGTTTTGGGGAGGGTTTCGGTGAGCAACGACGTGATCGGGATCGGGCTGGCGTGTGTGGATCACCTGTTCATTCGCGAGATTCAGATCGAGGAGACGTTCCACCGCGTTCGCGGGTATTCGATGCAGGGGGGCGGTCTGGCGGCGACGGCGA
>CAZVTD010000171.1:0-5441 GCA_964629945.1 uncultured Planctomycetota bacterium | reverse complement strand
ACCCGTACAGCACCGACCCCGCGAACACCACCACCCCGAACAGGACCAGATAACCTTCCATCACGCCCCCTTCATGACCGCCCAAAAAAACCGGGCAGACGATTTCCGTCTGCCCGGACGCTCCCGCCTCCATCGATCACGTTGTCTTACGCCTTCTCCTGTCCTTCACAGCAGTGCAGGTCGGACAGCATCTGATACAGCTTCCAGCGGTTCGCAACGTCTTCCTCCGCCAGCGTCATCAGTTCCGCCGCACGTTCCGGCTTCGACTGCTGCAGCGCCTTGTACCGCGTCTGACCGTAAGCATACGCCTCGAAGTCCGCCGTCGGCGCCTTGCTGTCCAGCTGAAGCGGGTTCTTCCCTTCCGCCTTCAGACGCGGATCGAACCGCACCAGGGGCCAGTAACCCGTTTCCACCGCCATCTTCTGGAACGCGTATCCCTTCTTCATGTCGTGCCCGTGCGCGATGCAGTGCGCGTAAGCCACGATCAGCGACGGACCGTTGTACGACTCCGCCTCGATGAACGCCTTCACCGCTTGTGCGTCGTTCGCACCCATCGCGATCCGCGCCACGTAGATGTTCCCATACGTCATCGCGATCATCGCCAGGTCCTTCTTCGGCATCGGCTTGCCGGCCGCCGCAAACTGCGCAACCGCCGCACGGGGCGTCGCCTTGCTCATCTGACCACCCGTGTTCGAATACACCTCCGTATCCAGCACCAGGACGTTCACGTCCTTGCCCGATGCCAGAACGTGGTCCAGTCCGCCGTACCCGATGTCATACGCCCAGCCGTCCCCACCCAGGATCCACACCGACTTCCTCACCAGGTAGTCCGCAAGGCTCAGAAGCTGCTTGCTCGTCGCGTCTTTCCGACCCGACAGCTTCTTCTTCACCTCGACCACACGCTTGCGCTGTTCGGCGATCCCGTCGTCCGTCGTCTCGTCGGCGTTCTTGATCGCGTCCACCAGGGTCGCGTCGCCGCTCAGGGCTTCGCACCGGCCCAGCAGTTCCATCGCCAGTTCCCTGAACTTGTCCACCGTCAGACGGAACCCCAGCCCGAACTCCGCGTTATCCTCGAACAGCGAGTTCGACCACGACGGTCCCCGTCCCGACGCGTCCACCGCGTAAGGCGTCGTCGGAAGGTTCCCACCGTAGATGCTGCTGCAGCCCGTCGCGTTCGCGACCAGCATCCGGTCCCCGAACAGCTGCGTCATCAGCTTCACATAAGACGTCTCGCCGCAACCCGCACACGCCCCCGAGAACTCGAACAGCGGCCGGCGGAGCTGACTCCCCTTCACCGTGTTCGGCTTGAACAGGTTCGGGTTCGTCTCCGGAAGACCCAGGAAGAACTCCCAGTTCTTCCGCTCCTCTTCCCGGAGCGGCATCTGCGGCTTCATGTTGATCGCCCGTTCGGACGTCTTGTTCCCCGCCGCGTCCTTCTTGTTCACCGGACACGCCTCCACGCACACGCCGCAGCCCGTGCAGTCTTCCGGCGCGTTCTGGACCGTCACCTTCAGCCCTTCCACGTTCTTGCCGCGGGCATCGGCCGACTTGAACGTCTTCGGCGCTTTGTTCAGAAGCTTCGGATCATACATCTTCATCCGGATGGCCGCGTGCGGACACACGATCGAGCACTTCCCGCACTGGCTGCACGCCTCCGATACCCACACCGGAACCTCCAGCGCGATGTTCCGCTTCTCCCACTGCGTCGTCGCCAGCGGGAACGTCCCGTCCACGGGCATCGCCGACACCGGAAGGTCGTCCCCGTCTCCCGCGATGATCTTCGCCGTCACCTTCTGCACGAACTCGGGTGCTTCCGCCGGAACCGTCGGGGGCATCTCGATCGTCGAGCTCGCCGCCGCCGGAACCTTCACCTGCTGCAGGTGCGCCAGCGTCTCGTCCACCGCCTTGAAATTCTTCTGCACCACTTCCGGACCCTTCCGCCCGTACGTCTTCTCGATCGCTTCCTTGATCTTCCCGATCGCTTCCTCACGCGGAAGAACGCCGGAAATCGCGAAGAAGCACGTCTGCATGATCACGTTGATGTGCGCTCCCATCCCCGTCTTCTTCGCCACGTCGTACGCGTCGATCACGTAAAACTTCAGCCCCTTCTTCAGGATCTGCTCCTGAACCTTCCGCGGGATCCGGCCCCACACCTCGCCCGCACCGTACGGACTGTTCAGCAGGAACGTCGCACCCTTCTCGGCGTACTTCAGCATGTCGAACTTCTCCAGGAAGAAGAACTGGTGGCATGCCACGAAGTTCGCCTTGCTGATCAGATACGTCGACTGGATCGGCCTCGGACCGAACCGCAGGTGCGACACCGTCTTGGCGCCCGCCTTCTTCGAGTCATACACGAAGTAGCCCTGCGCGTAGTTGTCCGTCTCTTCCCCGATGATCTTCACCGAGTTCTTGTTCGCGCCCACCGTCCCGTCCGAGCCCAGTCCGAAGAACACCGCGCGGACCACGCCCTTCCCTTCCGTGCTGAACTCCGCGTCGTACTCCAGGCTCGTCTTCGTCACGTCGTCGTTGATCCCCACCGTGAAGTGGTTCTTCGGCTTCGCCTGTGACAGGTTGTCGTACACCGCCTTCACCATCGCCGGCGTGAACTCCTTCGAGCTCAGCCCGTACCGCCCGCCCACGATCTTCGGGTATTCCTTGAACGGGGCGTACCCGTCCGACATCGCCTCGCCCACCGCCGTCCGAACGTCCACATACAGCGGCTCGCCGCCCGCACCCGGCTCCTTCGTCCGGTCCAGCGTCGCGATCTTCTTCACCGTCGCCGGCAGTGCCGCAATCAGGTCCTTCGTCGAGAACGGACGATACAGCCTCACCTTCACCACACCCACCTTCTCGCCCTGACCCATCAGGTGCTGGACCGTCTCGTCCACCGCTTCCGCACCCGAGCCCATCAGGATGATCACACGCTCCGCGTCGGGCGCACCGAAGTAATCGAACAGGTGATACGTTCGGCCGGCCACCTTCGCGAACCGGTCCATCACCTTCTGAACGATCCCCGGACACGCCGCGTAGAACGGGTTCACCGTCTCGCGGGCCTGGAAGAACACGTCCGGGTTCTGCGCCGTCCCGCGCAGCACCGGATGGTCCGGGCTCAGCGCCCGCGCCCGGTGCGCCAGAACGAAATCGTCGTTGATCATCGCACGGATCTGTTCCTCACCCAGTTGTTCCACCTTCTGGATCTCGTGCGAACTCCGGAACCCGTCGAAGAAATGCAAAAACGGAATCCGCGACTCCAGCGCCGACGCGTGCGCAATCACCGACATGTCCATCACTTCCTGGACCGACCCCGCCGCCAGGAGCGCAAAACCCGTGCTCCGGACCGCCATCACGTCCGAATGGTCCCCGAAAATCGACAGCGCGTGCGCCGCAACCGTCCGCGCCGACACGTGGAACACCGTCGGCGTCAATTCCCCGGCCATCTTGAACATGTTCGGGATCATCAGCAGCAGACCCTGAGACGCCGTGAACGTGCACGTCAGCGCCCCGGCCTGCGTCGCTCCGTGAACCGCCCCGGACGCACCACCTTCCGACTGAAGTTCCGAAACCACCGGGATCGTGCCCCAGATGTTCTTCTGGCCCGCTGCGCTCTTGGCGTCCGCGATCTCACCCATCCCCGACGAAGGCGTGATCGGGTAAATCGCTATCACCTCGCATAACTTGTGCGCCACATACGCCGCCGCGCTGTTGCCGTCGATCGTTACCATCTTGCCTGACATATCTGCTCCTTGATCTTCTGAGGCTCGTGTAGCCGGGAAACCTGAAAGGGATTCGGAATGAACCCTGCCTCTTACAAGATAGGCCAACCAGCGTCAATGTCAAATGAAATTAGGTGGTGGGGCAGCTTGAGCGGTTGGACAGCCGCGAAGCCACGTCATTTCTTTCTGCAGATTCAGAAAAGCCGCCTTGACATGGAATTCCTGGCATGGTATCCTGTTTCTGCTGATCTGCCCTAGAAGGGCAGAATATGGGCCTTCAGTTTCTTCGCTAGAGAACGAAGGCTCATTTGGAAATTCGACGTGGGGACGGCGGGACTCGAACCCGCACCGGCCATTGCGTAAAAATGGCGCTCTATCCGGTTTAGCTACGTCCCCATATGTGGTGGAGCGGAGGGGAATCGAACCCCCGGCCACTGGGTCTAAGGTCCGTAGCCGTCTCCAGACCCGCCCCACCAATCATCTGAGGGCGTTGTCAGCGTTAGCTGGCAACGCCCTTTTTGTTATCCTGACTCAAAGACCACAAACCCTTTTCTTTGTTCAAAGCGAACTCTCCGGATATTTTGCGCCCAGAAAGCGTCGCGCGGATTGACGAACGCTTCGCATCCGGCCTTCGCTTTAAGACATAAACAACCACCTGATTCGTTGTAGCCTCGTTATACTCTTTCAACGCGTCCCGTACAATATCAGAGAGCCCCTTCCTTTTCTCTCCTGCTGATTCTGCAAAGAGGTCTTGTGTTCTAGGGCATCCTAATCCTACAAGGACATCCTCGGCCGTCTTAAGCCTAGCAATCTCCTTTTCGAACTCCTTGATCTTGGAGCGAATCGTTTGGAGAGCAACTTTTATCTCGTCTGGCATTTCCGGCTCCTTAACGTTAGTCCCTACCTAGGAATTTGTTGTGTCTTGGCTAGGAAGTCAAGGGAATTCCGCCCGGAATCCTCGATTTCTAACGGCGATATCTATCGCATGCCCTTTAGCAGTTTGCATCTGATTACATCGGATTACGTCCGTTTGCATCCCATTACGGGCGATTGCACTATATCGCTGTGAATCATCGACTATCAATATCAGCAGTTACCAACAGAGTCTCATAGCGATTAATCACACGATATATCACGTGATACATAATCCGTATGTGCGCAAGGAGTTGTTGCTACTTAAGTTACGAAGATTTGCGGGACCAACGGGCCTTCGCGGCCTTCTTCCCGATCTCGGAAAGTTGCTCTTTGGAGAGCTTATCCGCGCGGGCTTTGCCGCCTTTCAGCCCCCCACCCCGACGCCCACGCCAATCCCCGCCAACTTGCTTTTTGCACTTCTCATTTCCCCCGCCATATGTTAAGACATCCCCAAAAACGACCTTCGACCTCCTCTTATCAGGAAAACCCATGAGCACGTCCCTGCGTATTCCGCCCTGGGTCGTTTCCGGCCCCGGCTCACTCGCCCGCCTCCCCGAAGTCGCCCAACCCCTCGGCCGAAACGTCCTCCTCGTCACCGGACGCACCTTCGCCCGACGCACCGGCCTCACCGATCGCATCCGCTCCCTCCTCACCCCCGCCGGCTGCACCGTCACCTGCTTCGAAGACGTCGGCCCCGAACCCGACCTCGACACCTGCGACGCCGCCCGAAGCACTCTGACGGAACATCATTCCGATCTTGTCATCGCCCTCGGGGGCGGAAGAGTCCTGGACGTCGGAAAAGTCGCCGCCGGC
>CAZVTD010000170.1:0-5442 GCA_964629945.1 uncultured Planctomycetota bacterium | reverse complement strand
GCGGAGTCCGGAAGTACATCGTTGTGGTCTAGGTGTGGGCACTGACCGGTAAAGGTTGCCGGGAACTGGGGGAAGCGATTGCCGGAGTGGTCTCTGGGGGAGGGCTGGGACGGTCCCAGAGCGGTTTTCTGCTGAACGTTCGGCAGATGGCGGGGTTGAAGCGGGCCATCGCGGCGCTGGAACGGGCCGGGGATACCGTGAAAGACGGCATGGGATATGAGTTTACGGCACTGGAGGTTGGGGAAGCGGCCGAGGGGGCATCCGGTCTGCTGAGTCCGGTGGGTTTCGAGGCGGTTCTGGACGGGATTTTCTCCCAGTTCTGCGTGGGGAAGTGAGAAACGATGGGTAGAGAGACGGTGAGGCCTGGGTGGGACGAGTATTTTATCGGGATCGTTCGACAGGTGGCGCGACGAAGCACGTGCCTGCGACGCGGGGTGGGGGCCATCCTGGTGCGGGACAAGCGCATCCTGACCACGGGGTACAACGGTCCGCCCCGCGGACTGGAGCATTGCGATAAGGTGGGATGTCTGCGTGAGCAGCGGGGCGTGGCTTCGGGAGAGCGGCACGAACTGTGCCGGGGGATCCACGCGGAAATGAACGCAATACTCCAGGGGGCGATTCACGGGGTGAGCATTCGTGGTGCGACGCTGTATTGCACGAATCACCCGTGTATACTGTGTGCGAAGATGTTGATCAACTGCGGCGTGGAGCGAATTGTGACGTGCGGAGACTACCCGGACGACCTGGCGAAAGAGATGCTGGAGGCGGCAGGGATCCAGGTTGAGGTGGTCATTCCGTCGCACGAGGGTGGAGCAGGGTCCGGAGAAGCACAGGCGAAGTAGTACACGAGGATGTACGGAGGCAGCCGGGGTGGGGCACTTTAAGTCAGTTTGAAATGGGACATGTCGCATCCTGTGCCAGTGAGGTGATGGGAGAGGGAGGACTGGAGTTGAGGGAATCGTTGCGTGCAACGTAACTTTTTAGTTCGTAAGGAGTTGAGGACGATGCGGCGGAGTTCCGGCCGCGCGGATTTGAGGGAATGTGAGGACTTTGTGAAGTCCGACGAGGCAGAACAACGAGGGGAAATCGGCATTCTTGCGGTAACTTGTTTCGTGATAAGAGGTTAGGTGTGTCACGAAAAATATCAGGGAAAGAGGACAAAAAAACTGCATATAGAGCTTGACCTGGTCGATATGCACTATATCTTGTGGTTGTGCTGGTGAGTGGCTGAGACCGAAAACCCGGAAGGAAACGAGACCGTCCGGGTGACAGCTAGGGGATACCGAGTTCTGGCTTGGGTGCGTCTGAAGCGACGCCCGGGGAAGGATGTGCCGGGCCAGAAGGAGGTGCTGTCTGGTCGGTGAATCTCGGTGGCGGACGAGGAGGGGTGTGAAGCCCACTTCCGTTGTCGTCTGACGCGTGTCGGACGTTGCGAATGCAACCTCCCCGACCGTCACCGAAGCCGACCGGCACGGTATCCCGAATGGACTGTGGTCATCGCCTCTTGCCATCAGGCGCAGGGGCGATTCTGATTTATGGGGTCTGGGTTGTTCAAGGGACGGGTGGCGGTTTCAATCGAATATGAGGGGAGCCTGCATTGAAGTGTCCGTTCTGCAAGAAAGACAACGACCGTGTGGTGGATTCGAGAAGTTCGGCAGACGGGATTGCGATTCGTCGACGACGGGAATGTCTGGAGTGCAAGAAGCGCTACACGACCTACGAGACGATCGAGGAAGGTGCGCTGAGGGTGGAGAAGAAGGACGGCAGCCGGGAGGCGTATGACCGGACGAAACTCCTGAACTCGTTCCGGAAGGCGTGCGAGAAGCGCCCGGTGAGCACGGAAGCCCTGGAAGCGGCGGTGGATGCGATCGAAAACGCGATCAATAGTATGTTCGAACGGGAGGTGGGAACCCGGTTCATCGGAGAGGAGGTGATGAAACACCTGAGAAGGCTGGACCACGTGGCGTATGTGCGTTTCGCGAGCGTGTATCGGGATTTCAAAGAGGTCGGCGAGTTCGTGAAGGAAGTGGAAAGACTGAACGCGGAGGAAAGCAGCGGGAAGAGCGCATAGCAGGCAGTGCAGGGAAGCGACATCATTCATAGTCAGAGTTTATAACGGAACCGATCATATCCTATCAGTCATGCTGGTGAGCAGAAAGGCGGGGAAGCCGTGGGAAGGTTAACGAAGGTACGGAAGCGCGACAACCGCGTGGTGGAGTTCGACATCGATAAGATCGCGGAGGCGATCTATCGTGCGGCCCAGGCGGTGGGCGGTGAGGACCGCCTGATGGCACAGGAACTCGCCGACGTGGTGCGGATGTTCCTGGAGAAGAACTATCCCGGAGACGTTCCCGGGATCGAGGACATCCAGGACATGGTGGAAAGGGTGCTGATCGAGACGGGGCACGCGCGAACGGCGAAGGCATACATCCTTTACCGTGACAAGCGCGCACGGCTGCGACGGTCCCTTCAGGTGAGGAAGCGACAGCGTCAGAACGGATCGACCACGGACATGTCGCTGCTGGTGGATCCGGGCTCACGCGACGAGATCCTGTCGTGGGAAAAGGGACGGATCGCACAGGCCCTCGAACGGGAGGCGAACCTTTCGGAGTCGCTGGCGTCGGAAATCGCCAGCAGCGTGGAGAAGCGCATCTTCGATTCCGGACTGCGGCGCATCTCGACGACGCTCATCCGCGAGCTGGTGGACAACGAACTGTTCGAGCGCGGGCTTTCCGCAACGGTCAAGAAGCAGAGCGTCATCGGTATGCCCCGGTATGACCTGGAACAACTGATCTTCAGCAAGTCGAACGAGAACTCGAACATCACGGCGAACAACCCCGAGGCCATCAACCTGAACATCGCCGAGAGCACGCTGAAACAGTACGCGCTGGACCACGTGTTCAGTCCGGACGTGGCGGACGCTCATATGACGGGCATGGTCCATCTCCATGACCTGGGATACCCGACGCGGGTGTATTGTTCGAGCCATTCGCTGGAATACCTGAAGAAATATGGACTGAGTCTGGGGAATCTGGACACACGCAGCGGTCCGGCGAAGCACGCACGGACCCTGACGGGACACCTGAACACGTTCCTCGCCTCGATGCAGGCGTATTACGCGGGGGCGCTGGGCGTGGGATACATCAACATTCTGTATGCTCCGTACGTGGAAAACATGACCTTTGAGCAGATGAAGCAGGAGGCGCAGCACC
The DNA here is from genome assembly GCA_964629945.1 of uncultured Planctomycetota bacterium. GTDB lineage: Bacteria > Planctomycetota > DG-23 > DATKVD01 > CAZVTD01 > CAZVTD01. The sequence continues at coordinate 2,230 of CAZVTD010000170.1, read as the reverse complement.
TGATCTTCTCCAGTTCGCAGAGCGCGTTCAGCCGGGGTGGTCAGACGCTGTTCCTGGACTTCAACGTGCACACGGGCGTGCCCGATTTCATGAAGACGGTCCCGGCAATCGGTCCGGGTGGGAAGGAAACGGGACGGACGTACGAGAGTTACGCCGGGACGGCCCGTGAGTTCCTGAAGGCGATGCTGGAAGTGTGGCGCAGGGGGGACCAGCACGGACACGTGTTCGCGTTCCCGAAGTGCGATTTCCATGTCAACGCCGAGACGTTCCAGGATCCGGAACAGATGGAACTGCTGCGGTTCGCCTGCCAGGTGGCCGGCGAGAACGGGTCCCCGTATTTCGTCTTCGACCGGGACGCGGTGACACTTTCGGCATGCTGTCGTCTGAGGACGACCATCACGGACGACTACATGCTGAAGCACCTGGAGAGCATGCGCTTCTGCGGGTTCCAGAACGTGACGTTGAACCTTCCCCAGGCGGCGTATCGTGCGGGGCGAGGCGACATGGACGGCTTCCTGCGCGAGGTCGAGCGGGCGATGGAGATCGCCATCAAGGCACATCTCCAGAAGAAGGAGTTCATCACGAAGCTGATGAGCCGGCCCGAGCTTCCGCTGTGGGAAGTGGGACGTCCCGCGGAGGACGGAAGACCCTACATTGAGCTGGATAAGGCGACCTACATCATCGGACTCATCGGTCTGAACGAGGCGATGATGTATCTGATGGGACACGAGCTGCACGAGAACGACCAGATGCTCCGGGAAGGGCTGAAGGTGGTGAGCTTCATCTACTTCAAGGCGAAAGAGGCCGAGAAGAAGTACGGGATGAAGTTCTCGCTGGAGGAATCGCCGGCCGAGAGCGCTTCGAGACGACTGGCCAAGGTGGACCTGAAGCGGTATCCGGAAGCGGCCGAGGTGATCCGGGGAAGCCAGGAAGACGACAGTGTGTATTACACGAACTCGATCCACCTGCGGGCGGACGCCACGGTGGACATGCTCACGAGGATCATCAAGCAGGCGAAGTTCCACACGATGATCGAATCCGGAGCCATCATCCACGCGTTCGTGGGAGAGGAACGTCCGCCGGCGGAGTCGGTGGAGAACCTGGTCCGCAAGACGTTCGAGAAGACGCGTGCGGCACAGTTGACGATCAGTCCGGAGTTCACGATCTGCGACGACTGCAACCGCATGATGCGCGGCCTGAAGGAACGCTGTGGGACGTGCGACAGCGGGAACGTCCACGGGATCACCCGGATCGTGGGATACTTCAGTCGGGTGAACAACTGGAACCGGAGCAAGCTGGGTGAACTGGCGGATCGCCAGAAAGGAAACTACCATCTGACGGGCCAGCCGTCGGTGGCACCGGCGAAGGTGGAGGCCGGCAAGCCGACGTGAAAGGACGGCCTGAACCCGGCAAAATACGGGGTGATTTGACGTCGAAATGTGCTGAAATCAGGGCTGAAAGCGGTGGTTTTTTGACATTATACTCTGGGAATTATCGGTCGATATTCATTGATGGGGGCGGCCTATGAAGATCTATGTGTTCGGGAAGGTGGGATGTGCACGCTGTGAATCCACGAAGCGGAAGGTGACGCATCTCCTGGATAAGTGGGGTGTTGGGGACAGGATCGGGATGGACTTGGTGGTCATGGGAACCGTGGAAGGTCTGGCGGAAGGGTCATTTTACGACGTTTCGCAGGTGCCCGTGACGATCATCACGCAGGGACAGGATGAGGTGGCACGCTGGGACGGGATCGTTCCGGCGAGCGAAGAATTGAGGGCACGTCTTGATGTCGGAATCGTTGCTGCCAGCGGTGAAGGGGCTGTTGGAGAATAGCCTCATCGAATGGCCTGGGAAGATCAGCATCGTTATCTTCCTTGGAGGCTGCAATTTCCGGTGTCCGTTCTGTCATTCCCGACAACTGGTTCTTGGGAACGGGGGAGGGGAGTCGATCCCCTTTGAGAGCGTTCGGGAACTGGTGTCCGGTCGATCGGGCTGGATCGACGGCGTGGTGGTGAGCGGGGGAGAGCCGACGATCTCGGCGGGACTGGAAGAGATGCTGCTGCAGCTGAAGGGCATGGGACTGAAGACCCGGCTTAACACGAACGGCAGCCGGCCCGGCGTTCTGAAGAGACTGGCTGACAAGGGGTTGCTGGATTCGGTGGCGATGGACCTGAAGGCCCCCCTGGATGAGCGTTACGAGGGGCTGGCCGGGGTCGAGGTGGATTTGGAG
>CAZVTD010000169.1:0-5478 GCA_964629945.1 uncultured Planctomycetota bacterium | reverse complement strand
CGGTGACGGTCGGGTTGAAGACGCCGATGGGGACGATGGTGCTGGCGGTGCTGGCACTGGGGCTGCTGCGATGGTCCGGGGGTTGGCGGTGGGGGCTGGAGGTGATGGTGGTGCCCGTGGTGTTCATGGCGGGCTGCATGACGAGCGCGGTGGACACGGGGTTCAGGCAGGTGCTGCCGATCGTGCCCTTCGTGCTGGTGATGATTGGAAGCCTTGGGGTGGTGAGTTTCCCGCTGACCGCTGACCGCTTGCCGCTTGCCGAAAACCCCAGCAGAAGCCATTCGGGCTCCACGTGGGCAAGGTGGGCACTGCAGGGAGTGGTCGCGGTGATGGTGGGATGGGTGGCGCTGTCGTCGGTGTCGGTGTATCCGGATTACCTGGCGTATTTCAACGAGATCGCGGGAGGGCCCGCGGGGGGACACCGTTACCTGGGCGACTCGAACCTGGACTGGGGCCAGGACGTGCTGGAGCTGGAGGAGTTCGTGGCGAGAGAGGACATCCGGGAGCCGGTGCATGTGTGGCTGCATTCGCGGACGGCGCCCGAACAGCTGGGGTTCGTGGCGGAATGGTTCCGACAGAGGAAGCCCGAGCCGGGCTGGTATGCGATCAGCGAGACGATCCTGCAGGGGATCTATGAACAGGATATGCCGGCACGCTGGAAGGCGCTGGACTGGCTGAAAGAGAAGAAGCCGGTGGCGATTCTGGGACATACGATCCGGGTGTATCATGTGGAGGAACCGGCGGAGGCGGATTCCCGCGATTGAGCGGACGACGTTGTACCATACCATGCGAATGGCATGCGAAGAACGGCAAAAGAAGAAAGCAAAGAGGACACAGAGCATGGCGAGAAACGGGTGAACAGCGGGAACAACAACAGCGAGGCGGGAGTTGGGGACGGTCACGGTTGGCGGGGTTCTTCGGGGCGGATGGAGATGATCATATCGAGGAGGTCGGTGCGGTCGATGTCGCCGATGAGGGTGATGGAGAGGTCGTCCGTGCGGCGGTGGAGGATGGTCTGGGCATCGCGGGAATAGTCGGTGACCTCGACGCCCTTGTGGGTGAGCACGGTGAAGGGGACTTTGTGTCCCGCGGCGTCCCGGAGGAGGGAGGGGTCTTCGGGGACGGCGCCTGCGGGGGTCGGGTCGGAGACGGGGATGATGCGCTGGATGAAGACGGAGACGGGGGCGAGGCCGTCGGAATAGCCGAGCTGGAGCGTCCAACGCGCGGGGCCGGGTGAGGGATCGGTGTAAAAGCGGGCGGTGATGAGCTGGAAGCCCTCGGGGAGCGCGGCCGGGAGGGTGAGCGGGGCGTCGAGCCGCCGACGGGCGTCGTCGAGAATCTCAGCGGGGGGGAGGGGCGTGGAATCCGGAGGCGGGGCGATCTTCGCGGCCATGTCTTCGACGTGGGCTTCGGCGGGCGGGGCGAACAGTGCGGGGTCGAGGCACTCGGGGAAACGAATCTCCCGGAAGGTCCGGTCGGTGAGGTCGCGTCCTTCGAGGTCGGTTCGGGTCTCGCGGAGGATCATGCGGGTTTCGGGGTCGATCCAGAGGCGAAGCTGTGGACGCCTACCCTGGCGGGACTTGAGCGTGAGGACCCGTGCGCGACGACCGGCCAGGGTGTCTTCGCCGGCGGAGGCGACGACGTAGTTGCGGAGGATGAGTCCGGGGTCCTGGAGGGATTCGAGGACGGGCGGTACGGGGGGATAGCGACGGGCGATGAGTGGGGTGGCGTCGGCACGCCAAAAGATGAAGGCGGCAGGAGTCTGGACGTAGACGTCGGTGCGCTTGCCCGGGATGGTTTCGTATTCGCGGCGGAGGCTGCCGTCGGGGGCGTGGTAGATTCGACAGTGACTGACGGCGGGTCCGGCGGGACGCCAGGTGGTGAGGGCGGCGAGACCTTCGTAGCAGATTTGGGGGCGGGCAGCGAGCGCGGCACGGAAGAGGTCTTCGGGGGAGTCGGGTTTGGGCTGCTGGGCGTGGAGATTCCCCAGGCCGAGGGTGAATGCCAGGACGACGAGGAGCGTCTTGAATGGGGACGGAAGTCGGGTCACTGTGCGCCTCCTTGCGGGACGGCGAAGGAGAGTTCGACGGGCTGGACGAGGTCGGCGTTCAGGACATGGGCGTCGAGGAAGGCGTTGTGCCGGGCCAGGAGGTCGTCGAGCGAGGGAGGCTGGACGGTGCGGGCGACGGTGTGGGTGGGCGCGGGGCGCTCGACGGGAGCGGGAGCGGTGTGGAAGAGGAAGTAGGCGGAGATGGAGACCAGGAGGACGGCAGCCGCTGCGGCGGCGGTCCAACGGACGGGATGCAGAGGGATGAACCGGGGTCGGTCAGCTCGGGACTGGATGCGCTGCCAAAGTTCGTCGGGGGCGTCGGGAGATGGGACGCGCTGGAAGAGGTCGAGATGGTGCTGGAGGGTCTGGAGACGCCGGCGACAGTCGGGACAGGATTCGAGATGGCGAGTCAACTCCGGGGAGGCTGGGGCGCCTTCGGCGAGGTCGAGCAGCTCGGAATCGAACGTGCGGCAGGTCATCGAGGGGTTGTTGGGGTTCATGGCTGCTCTCCAGTCAGGTTCTCAAGGACGGGCTTGAGTTTGTCGTGGGCCCTGTTGAGACGCGACTTGACGGTTCCCGTGGGTTTGCCGATGATTTCGGCGATCTCCTCATAACTCAGGTGCTGCATGTAACGCAAGACGACAACCTGCTTCAGCCTGGGGCTGAGGGCGTCGAGGGCATCGAGGACGTCGGAGGCGAGCTCATGCTGCGCGGCACGGGCAACGGGTCCGGGGGCATCACTGGGGACGGCGAGGGGAGAATCCGTGTCGCGGGCGAAGCCTTCGATGCTCAACGTCCTGTGCGCGCGTCTGCGACGACGAAAATCGGTGGCCAGGTTGACGGTCATGCGATAGAGCCAACTGCTGAAACTGGACTCGAACCGAAAACGATCCATTTTTCGATGCAGCCTGAGAAAGACCTCCTGAGCGACATCCAAGGCTTCGTTTGCGTCGCCGGTCACCTGCCAGGCGGTCGAGTAGACCTTCCGGCGGTAGCGCTCGTAGATGAGCCGGAAGGCTTCCGGGTCGCCCGTGCGGACGTAACGACGGACGAGCTCGTCGTCCGTGTCGGGACTCGAATCCGCTCCTGATGTTCTGACGAAGGCATCGGGCAAAGAGTTCCCCTTTCGGGCGGGAGAAGAGGTGGGGTTGGTCCGACAGGGGATTATAGGCCATAAGGTGTTGTATGGCAAGGCGTTAAGGGGGAAAAAGCGGCAGGGGTTCGAGGCGGCGTGGGAGAAAAAGAAGGGGTTTGGGCGGGTGGACAAGGTCTGTGGGTGATGTACAATCAAGAAGAACGCAAACTCTTCGTGGGTCCGGCAGCCGCCGGGGACGGAGAGGCGAGGAGGAGACCGGATGCGGAGGCTCGTGTGGGCGGTGGTGTGTGTGATGATGGCGGCGGGAGTTTCGGCGGGGGACATCGTGTATCTGAAGGACGGAACCCGCCGAGAGGGGAAGGTGGTCAAGGAGACGGAGACGGAAGTGGTCCTGGAGATGACGCTGGGCGGGATCACGGCGGCGGTGCGGTTTCCGCGCGAGCAGGTGGAACGCATCGAACAGACGAAGACGCAGCGCGAACTTCTGGAAGAGGAGTTCGCGAAGCGACGGGCCGGACTGAAGGCGGGGGACGTGGACGGGATGGAGGCGCTGGCGAAGTGGTGCATCGAGGGGGCGTTGTATGAGCAGGCGACCAAGCTGTACGAGGAGATGAGTGCGACGGGCGAGGCGGGGTTGAAGCGCGGGAAGCTGGGCCAGTCGAAGATGGAGTTCGGCCGGGGAAGAACGGCGACGGCGATGGGTATCGCGGAGGAACTGAAGAAGACGCTGCCCGAGGACAAGGACGTTTCGGCGTGGGTCGAGGAACTGCGCAAGGCTCGTGCAGAAGAAGCGAAGGCGGCGGTGAAGAGCGCGCTGGAACAGCAGGCGGCGGGACGCCCCGACCGGGCACTGAAGGTGTTGGAGGGACTGGTGGACCGCGTGGGTCTGGAGGGGGCGAAAGAGGCGTTCGGGGAAATCGACACGCCGGGAGGAAAGACGGGACTGCTGGAGACCCTGGCGGTGCTTCGGCTGGGGCGTAAGTGCGCGTTCTGCGAGCTGGGACGGGTGCCTTGCAAGGACTGCAAAGGGAGCGGCCGGACGGAGACGGAATGGCTGTGTCCGACGTGCCAGGGACTGGGGTATACGCCCTGCAAGCGATGCGAGGGGACGGGGATCCAGTGGGACGCGGTGCCGGTGGAAGAACGCGGGGCGGTTCTGAAACAGCTTCTGAGCCTGGCGGAGGAGGCGGACAAATCGCTGGAGACGCTGAGGACGACGATCCAGGAGGAGAAGACGAAAGCGGCGGAACTGACGCGGTCGGTGGCCGAGGTTCAGTACCAGGCAAAACGCGTGGAGACGTTGAGGAAGTGGGCGCTGGGACTGAGCGGGGACGTGGGGATGACGCAGGAGATCGTGAAGAAACAGGGAGAGGGACGACAACGGGTGGGCGAGATCCTGATGGCGGCGGGGGGACGACTGGAAGGACTGGGGACGGCGGCGGTCAAGGAGGTGAACGAGGCCAAGACGAGCTACCTGAAAAACGACCGGAAACTGCGCGACGCGCACGAGGCGCTGCAATGGGCAAAGGGGTGCTACGAGGCGATCGACATGGCGAAGGTCCGGTTGACGGGCGACCCGAGGCGGTCGGCGAAGGACCTGGACGGGACGCTGAAATCGCTGGAGGAGATTCTGGAGCGGAACAGTGCGATCGCGCGGGTGTATGAGACGGCCATCGCGGCGGCAAAGGAGGAGAAACTGGCCGATGCGCTGAAGCTTCTGGAGGAACTGGTGAACAAGGCGCCCCGTCCGGACGTGGATTATATTGCGGAACAGCACAAGAAGAACTCGCCGTTGACGCTGGCGGAGTTCATGGCGAAGATCCGGTTCGAGATCGGGAAGGAGAAGCGACACGGGTTCGGCGTTCCGACGGAGTATGAGAAGGCGGCGTTCGCGGAACTGCTTCTGAACGAGGCAAGTGCGAAGTCGAGGGAGGCCTCGCAGCGATACGACGAGATCATGGAGGCTCGTCTTCGGGGCAAGGGGACGCTGGTGAACCCGGGCACGGTCAGGGCGGTGCAGGAACTGGCGGAGGACGCACGGAACTGGTATGAGGCGCTTCTGGCGACGAAGTATCCGCTGCGTGAGGGCGTGGCGCGACAGATCGAAGAGACGATCGACGACATGGAACGGATCATCAGCCGGTGCAAGCGGTGGTATGCGGCGCCGACGCCGGTTCCGGCGGGGCCTTGAGGGGACGGGGAGACCGGCTCAGCGTCGGAAGCGCTTCAACTCTTCAACGTCGGGGTTTTCGGAGGGGGCGGGGGTCGCCGGGGGCGTGGGCTTGAGTTCGGGAAGCGGGGTGGAGGGAGCGGGCGCCACCACCGGGACGGC
>CAZVTD010000168.1:5094-5507 GCA_964629945.1 uncultured Planctomycetota bacterium | reverse complement strand
CTGACACGCCAAGGTCGGAGTGAAGGGGGCTTTCCACTGTCGCCGACAATCAAGAATGACCTTGCCGTCGGCTGCATGGGCGATGGATAGTGCCGCTGAATCACTTCTTCCACCAGACAGGTCCGCGAACGCGAAGTATGAAATGCCTTTGCGGGGCAGAAGCTCCTTGCGGCCTTCGACCACGCATTGCTGAATGACCTCGATGGGCAGCCACAACGAAACGTCGTCCCGGAACTCACCCAGATACTCCGACTTGGCCGCCGCCAGATCCTCCGCCATCGCCTCATCAACGACAGACTGAGGCAATGTCGGATTCATGGTCCTCGATGGGCAGTTCGAGACCAAAATGGAACCGGAGTCGTTGCCGTGATGACGCTTGAACGTCGTCCACGTCCAGCCCTTGCGAGCGTAGG
>CAZVTD010000168.1:0-5084 GCA_964629945.1 uncultured Planctomycetota bacterium | reverse complement strand
TGGCTGCTGCGAGGTCTTCTGTCATTGCCTGATCGACAATGCTCTGCGGCAGCGTAGGATTCATCACGCGGCTGGCACAGTTCCACACAAGCACCTTGCCGGAATCGTTGCCGTGATACCGCTTGAAGGTCGTCCAGCAGTATCCTTTTCTGGCATAGGGGGAACTGATGCCGATGAACTTCCCGCCGGTAGTCGCCAACGATGGAAGGATCGCACGTACCAGCTCGGTATCACTGCGGACCTTGCTTTCCTCGTCCAAACCCATGAAGGCCAGTTCATCGCAGATGCACGCGAGCAAACTGTAGCCGCGAACGGAACGCCAGTCAGCCACCAGCACAACCACTTCCACGCCATTGCGTAGCTCAAAACCTTCCCGTGTTTCCCGGACGATCTCCTGCCGGAGCATATCAGTTTGGTCGAAGATGGCACGTAGGTATCCCTTGACGATGCCGCCCTGTTTGCGGGTGGGAGCGATGATGGCGACGAGCCCCTTCTCCCCTGCGGCGAGAAGCTTCTCGCGTCCACTGAGAGCGGCTTCGTAAGCCCCGACGATGGCGGAGGTTCTGGACTTGCCCGAACGCCTTCCAGTGAGGAAGAGTGCCGACGAAAACCCGTCCCTTGGCAGCAGGGATGCGTCACGTCCAGTACACTCGCGGACAAGCTGACGCTGCCAGTCCAGAGTCACCGGAAGACCGTAGAGGCATCGCAACGCCGTGAACCATTGCCGCCACGTACCGACCTGGCCCCTACGATCTTGCAGGAAGGGTCGGAACAGGTTCTCATCATGGCAGGCTTTGACGATGGATAGCGTCATTCGCTGGCCCTCCGCGATTGCTTGGCGACGTAGGATTGCAGATCGTCCAGCTTCCTGGCCTTCCTCTCAAGGCCCAGTGAGCGTAGGAGTCCGACCAGAGCATTGACCATCTGGGTATAGCGTCCGGCATCGAACTTCCCCGTTTCGATGGCGGCACGTTCCTGGGTTTCGAGCTGGCAGCAGACGAAGACGGCCCGCTCGCAGAGGATGTCTTTCTGGTAGGAGTCAGACGCCGTATCGGTCTTCAGGAGGGCCACCCTCCGCCGAATCTCCTTGACCACGGCGATTCTGCCGTCGCATTCGTCCCAGAACCGGGGCACGAACCGCTCGGGCAATGTCACGGTCGCCTTGTCACTCCTTCGTTTCATCTCCTGACATCCACTCCTTACGCTTTCGCTTGAGCCAACCGCTCAGCGTAGCTTCAGTGCAGCCCATCTTCTTGGCGATGGCCTTCTGCTTCACGCCCATCACCACCAAGCCGCGAATCTCATCTTCCTTTGGGTCCAGCTTCGATTTCATCGGTGGTCTTCCCAACCTTACGCCCTGAGCCCTTCTGGCAGCCAGGGCACTCTTCGTCCGTTCGCTAATCAGGTCCCTCTCGATCTCGGCCAGCAGGCTGAACATCCAGAGCGTCACCTTCGTGGTCATGTCCTTCGTCCCCTTGGCGAGCTTCAAGTTCTCCTTGATGAAGTGAAGCTCGATGCCGTACTCGTCCACGAAGTAGTCGATCAGCCGGGCGATCTCGCCCACTGACCGGCCCATCCGTGACAGTTCGGAGAAGACGATGATGTTCACCTCGCCTGCCTCTGCCGCCGTCTTCAGCTTGTCAATCTGACGCTCCCCGATTTCCTTCCGGGTGGACGCCTTCGAGCATAGCATCCGCTCGATGCTCCACCCATTCCGGTTCGCGTACTCGGCGATCTCCCACTTCTGCCGGGGCCGGTCCTGCTCCTGGGGCGATCCCCGGACATAGCCGAAAACGACCGGCGGCCTATTCACTTTCTCAAGAGCCTTCTGACCGTCCTTCGCCTTGCCTGAGCCACGCCTATTCGGTTTCATCTGACTGCTCCGTTCTCAGGTATTATAGTAAAACCGTCACTACGGCATTTACTATAAGATATTTATCGTAGTAGACAAGCCTTTATCTATAATAATTTCAAGGTAATACGGACGTTTTACTATAACGTCTTAGGGGGCATGGGGTTATAGCGAGCAAAATAAATTGTTAGGGGAAGCGTTTCTCAGGACGTGGACAGGTTCCCACTGCTCCGCTCGATGGTCGCAGGGTATCCCGGTCGTGGCAGTGGGGGTTTGGTGTCCCTTCCAGACAGATTCAGGTTGCGTCTATCTCAGCATTCACGATGGACAGATAGAGTGCGTGATGTATGGTAGGTGACGTTCGGCCGTTTGACGTTGTGTGTGTGCTACGATTGCTTAGGCTTCCGCTTCCCCATTGTTTTCCGTTCGGTTGTCTTAGCCTGTGTCCGCTCTTTCATTTGTCCTATGCTCTTATCCTCCCCAGTAATCACTGCTTCCCATATCTCGTCCTCGGACAGTTTTCCTTTTTGCAGAAGTGCGTTTGCGATGGCTTCGACTTTGTTCCACACTGCGGGCCGTGACAGGTATTGGCGGGTTTGTTCCCAGAATTCGCTCAAGCAGGACTCGCTGATTCCATCCCGCTCTGCAATCCGGGCAATCTTCTTGCGATCCTCTTTGGCCCCGGAATCGGCATATCCATCCGGAACACTTACGGCTTCCTGCTTTTCGCAGTAGAGGCGTGCGGCGACGAGCCCACCCATCGCAAACCGAATCTCGTATTCCCCGCGTTGGTCCGGCGGAACGAAGCATCTGACAGGAATGGCAGCCGCAACCCGTCGATTCCCGTGCCATGAGCCCATCGTGACGTTGTCGATATGTATGCCGAGGATGTGGGCCATAATGACGTGGCCCGCCTCGTGGTGGGCTATTTCTTTGTAGAATAACTCTGTCACATCCTCATGCATGGCCGTCTGTCCCCGCTTCTTCCTCCTTGAGCATTCTTGGCTTCTCCCTTTCTGCGAACTCGGTTCCGGACTTCCAACGCTCTCGGCATTCTCGCACCGTCTGGGCCTGCCTGGCAACCCCTTTTCCCTGCCCGTATCTTCGCTGAGAAGCCTGTTTAGAGCCGCTACGCTGGGCGATCTCGGCTCGACCCGTCCCGATGGCCCCCTCCGGGTCTGTTCAACGTGGAGAACGCTCGATTTTCCGTCCCTCGGCAGAATAGGTCTGGACAAAGGGCGGCGAGAATGCGACAATGGCGGTGGAACGTGTGAGGCCCGTTGCATTTCGGATCATCCGGCCACGATGCAGAGAAAATGGAGGTAGAGAAAATGCGGCTCAAATCATCTCGTATGTTGGCGTTGCTGTGCCTGGCTCTCTTGGTTGCCCTTGCTCCCGCATCGAAGGGCGGTTTCATAGAGGATTTCGAGGACGGCGACAGGACGAACAACCCCACGTGGACCGTTACCAATCCATCCGGTAGCGATAGCGTGGTTGCGGACCCGTTCAGGCCGGGGAACCTCGTCCTGCAAGTGGTTGGGACCAACACGGCCCACAGAGTCCTCAAAACCTCCTCGATAGACGTGCCAGCACAGGGCTTTCATTTTGAGGTGGAGTATGGTGTCAGTGCGAATGCTCCCGATTTCAACCTGATTCTCGGCTTGTACAGTCTGGACGGTACGTTCAATGTCAGAACCCGGTTGCTCGGAATCAGGGACAGTGGGGAAAGCCAATGGTGGATCGCAGAGAATCCGAGCAACAGTGCCGAGTGGATCATACAAGACCCGAGTCCAGCGTCTTTCGCCAGCCAGCCGTTCGGGGAATGGTGGAACATCAGCTTATGGAACGAGCCGGGAACGGCGGTCGTCAACGGCGAGATACGCAGCGTGGGCGACGGTTCTCTGATCTACCAGCGTAGTTACGTGCTGGACGCCGTCCCTGCGGGGACCATCGGCCAGGGCGAGATAGCGATTGAGGGCCTGTATCCGCAGTATGTGGACAACTTCGAGGTGACTGCCGTTCCGGTCCCCGGTGCCGCTCTGCTGTGCATGATCGGTTTGGGCGTAGCGAGGATGCAGTTGCGACGTAGGAAAGTGATGTCTTGAGGATCGTTCAACCGGACACTCGGTGTGGAAAGGAGAGCCCATGAGACAGATTGTAGCCGTTCTTGTTTTGTGTTTGACTGCGGGATGCATTTCGACCAGTGAGCTCACGCCCGAACGTTGCGGCCCACCGCCTACGATGGCTCAAGCCGAATGGGGCGTGAGCTACTACGTTCAGAATGTGGGCTTAAAGGACCCGGGGAGTGCTCAGGTTAGGAACATCCAGATCGTGAGACGGCACGGACAGGCCAACATTCACGGCAACATCTATGGATGGCTGGTCACCTTTGAACTCAACGCGAAGAACTCGTTCGGAGGATACGTAGGATTCCGAAAGAGAGAAATCATCATGTTGGACGGAGGAAGCCGCGTGTGGTTCAATCCATACCAGATAGATTACTGATGCTGCTGAGGTGACGCGACAATTCGTATGGTCGAAGAATTGCAGCTCAAAGACGTACAACAGGAGGTACTGCTTGCTCGGCCTGGGCGTAGTGGGGATGCGGTGGTGGCGGCTCGTGCTTTGATTGGAGACCGAGCGAACGGAAATCGGGCATTGAAGAGGGAGTACCATGCATAGGGTGAAATACGCTACTGTATTGATTGTCCTGGGTCTTTTCGCACTGGGTGCCCAAAGGCCGGATACCGATCTTGAGAAACGTGTCGCCGCATTGGAGGCTCGTGTTACGGCTCTGGAGAAGATGCACTCTACTCCACAGGGCGAGCAGCCAATAGAGGCCAAATCATCGATTGTATCCGTGCGATTGATCCAAAAGGAAGCCAAGCGTGAGAATCCAATGATGGATTTCTACAACCTCGTGTTCGATGTCGAGTTTTGTGGTACTCCGCTTCTCCGTGAACGTCGTATCCGAGATATCAAAGGGACACTCTACTTCGATGACGCCTTTGGTGACGAAATCATTGGTGCCAAGGTGACGAAACGCCTTGACATCGGATCTGGTCAGAAGAAAGTAATCGACGGGTTGATGATAGACTACACTACGGTGGAATTCTCCGATAAGTGGAAACGGGTGTTGACCACCGACGCAGCCGAGTTACGTGTCCGGTTTGTCGTAGACAAGGTCATCTACGAAGGGGAATGACTGTGCGGCTGCGGCATGGTTCGCGTT
>CAZVTD010000167.1:0-5561 GCA_964629945.1 uncultured Planctomycetota bacterium | reverse complement strand
CCCAACCCCCTCCTGCTTATGTTCCTCCTTTCGTCATTTTCCCCCTCTCCAATCCAGCTTTTGCCGCCCCGCTTACTGCTCACCCGTGCCGAACTCCACGGGCTTTTCGGGCTTTTCCACCGTGCCGCCTGTTGTCGGGGTCGCCTCTGCGGTCCCCGTCTTCTCCCCGGCTTCACGCTCCGCCTTCAGACGCTTGCCCACCTTGTCCACGTAAAGGTAGATGCACGTGCCTACGTCCAGCCACTCTCTTGCGCCGGCATCCCCGACTTCCCAGTTGCACGAGATCCCGTTCGGAAGATACAGGACCCCCAACCGTCCCTGTCCCTTATTCAGCGCCAGTCCCAGCAGCGTTGGGTTCTTCGAAAGCGTCCGGAAACTCGTGTAGATCGCGTGGTTCTTCGGCAGGATGTTCAGGTCCTCCTCGGGCCACAGCTCCTTCATCAGTGCCCGGAACGAGGTGTCGAACGCCGGCTTCGAGCAGCACGCCTCACCCAGGATCGTTCCTCCGCCTTCCACGTACGCCTTCAGCTTCACCTTTTCCGCATCGGTGAACTTCAACGCATCGTGGCCGCTGATCCACAGAATGGGCACCTTCAGAAGCATTTCCACCGACGAATCCAGTGTCACAATCCGCCACTGGCAGGGCATCTGCCACGGACCCGAAATGTGCTCGATCAGGTGGCTGATGTCGTAGCGGTGCAGGTTCCAGTCCCCTTCGCGCTTCAGCTTGTTGATGATGATGGGGTTCCGACCGCGTGCCAGGAACAGCACCGCCCACGACGTGTCCACCACCGATCCGCGGCCCGGGACGTTCAGCAGCGCCCGCGAACCTTCCGCGTACCAGTCATGACCTCCGAACTCGCTGTATCCCGTCAGGATCCCCAGCCGCTCGCACGCGTACCACGCATAGTTCGTGTTCAATCCCGTCGGCCACTTGTCCGCTATCCATTTCATTCCCGCCTCGTACGTCGCGTTCACCGGCGGAGCCACGCACTGTCGGTGCTTCTTGTCGGCCAAAGCCTCCTCGCACAGGTAGCTCGACACCGTCCCCGCAAACGTCATCGCCATCGTCGGGTCACGGTCCGGAACCACGTTCTCTGCCCGACGCTCCGCGTCCGACTGGTAATCCCAGCCCCCGTCGGGGTGTTGCGTCCGTGTGTAATAGGCCGCGGCACGTTCCCACACGATCCGCGGAATCTGGAACCCGCACTTCTGGGCGTACGTGATCCCCAGAATTCCGAACTGACTGTTGCTGTTGTCCACCCGCGTTCCGGAACTTGTCCCCAGCGGTCCGGGGCCGTTCTCCATCCAGCCCGGACGCACCATCGGCAGATCGTAGTTCCACGATCCCTCCGTCACCATCCGGACCTTCTGGCCGCTGCACAGCATCCACGCATAAGCCGTCACGGGCTTGATGTGTTCCTTCCCCTTGTCCATGTAGAAGCACTGCATTATCAGTCCCGCCGTGTACGTCTTTGCCTCGGGTGGATGCTGAAGGAAGAAGCTCATCCCCTTTTTGATCGCGGCCTGGACTTCCGCTCGTTTGCTTCCGCTGTGCTGGAGCGCCAGCAGGGCCAGCGCCGAGTGTCCCACCCGGTATCCCTCTTCCTCGACCCCGTCCCGCATGTAGGGCCAATAGCCCTCGGCGTTCTGCTCCGCAACCAGCGCCATGACCCCGCGGTCGATCGCCGCCTCGATATCCTCGCGACTGGCCTGGCCCCATGCTGCGCCCGATGCCACCAGCAGCACCGCGCAGACCGCCAACGTCATGCTTCCCGCTCGTTTCATCGCCGACCCTCGTCGCAAAAAGTCACCCTAATGCTCCGCACCCCCGAACTCTGCCGTCTTTTCGGGCGTCGTTTCCTTCGCGCCCGGCGTCACTGCTGCTTCACCACCCTCCGTTGTCGCGGTTTTGGACGCCTCCGCCTTCTCCGCTTCCAGACGCTTTCCCACTTTGTCCACGTAAAGGTAGATGCACGCTCCCACGGCCAGCCACTCCTTCCCCCGTGCGCCACCCACCTCCCAGTTGCACGAGATCCCGTTCGTCAGGTACAGCACACCCAGCCGTCCCTGTCCTCCCTCCATCGCCATGCCCATCATCGCCGGCTTCTTCGGAAGGTCCCGGAAGTCCGTGTAGATCGCGTGACTCTTCGGCAGCGGGTTCAGACTGTTCTCGGGCCACAGCTCTTTCACCAGGCTCTTGAACGACGCGTCGAACGCCCCGCTCGAACAGCACGCCTCGCCCAGGATCGTCCCGCCCTTCTCCACGTATTCCTTCAGCTTCGTCTTCTCCGCGTCGGTGAACTTCAGTGCGTCATGTCCGCTGATCCACAGGATGGGCACCTTCTTCAGCATGTCCACCGACGAATCCAGTGTCACGATCCGCCATTGGCAGGGCTTTTGCCAGGGACCCGAAATGTGTTCGATCAGGTGGCTGATGTCGTATCGGTGGCGGTTCCAGTCGCCTTCGCGTTTCAGTTTGTTGATGATGATCGGGTTCCGTCCGCGTGAAAGGAACAACAGGATGAATGCATGGTTCGCCGAATGCGTCCCGCCCACGCCGCGGATCAGGGCCTCCACGCCTTCCTGGTACCAGTCATGTCCGCCGAACTCGCTGTATCCCGTCAACAGACCCAGCCGTTCCGCCGCGTACCACGCATAGGGCGACTTCTGCATGTCCCAGTGATCCGCAATCCACTTCATCCCCGCCTCGTGCGACTTGTTCACCGGCGGGACCACGCACTGGCGATGCTTTTTGTCCGCCAGGGCCTCTTCACACAGGTAGATCGACACCGTTCCCGCCAGCGTCATCGACATTGTGCTGTCGTGGTTTCCCGCCACGGGCTGCTTTTGGGCGTCCCGGTATTTCTGCGACTGATAATCCCAACCCCCGTCCGCGTGTTGTGCCTGCAGGTAATAGGCCGTCGCGCGCTC
The DNA here is from genome assembly GCA_964629945.1 of uncultured Planctomycetota bacterium. Lineage (GTDB taxonomy): Bacteria > Planctomycetota > DG-23 > DATKVD01 > CAZVTD01 > CAZVTD01. Next base: position 2,627 of record CAZVTD010000167.1, on the reverse strand, counting down.
CCACACCTCGCGCGGGATCTGGTATCCGGCCTTCTCCGAGTACGTCAGTCCCAGGATTCCGAACTGTCCGTTGCTGTTGTCCCCCGCCCAGCTCACGAAGGGCGTATACTCGCCGGGACCCGTTTTGGCCCATCCCGCCGGAAGTGCAGGAAGCTGATACGACCACAGCCCCGCGTTCGGTCCGGACACCTTCTGTCCCCCGCACAACATCCACGCGTATCCCGCGACCCACTTTTTGTGCTCACGTGCCCGGTCGAAATACAACACCTGCTGAACGAGGCCCGCCGAGTACGTCTTCGGCTCGGGCTCCTGCTGCAGGATGAACGACAGTCCCTTCGCGATCGCCTGCTGCACCTCGGGGGCTTTGCACCCGCTGTGCTGGAGCGACAGGACCATCAGTGCCGTGTATCCGATCCGATATTCGACGTCCTCCACGCCCCCCGACTCATAGGCCCAATACCCCTCGGCTTTCTGGCCCGACACGATCCCCTTCGCCATCCGCTCGATCGCCGCCTCGATTTCCGCCCGGCTTACCTCACCCCACGCCGCCCCCCGGGCCAATGCCAGCGCCACGCAGACCCCCAGAATCACGCTTCCTGCCCGTCTCATCGCCGCCACCTGCCCTTCGAACGCCCGATTCTCTGTTCCCCCACGCCCCGCGTCCCGGCCATCCCGCTCGCCAGAGCCCATCGTCTGGCGTCCCAAGATATATAGTATCCCTCCGTCGCCTCTTGTCATCCCCTATTTAGACGACGAATTGGCACAATACCTTTAATCCGTCGCCCCAACCACAAAAAAACAGCCCGCCGGGGGACCGACGGGCTGTAAAGGACGTTGTTCCTGTCTGTTTTGCGGTTCTCCCCTCAGAACTGGGGCAGCCACCGCTTTTCCTTCTCCAGCATCTCTTCCATCATCGGTTTCGCCTGTCTCACCGTATCCACCAGCGGGTCCGCCAGCAGGGCCTCCAGCAGCCGTTTCCGGTCTCCCGAAAGGGCCGCGTCCACCGCCAATCGTCTCGCCTCCGCCAGCTGTGCCGTCATTCCCACCACCGTCGTCGGGATATCCCCCACCGCCAGGGGCGTCGCGCCCCATTTTCCCACCACCGCCGGACTCTCCACGATCTCCCCGCGCTTCAGGTTCCCCACCTGTCCGACGTTGGGCAGGTTCACCGCCATGATCTCCCGTCGATCCCCCTCGATCGACGCCCCCCCCCCCACGGCCATGTCGCTCACCGTTCCCACCAGGTGCCGCATCCCCCGGATGCTCAGATCGCACACGGGCGCATCCGCTTGGCTCAGTTCCTCATAGTGCTTCCACACGGCCGGGCTACGTTCGCCCGTCTCATTTTCCCGGGCCAGTCCCCAGTGTCCCTCCTTCAGCTCGTGTTCCACCACGTCCCGGCGGAACAGGTAATCCACCATGTGGGTCGTCGGGATGGGCACCAGTCCGTATGTTCCCACCATCTCGATTACCCGCTGCCATTTCCAGGGCTTTCCTTCCATCGGGTCCGCCTTCAGCGCCTCCATCAGCTCCTGCGTGATGTCTTTCCCATGCAGCGTCGCTTTCATGACCCACGTGAAGTGGTTCACCCCCGCGGTGAACGCCACCACCTCTTTGGCCGGGTATCCCAGGAACTGTTCGGCCAGGAGTCCCACGCCCAAGTAGCCGTTGCAGAGGGACAGCTCTTCGATTTGCGTCTCGCGTCGCACCGCGTCCGCGATGAACGCCGTCGGGTTCGCGTAGTTGACCAGGAACGCCTCCGGGCAGCGTTTCTCCATCTCCTTGGCGATCCCCACCATCACCGGGATGCTCCGCAGCGCGAAGAAGATCCCTCCCGGTCCTGCCGTCTCGTCCCCGTACATCCCGTATTTCATCGGGATGGACACGTCCAGATTCAGCGCCTCCCGTCCCCCGATGCGGAAGCAGGTGATGACGTAATCCGCCCCGTCGAGCGCTTCTCCCAGATCCAGGGTTTCCGTGTAGCGGATGTCGGTTTTCTTCACCCGTGCCAGGTTTTTCGCCAGCGCCGCGATCCGTCCCATCCGCTCCTTCCCCGTGGGCAGGTCTTCCAGCATCACCTCCCAGCCCCCGAAGATTCCCTTCTCCTCGGCGAGCGTATTCACGATCCCTGCCGCGTACGGCCTTCCCCCACCGATCACCGCCAACTTCTTACCCATCTCGATTTCTCCTATCCAGGACCGCCATGAAGCATACTGTCTTCCTGCGGCGCGTCAACACCCGCCAGGACCTTCCATATGGCGTGTGTCGCAATCAGCGTGCCGGCTTGCCGGCGGGTCAGGAGGTGAGGGCAAGGAGGAGGGTTTCTGGGAAGAAGAGGCCGGTGAGAAATGCGAGGGCGGCCAGGAGGAGGCAGAGGGATTTGAGGAGGCGGACCTGACGGCGGAGGGAGGCGACGAGTTCGGGGTTGTCGATGGTGGCGGTGAGGAGTTCGACGCGTCGGGCGATGGAGAAGTGCCGCCAGGATCGTGCGTCGCGGGGACGTCCGGAGGCGTGGGAGAGTTTTTCGAGGGCGTTGACGAGGTCGAAGACGCGGCCGGTGAGCTGAGCGGCGTCGAGGTCGGCTTCGAGTGCGACACGCCGGGAGATGCAGCCGAAGAGGAGTCCCC
>CAZVTD010000166.1:0-5591 GCA_964629945.1 uncultured Planctomycetota bacterium | reverse complement strand
TTCGGGGAGGGCGGGGACGGCGTCCTTGGAGCCGATGCGTTCGAGGACGGAGATGGCGAGACGGCGGACGAGCCGGGAGCGGTCCTTGAGGACGGCGATGACGGGCTGGACGGCGCGTTCATCATGGGTGAAGAGAAGCTGGGCGACGGCGGCTTCGCGAACGGCCTGATTTTCGTCCTTGAGCGCTTCGCAAAAGACGGGAATGTTGTCGGGATTGTTCTGGAGACCGAGGCGGTAGAGGTTTCCGATGACTTCGCCACGCTCGGCGAAGGAGAACTTCATCGGGGGACGGGGTTCGGCTGAAGCGAGAGTGGTGAGAAGAAGTAAACCCAGCAACAGCAAGACGTTCCTTCGCATCATAGGCTCCCTGTGTCAGAAAAGGTTTGGGGTCTCCTGGCCTGTTTTTCCGGGGTTGCTCCGACCACGGTTCTATGAGTGGCCGTGTCGGGGGTAAGTTTACCACCAAATTGAAGAGGTTCAAGCGGGTTCGAGGGGGACGAAGGGCCGGAGGAGGGCTTCGGCGTTGCGGTGGAGGATGTCGTGGCGGGTTTCGTCGGAGATGTTTGAGGAGAGGACGCAGCCGATGGCGTGGAGCTGGCTGAACCAGGGGAGGTCGGTCCCGAAGAGCATGCGCTTGGCCAATCCGCGGCTTTCGAAGAAGGCGAGGACGTCGTAGCATTCGAAGACGGCGGTGAGTTCGCAGTAGACGTTGGGGAAATCGGAGGCGATCTGTGCGGCGTTTTCCCAGTCGCCATGGATGGAGTGTCCCATGAGGAGACGGACTTCGGGGAAACGTTCGGCGACGGCGCGGACCTGCGGGGCGCCACAGTGGACGGAGCCGCCCCAGGTGTGACAGAGGACGGGGAGCCTGCGTTCTTCGGCGAATTTCCAGACGGTGTCGTAGCGGGGATCGTTCATGGGGATGCCGTGGTAGCTGGCGAGGAATTTGAGACCGATGAAGGCGTCGGTGAGGGAATCGAAGCGATCGAGGTCTCGCCGGACGATGTCCATGTGGTTCCCGTTGATGACCATGTATCCGCGGAAGCGGTCGGGGAACTGCCGGACGGCGCTGAGGGTCTGGTCATTTCCTCCGGCGGGATCGAAGAGGGCGTCGTGATGGGAGAAGACGGTGAGTCGCACGCCGGCGGTGTCCATGGCGCGGACCATGTCGGGGGCGGAGGCACGGGGCAGGTAGATGCCGTAGAAGGGCCCCATGTGGCCGTGCATGTCATAGACGGGACAGCCGGTGACGAAGGGGGTTTTCCAGAAGGCTCGTGCGAGAGGGGAGTCGGAAATCATAGCCGGACCTCCTTGATGAGACGGTCGAGATTGCCGGCGGCGATGTCCGCCTTGGCGGCATCCGGGAAGGGTGCGTGACGCAGGGCGAGCATGGATCCTCCCGGGAAGCGTTCGGGGAGTCCCGTGCCGAAGAGGAGTCGGGCGGGTCCGTAGCGATCGACAAGGTCTTCGATGGCTCCGTCGATGAAGTAGAGGGTGGTGTCGATGAAGACGCGGGGGAAGTGTTCGAGGAGCGGTCGGAAGTAGCGGTCGCAGCCCCAGGAGCCGTGGTCGGTGATGATGACGGTGAGATCGGGGGCGTCGTGGAGGACGTTGTAGAGGTCCTGCCAGGCGGTGCGATCGGGGGAGTTGCGACGGATGGAATAGAGGAGCGGGATGCGCCGGTCGGACATCTCTTTGAGGAGCGGTCCCAGGGTGGTGGTGCAGAAGAGGTAACGGTGGGTGGCGGGGAAGGCACGCAGGGCGACGATGCGGTTGGATTTCATGTCGGTGAAGAGGCGGTCGAGGGGCATCTCGTTGGTTTGGGGAGGCAGGAGTGTCCAGACGCCGAGGAGGTTGGAGTGGGGTCGGATGGCGTCGGCCAGGAGGGGGTTGCCGCATTGGGGGGAGGCGTCGATCTGTGCGACGTGCCAGACGAGGGCGCGGGCGACGCCGGCCCGGGTGAACTGGGCGAGGAGATCGTCGACGGTGGGGCAGGTCATGGTGGAGGGGCCTGGCTTTGCGGGCCGACCGAAGAACGCATTGCAGTCGAAGAAGTCCATGCTGGACCCTTTCCGGTACGGAGGTTTCGTGCGGTCCGGCGTTCGAGGGCAGTCCGGCGCCGGGCAGAGGTATTATAGCGTCAGGCGGTGTGTTGCCAACGGCAAATGATCGTCGGGAAGCGTTCAGAGGGAATCGAGGACGACATCGAGGTCGATGTGTCGACCGACGAGATCCTGGACGTCGGCGATCTTGGCGGTGTCGTCGGGGTTGATCTTGAAGACCATGTCGGTGACGCTGGTGGAGACGGCGAAGGTGGGATCGTCGCTGAGGAGGACGGGGATCTGTGAACGCTTGAGGAGCGAGACGATGGTGAAGTGTGGGACGAGTCCGCCTGTGAGGAGGATGCCGGAGATGTGTGGACCGGTGCCGCCGGAGATGAGGTGACTGGAGATGGCGACGAGGATGTTGTCGATGCGGTCGCCCGGGGTGATGACGAGGGTTTTTTCCTGGATGTGTGCGATGACGTTCTGAGGCTCCATGGCGGCGATGACGGTATTTTCGACGACGTTGTTGAGGTGTTCTTCGCCGGCGAGGACGCGTGCGTTGAGTTCGCGGGCGAGCTGGCGCATGGTGGGGAAGGTGAGGATGGGATCGAAGGGAATGGCGCCGAGGAGTCGGAGTCCGAGTGCGTCGAGTCCGAGCCGTGCGATCTCGGTGATGCGGTCGTATTTTTCGGCGAGGACCTTGTTGAGTACGATGCCGAGGATGGGGACGCCTTTCCGGGCGAAGAGGGCGCGGTTGAGGCAGATTTCGTCGATGGGACGTCCGACGCCTCCTTCGCTGACGATGATGACGGAGGCGCCAAGCATGGCGGCGACGTCGGCGTTGGAGGTGTCGAAGACGGAACCGACGCCCGCGTGTCCGGTCCCTTCGACGATCACGGCGTCGGCATCGGCGCAGAGGTGCTGATAGGCGGCCTTGATCCGTGCGTGGAGCTCGGCCTTGTTTCGGTGCCGGATGTAGTCTTCGGTGAAGCCCCGGGGGATGGCGACGGGACTCATGTCGACGAGGCTGGTGCTGGAGTGGAAGGTGTCGCGGACGAGGACGGCATCCTCGTCGATGCGGTCTCCGTTGACCTCCATGTAGCGCTGTCCGACGGGCTTGATGAAGGCGGTGCGGAGGTCACGCTGTCGGAAGGCGTTGAGGAGTCCAAGGGCGAGGGTGGTTTTGCCGGCGTGCTGACCGGTGGCGGCGATGTAGACGGGATTCTTTTTCATCGGGGCTCCTGAGTTCATGCGCTTTCAGAAGGGGCAGTATACGGGCGAGGGAGGCTTCGTGCAAGCGAACAACGCCGACGACAAAAGGACGTGTGCCGACAAATGGACGGGTCGGCGTGGGGTCATTCGGCGGTCATGCGGAGGAGGTGTTCGAGGACGGTCTGCGTGGAGAGGTTCTGGAGGACGGGACGATGGAGGACGGTGACGAGTTCGCCTTGGGGCGCCCAGCGTTCGGGGGACGTGGGTCCGAAGAGGGCGAGGGTTGGGGTTCCGAGGGCGGCGGCGAGATGGGTGACGCCTGAGTCGTTGCCAAGGTAGACGCGTGCACGCTGGATGACACCCGCCAGGACGAGGAGCGGGACGGAGGCCATGATGACGAAGCGTGTGGGCAGGTCGGTGCAGAAGCGTTCGGTGTGCTCGGCTTCGGCGGGTCCGACGAGCCAGAGGACCTGCATGCGTCGGATGTCGGCGAGTTTCTGAGCGACGTCGATGAAGCGTTCGGTGGGCCAGCATTTTCTGAGTCCACCGCTGCCTGGGTGGACGGCCAGGAGCGCTTCGGTGACGTTGACGCCACAGTCCGAGAGGAGTCGGTCGCAGGTCTGGGCGTTGTAGGGGGGCAGTCGGAGTTCGAGGGGCTCGCGATGATCGGGAAGTTCGAGCGGGGCGAGGCTGTCGAGGAGGTGGTCCGCGACGTGGGTTCGGGAGGTGTCTTCGGGGAAGGGCTGTGCGGCGACGAGACGTTTTGCGCCGGCACGCAGGAGGTTCCGGGCGAAGGGCTCGTGGGGCGGGCCGAGCCAACTGACGACGAGGTCGAAGGAGGCGATGAGGTGCGCGAGGTCTTCGGCGAGGAGGGCGTCTTCGAGGAAGAGGGGGCTGAAGCTTGCGGAGCCGAGGTCGAGGAATTCGATGGGATCGAGGGTGTTGAGGAAGAGTTCGGAACAGTCCGTGCGCGCGGCGAGGGTGATGCGTGCGTCCGGGAAGGCACGTCGGAGCCGGACAAGCGCGGGACCCGCGACCAGGAGGTCACCCAGGGCGCCGCCTCGGAAGACAAGGATGGATCGGACAGAGCGTGACATGGCGGAGCCGGAAGCGGCCCTCCGTAAGGATCGAGGGATCAGCCAGGCGGAAACCCGGGAAGCGATTATAGCAGGGCAGGACGGGAGGGTCCACGAAAACCGTTCGGGAAAGCAGACAGCGGAGGCCGGGGTGGGCCTCCGCTGTTGCGGGTTGGGGTGTGGGCGCTACTCTTCGGCTTTGATGGGGATGCGTTTGGGTTTTTCGCTTTCGATTTTGGGGAGGGTGATTTTGAGGACGCCCTTGCTGCATTCGGCTTTGATCTTTTCGGTGTCGACGTTGGTGGGCAGGGGGATGGTTCGGACGAAGGCGCCGTAGCGACGCTCGCTGCGGTGATAGTTTTTCCCCTCGTCCTCGGTTTCCTCGGTCTTTTCGCCCTTGAGGGTGAGGGTCTGGCCACTGACGGAGATGTCGATGTCCTTGGGTTCGAGCCCGGGAACGTCGGCACGGATGGTGACGGTGTTGTCGTCTTCGACGACGTCGAGGGCGGGGGAGAACTTTCCCCAGTCCCGGAAGGGTTCGAGACCGAAGTCTCCGTGGGCGACCATGTCAAAGAGTCGGTTGAGGTCGTCGCGGACTCCGAACATCCCGATCTCACCTTCATGTTTTCTCTTCTTCCACGGCAACATGCTGCTCATGACGGTGCCCCCTTTCATTGAACGGGCTTCACGGGTTGGTACTGCACGTTACTTCACTTCGATACGCCGCCTGCGGACACGCGCCGCCTTGGGCAGCTTGACCGTCAGGACGCCGTTGGCGACCCTGGCGGTGATCTTCTCGACGTCAATGTCCTCGGAGATTCTGAAGCAGCGGTGGTAGTCCCCGGGGATGTATTCCTGGTAGATGACCTCGGCCTGTCCGGCGAGTTCGTTTTTGGGACGTCCGTTCAGGGTCAGGACGCCGTTGTCGCAGGTGACCTCGACGCCTTCGGCGTCGACACCGGGCATGTCCGTGACGAGGACGAGTGCGTCGTCCTCCTCGTAAATGTCCACAAGCGGACTGTAGTATGGACGCTCGGCGGGTTCCTGCATGCGCTCGACCTGGACTTCCTCGTGGGCTTCGCCCGTAGGTTTTTCATTCTCGGTCATGGTTGGGTCTCCTTTCACCCGCCTTCGCCCGGAAGCCCCGTCCCTTGGGACGGGGAGGAAGGGCGTGCTTTTCTGATCCGAACTGCACAGAACCCGATGCTTCGGCGGGTTCCGCCTCTTCTGCTGTTCGAAGGACCGCCCCTTGGGGCGG
>CAZVTD010000165.1:0-5592 GCA_964629945.1 uncultured Planctomycetota bacterium | reverse complement strand
GAACCGCTTCGCGTGGAACTGGGCATGGACGCGCTGGAGCCAAGGACGACGTATCGCAAGGGACCTCCCGGGAAAAACCGGGGATATTATACCACGAGGGGGGTGGGTTTTCAACCCGGGGAAAAAGGAGTTCGCAAGACGCGCGGGATGGGGTAGAATCGGGGACCGAGGTCGATGGGCGCAAAACAAGGAGGAAAGACGTGAAGAAACGGACACTGATGGCGGTCCTGTTCGGGCTGTCGTTCGTGGTGCTTTCGGCGATGCTGTATCTTCTGCACCACGCGATTTTCGAGGACTGGCACCACATTTTCATCTACCTCCTGGGAGACATTGCGTTCCTGCCGATCGAGGTCCTGCTGGTAACGGTGATCATTCATCGGCTGCTGACGGAACGAGAACGCCGGGCGCGGCTGGTGAAGCTGAACATGGTGATCGGGGCGTTCTTCAGCGAGGTGGGGACGGAGTTCATCAAGAAGGTGTCGAAAGCGGACCCGCAGTCCGGAGAGATCAGCCAGAAACTGCTGATCAAGACGGACTGGTCGACGAAAGAGTTCGAGAACGCGTCGCGCAATATCCGGAACATGGCAGGGAAACTGGAATACCGGGAGGGCCTGCTGAGCGAACTGAGGACGTTCCTGACGGAACGACGGGATTTTCTGCTGAGACTGCTGGAAAACCCGAACCTCCTGGAACACGAGTCGTTCACGGACACGTTGTGGGGGATCTTCCACCTGACGGAGGAACTGGTTCGGCGGGAGGACCTGGGGACGCTTCCGGAAACGGACCGGCGCCACCTGGTGGGCGACCTGGAACGGGCCTACGGACGGCTGGTGCGGGAATGGCTGGGCTACATGAAACACCTGAAGAGCGATTACCCATACCTGTTCAGCCTGGCGGTACGGACGAACCCGTTCGATGAGCAGGCGAACGTGGTGGTGGGGTGAAGCACTCAGCACTTAGCACTTAGCACTTAGCACTTAGCACTTAGCACTTAGCACTCAGCGCTTAGCAAAGAAGAAGAAGAAGAGGAAGAAGAAGAAAAAAAACAGCTTCCAACACAAAGGCACCAAGGGCACCAAGGGAAGAAGAAGAAAAGGCAGCAAGAAGAGGCGAAAAGTCCTGTCTGGAACGGTGTGGAGTCCGCGGGAGACGAGGGAGAGGACGCGTGAGACGAATCCGGTGCGAACAGTGCGGGCAAGAGATGGGGATGAGCCAGGGGTTCCTGTGCTTCGGTCAGAGACTGTGCGAGACATGCACGAAGACGGACCTGGAAGCGCGGACGAAAGCCGGGGAAAACGTGTCGGAGGACAGCGTGGCGAGACTGGCGGACCCGACGGTGTGCTCGCAGTGCAACATGGACAACGGGAGCATCGAACTGGAGACGGTGCTGGGACAGCCTCTGTGCGAGGCGTGCCGGGAGAGCGTGTCGGTGCGGTTCCCGATGTGGATCAAGGTGGCGTTCGTGGGGCTGCTGGTCCTGGCGGGGTATTCCCTGGTCCGGAACGCACGGTTCTTCATGGCGCATCGCGAGGCGAAACAGGCGGTGGCCGCCTCTAAGGACGGGGACGCAGACCAGGCGTACGCGCTGATGGAGAAATCGTATGGGCGGGTTCCGGAGTCGACCGAGTTGGGAGCGATGAGAGATCTGTTCTGGGCCATCAAGCTGGTTCATGACAGGAAGGACCAGGAGGCGAAGGAGGCCCTTAAGGCCCTGAAGGCGGCCTTTCCGAATGATCCCCTGGTGGATGACCTGCTGCTGCACGTGGAGGGGAGCCTGGCGTTCGACGCGCAAGACTATGACCGGTTCCTGGAGATCGAGCTGAAGCGTCTGAAGGCGTCGCCTGAGAATGAGACGGCGATCTCCTGGGTGGCATCGGCCCACGCGTGCAAGTTCGCGGTGACGGGGGCCGAGAAGCACCGGATGGAGGCGATGAGACTGATGGAGAAACTGGAGAAGAAGGCGGGGCAGGAGGAGTGGTTCGTGGATTTCAAGGCCCGGATGCTGCACCGGATGGACAGCCGGGAGATCATCACGAAGGAAGAGTATGAGAAGCGGTTCGGAAAAGAGCCGAAGGAATAGGAGGGGTCATGTTCTTCATACCGGGCTGGCTGGTGGCGATCGTGACGTTTCCGGGGGTGATCGTGCACGAGGCGGCACATATGCTGTTCTGCAAGTTGCGGGGCGTGGTGGTCCTGGACGTATGCTTTTTCCGATTCGGGAACCCGGCGGGGTACGTGGTTCACGAGGAGACGGAGGATTTCACGACGACGTTCCTGGTGTGTGTGGGGCCCCTGCTGGTGAATTCGGTGCTGTGCATGGTGTTCTGCTTTCCGAGCCTGATGCCGATCAAGTTTTTCGACCTGGGGGACCCTCTGGACTACGGGCTGATGTGGCTGGGGATCTCGATCGGGATGCACGCGTTTCCGTCCACGCAGGACGCAAGCACGCTGTGGACCCAGGCGAGGGAGGCGGCGGGGGACTTCAACGTGCTGGCGCTGATCAGCTTTCCGCTGGTGGGGCTGATCTTCATCGCCAACATCCTGTCGATCATCTGGTTCGATGCGCTGTATGGTCTGGCGCTGGGGATCCTGGTTCCGACGATACTTCTGGAGAAGATGTTGTAAGGAAGATGGACGAAGAAAGAACCGGCCCCCCGCGCGGGAAGGCGCGAGGGGCCGGGTTTTTGTACGGGGTGCCGGCGAGGGGTTATTTCGCAGCGGGGGCTTCGACACGGGTGATGGATTCGATGACGACGGACTCAAGGGGAGCGTCCTCGGCGAAGGGTCTGACGGCACCGGTCTTGACGGCCTTGATCTTGTCGACGACGTCCATGCCTTCGATGACCTTGCCGAAGACACAGTAGCCGAAGCCCCGGACGGAGTCGTCCTTGTGGTCGAGGAAGTCGTTATCCTTGACATTGATGAAGAACTGAGCGGTGGCGGAATCGACGACGTTGGTGCGAGCCATGGCGATGGTCCCGCGGAGGTTCTTGACGTCGGCGCGGGCTTCGTTCTTGATGGGGTCGTGGGTGCGTTTCTGCTGCATGTCGGCGGTGAAGCCTCCTCCCTGGATCATGAAGTTGGGGATGACGCGGTGGAAGATGGTGCCGTCGTAGAACTTTTCGTCGGTGTAGGTGAGGAAGTTCTTGACGGTGATGGGGGCTTTGTCGGGCCAGAGCTCGACCTTGAAGGAGCCGAGAGAGGTTTTGACGAGAACGACGGGCTGGGCGGCGGGCTTGTCCTGGGCGGCACTGAACTGGACGAAGAGGAGCGAGAACAGCAAGCCGGCGATGCTGAGATAGAACAGGTGCTGCATCGAAAGACTCCTTTGCCAAGCGAAACGTGGGAACCGGAACACAGGGGGCGACAACGGCGCCGACCCCTCGACCGCCGACCGGGACTCAGGACCGTTTGTCAAGGATCCCGGTGACGGCGGCGACGACATTGTCGTGTGTGAGGCCCGTGCAGTCAACAGTGAAGTCGGCGAAACGTTCGTAGAGTGGACGACGGGAATCGTAGAGGTCGCGGAGGGACTGTCCGGGCCGGCGTACGACGCCCCGGTCGTCGAGGTCCAGCAGACGTTCCTGGAGGCGTTCGAAAGGGAGGTAGAGGTAGACGGCGGGTCCGGTGGTCTTGAGGTGGAGCATGGCGGGGGTGGAATAGACGACGGAACCGCCCGTGGCGATGACGTGGGAATGGAGATCGAGGGAGAGGACGGCCTTCTCCTCGATGTCGCGGAAGACGTCGAGTCCGTCGGCGTCGATGATGTCCTGGAGACGTCGGGCGTGGAGGTTCTGGATGAGGACGTCGGTGTCGAGGAAGTCGCGGGCGGTGGCCTTGGCGAGGAGGACGCCGACGGTGGACTTTCCGACGCCCGGCATGCCGATGAGGATGATGTTGGAACGATGGTTCACAAGCCGACCCTCCGTTGGAACGGGGAGATGATAGCGGGAGGCCGATCAGAAAGCAAATGCGAAAGACAAGGAGGAGGACGAGGGGTGGACAAGCGGGACATGATGTGGCAGAATGGGGTTTTTGGCGGGCAACAGAGTTCAGTATAGACATGGGAGAATGATGAGTACGAAGAAAGAGAAGACGTGCGAGGGGTGCGGGGGACGGTGCTGCAGTTACGCGGCGGTGGAGATCGAGGCGCCGAAGTCGCTGGACGACTGGGAAGACCTGGTGTTCTATGTGTATCATGGGACGAAGGTGTCGGTGGCGCCCAACGGCAAAGGGCGAAGCTGGCTGCTGGAGTTCCCGGGACGGTGCGTGCACCTGGGGAAGAACGGGATGTGCGGGATCTATGAACGCCGTCCGAGGGTGTGCCGGGAACATCCGGTGGAGGAATGCGAGCGGCACATGGGCGAGGATATCCGTGACGTGGCGACGGTGGAAGACCTGCTGGCACTGATGGACGAGGTGGGCCGGGGAAACTGGGTGAATCGGCTGAAGGAGCGGATCAACGGGCGATAGGCAACACACAACGCACAATGAACAACAAGAAACTGCCAAGCGACAACAACGGAACAGCGAAGCAACGGGTCAGGGCGCGGGTTTGTTCTTCGCGATGAAGTCGAAGGTGCTGTGGATGTAGCGGGCGAGGCCGTCGGCGGTCTGTTCGAGGAGCCGGCGGCCGAGTTCGGCAGAGGCTTTTGAGGGGGAACCCCAGACGCCGGTGGGTGAGACGCCTTTGACCCCGACGTAGTCGAGGTAGGTCTGGGGGACGGTGGGGATGAAGTCCGGCGTGGTTCCCTTGACGAGATCGGGACGGAGATGGAGGAGGAGCGAGGTTTCGTTCCGGCAGGCATGAATCTGTCCGGGCTCGTCCCAGAGGGGGCAGCCGGCGGCTTCGACGGGGGCGGTGATGACGGAGAGACGGGGGTTGTCGAGGTTGATTCGTCGGACGGTGGGCTTGATGATCCAGTTTCCGCCATGGAAGGAGAGGACGGCGATCTTCCGGATGCCCTGGTAGTCGAGTGCGGTGCAGAGGTCGGTGATGACCTGGGCGAGGGTGTGGGGCTGAATCCAGACGGTGCCGGCGAAGTGCATGTGCTCCTGGGAATTGGAGACGGGGAGGACGGGAAGGAGGTAGGCATCGAGCTTTTCGGCGACGCGGCGGGAGAGTTCCTGGGCGATGAGGGCGTCGGTGATGAGGGGGAGATGGGCGGCGTGCTGCTCGACGGCGCCGACAGGGACCAGGGCAATGGAAGGCTTTCCGGCGGCGAGCTCGGGGGAGGTGTTTTCGGCACTGAACATGCGTGGACTCCTGGCAAGAAGGACCGTTGCGAGATCATCATAACGCGAAATACGGGAACGCACCAAGGGGAAAGTGGGACTCGAAGTCAAAAAGGAAACGATTTGGCGTGATGTGCCGGGGATTGACGGGCACGTATAAGGACGTATCATTGCGTTGGGCCGTCATTTTTGGGAGGGGTATTCCGGTATGGAGTATGCACGCTACGGGAAGAACGGGCCGATGGTGTCGCGTCTGGGTTTCGGACTGATGCGTCTTCCGGTCCGGAAGCAGGACGACGAGACGACGGTGAACTTTCCGGCGGCGACGCGGGTGATCCGCGCGGCGCTGCGGCGGAT
>CAZVTD010000164.1:0-5616 GCA_964629945.1 uncultured Planctomycetota bacterium | reverse complement strand
CGGCTACAAGATAATTGAGTCCCCCAACATCTTAGTCCCCATCTCTGACGGTTTCAGGCCGTTGATCTGTCATGGATGTCTGGAGAATTACCCTAAGTTTCGCATCAAGACACAAGAGATTGCGGCACTCACTGGACAGCCTATTCCGCAGTCCTACTACCTTTGCGCCCCCTCACAGCGCTGGAAATGCCACAAGGAGATTCTAGTCTACTCATGGCCTGGGGCCAACGCCTACTCTGAACACCGTCCCGAGCAGGAACCTGTCCCGGCAACTGTGCGTCACAAGTATTCCGACACCGTGAAGCAAAAGTATTGGGCCAATACCTGTCCGTTCTGCCGTTCCCTTCAGGGGAATTTCTTCCTCTATTCAGAACCTGACGGAGCTTTCTTCAGCATGGGCCACGAAGAGGAGGGACCAACTGATTACAGAGAAGATCTTCTGAAAATTGCATACCACACTCAACAGAACGACGAACTATAATCCCATTTAGGCAATTCCGCTACCTCCCATCCTTCTACAAATCGCCAGCGGGTCAGCCAGGGCAAGAGCCGAGCCAATGAACAACACATCGTCACGACTCCTGCAGTTCGGCCCCTACGGGACGACAGCCCGGTTGACTTAGGGTTCCGTACGAGGGGATGGACAGCGGGCGATTCGACATGATAACGACACGGATTTGACACGATATCGTATCCAACAACAGCAGACTTCTCCCGGATTCGCGTGCCTGTTCGTGATTACGTTTAATAGTGATGCGATTTGATACAGCGGTCTGCAAAATTGGGCGTGTTTCGGCATCTGTAGACGCCACGTGACGGCAGGAATGAAATTACCGCAACTCATTCCCTAAACCAGGAATACATCACACGAGATGGCCCCGCAAGGGGTTATGAGAAACACTCATTCTCGGCCCCGGACAAATTTCCAATTCCGACGGTTGACCTATTCGCGGTCCACGGCAGCCGTCCAGGAGCCAACTTCGTAACCTCAGGCCGCATGGATTTGGAACGCTTCCAACACTTCGGATTCCATCCGCATGTCCCACAGAACACGTTGACGCACTGTCTCAAGTTCTGCCGTCCGAACCTGCTTCCAGCAGCATATTTCCAATAACATTTTCAGGATTCTCGATAACGACTTTCCTTGTACGGCCCTATCCATCCTGACGAATAGAGAACCTGTTCGGATCGCGTTCGCCCGAAGCGAGCCCGTTCCCACACCATCCGGGACAGTGTCCATGGTGGTGAGTTCCAATTTCAGGAGGCATGCCATGCAGAGTGTGCTCACGTCGAAGAAGCTGGTGATCTCCCTGATGGGAATCGCGGTGGTCTTCGTGCTGGCATTGGTGGGGCGCGACACGGAACTGATCAAGTGGATGGGAGGATTCGTGGCCGGCATCGTCTCGACCATGAATGTCGCCCAAGGCATCGCCGACGGGATGAGCAAAGGGGCGACCAGCGCCATGTCCGCAGGAAACGGCGGCTCTGGAAGCCGTTGAGTATCCCGTGCATGGCATGATCCAGTGCCTGTTGTGGAAAAGCGCTGTTTCCTGAGGATTGGTCGATAACAAACGGATTGCGCCGACCCTATGGTGATTGTGTATCCGGCAAACCGTATAGCCCGGGCACGGAGGCTCGGGTTTCCGGGACAGAATGTGACGTGGCGTGTTGATCGGAGGCGTTTTACTCAGGAGCGTTTTGGAAAGGAGAGAGGTGATGAGGCAAAAGCTACTTCTTGGTGTGACGATTTTGAGCTGTGTGTTCCTGTCGCTGTGTGGTTCCGCCAGGGCTCAAGGCTCTTCGGACTACACAGTGCTGATTCAGGAATATGCCAAGCCTGCGGCACAACGGGATTGGAATGTGGTGGACCAGAAGATCGCGGCGATTCTGGCCAACCGGGGTGATCTGGACGGCTCCAAGTTCACCGACGTGAAGAAGAGGCAACTGGAACGTGAAATTCAGAAGCTGGGCTCCAAGATGACTGCCGACGACGCCAAGCGAATCACCCAAGAAGCTCTGGCCTTGATCGGTGAGATTCGCACCGAATGTCTGCATGCCGGTGTGACCGACTCGTTCATCCGGAATCAGGCCTACATTCGTCAACTGATGGTCCTGCGTTTGATTCGCAACCCGGACCTGACCCAGCAGACCCAGACTGAAATCATCGATGGGCTGTGTCGGGACATCGAAGAGCAATACATCAAGAGCACGTCTCTCAGTAACAGTGAGCGCGTAGACCGTCTCCTGGGTGCGGCCGGAGCGCTGTGGCCGCTTCAGCAGGCTAAGGATATTGCGGCAGCCGACCGCGTCTATGAGATGGTGCTGAAGCTTGGGACGCCCGAGAGTCGAAGAGCCTATCTCCATCGCGCGGAGGCAAAGATCCGTCGCCGGCTCCTCGCCGAAGCAGTCAAGGACTATGACGCTGCTCTGGCTGACGCAAAATCCCCTGTTGATCTCAAACGGACCGCGCACCTGCGTCGGATGCAAATGCTGATGAATCTGCAGCGCTGGGAAGAGGCCAAGGCAGATGGGGATGCTTTGAGCCAGTTGTCGATGGCCGATGCCGAGGGGAGTTTTGGTCCCGAGCTGGTTGCGGAAGGCAAGCTGGATGCCGCACGGGTTCGCATGGCGCTGGGCGAGTTGACGTGGGAGGCGTATGAAACCCAGGGAGAAACGATCCTTGTTGATGTTCTCAAGACCGACACGCTTAGTGTCGAGAAGAAATCAGCCGTGACTACGGCGGTCCTCCTTATGCTCTCAAAAGAAGCGACCACCGCATGCCGCTGGGAGCAGGCCCTGGGGCTGGCCCGTACCGCTTACGGTATCGCTCCCAATAGTCGTGTTCCGGAAACAGTGACGCTCATCCAGCAACTCCTGGCCAATCGTTCTCGCGGGACCTTGAAGGGCGACAGTTTCAGTCTGGCCCCCAACACCGAGGACGTTGCGAGCGCCGAGGCGTTCTTCGCGCGTCAAAGCGGTCAGAAGAAACGTGGCGATCAGACCATCGTCCTCAAGCCGGATCTCTCCAACGATGGAGAATTTCCGAGACAGCTGGATCACGTCGTCGTCCCCTTCCAGGAGGCCACCAAAAGTGCGTTGGAAGAGATTGCTGTCGGACATCCCGACTATCCGACGAGGGCCCTGGCTCAGGGGGTACTTCTGAAGTCTGATGCTGCGATCGAATCGATGGTGCAGGCTGTCCGTGCGCTTGGCCTGGATTCAGGGCAGTTGAGTGCCTACGCGAATCTCACGGCTCGCTTCGTGCGCGGGAAGCTCGAATCGGTGGCGCTGGCCAACGCTTTTCTGAACAGTCAGGTGCATGGTCCAGCCGGTGCCGATGGCAAGCTGGGAACGGATGAAGATATCGCGAACCCGCTGGCAGCAGCCTCCAAGGATTGAGACAAGGAAAGGACGTTTCCATGACACTCAGCAAACCTGCCAGCAAGGTGGTGAAATTCGTGGCGCCAGTCGCTGCCGCCACCGCCGCCCTGGCCTACGTGCTCAGCCAGTTCGGGTCAGACATGCCGTGGTGTCGTCCCGAGGGACTGGGCGTGGAGGTGAAACGTGCCTCCGAAGGCAGTCCCTACCAGGTTACGAAAGTTGTGACGGAATTGAGTGACGCTGGACGTCCGATTGCGGTCTCCTTGTTCGCCGTGGGTAAAGTCGAGACCGGAACGTCCAGTGAGCCTTCACCTCGTCTCGACACGGGATCGGCGAGTCTGGCAGCCCAGATCAGGACGGTGCCCATCGTGCTTGCGGCGAGTCAACACGGTGATGCCGTGGCCGGTGAGTCCATGGCGGTTGACACGATTGCGCTGGGCAGGACCGCCCTTCAAGGAACGGCGAGCATCAAGGCGATGTCGGTCCCGCACATGCGCTCACGGACCGACGAAGTGTCCCGCTCGGGCGACTACACCCATCGGTTGCTGCTGCTGGCCAAGGCGGGAGACTGGCAGGCCATTGGTCAGGAGATCGAACGCTTCGGCGGGGACGCAAGATCGATCACCGCACCTCCGCCAGCCACGGCAGGGTCCGGTGAGCAGCAGACCTTTGCCTATGCGGGATCTCTGGAGCCTTCGGCTGATCCCAAGGTGCTTGCCCAGCGCCTTGCTGTCTTTCGATATCCAGAGCTGGGACCGCCGATCGTGTTGGTGACAAGTCTCGGGGCCGACTGGAAACATGTTTATGACGTCACCTTCAACGCGTTGAAGGGGAAGGACCAGCCTCTGGTCGGACTGTGTATCGACCGAATGAGCGAGGCGGAGATGCTGGCAATCCCCGAATTCGTCCAGCGCTACTCCGGACAGCATGGGGGTATCATTGCCAACTACGATCTGAGTAATGCCGACTTTCTGCCCGGTAATGCGCCTCGCAATTACGATCTGTCGGTGGATCGTGTATCGCTCGTACTCCGTCTGACCCGACGTTCCGATACCGACGTGCCGGTCTACCTGGCTGTCGGGTACAACCAGAAGCCGTCCTGGCAGTCCTGGATCGCCCAGCAGCCCAGAGAGTGTTTTACAGGAATCGTCCTTGTGGGTCCCACTACGCGCCTTGCTTTTGCGTATCGACAGGCTTGTCGCTTCCCCGTTCGCGACCTTCGGAAGACCCTAGGGGATGCCATACCGATCGGTTTGGTGAGTTTTTGGAATCCTGTGACAACCAAGGTACTTTCGCAGGATGAGCAGGCCGTGCGTCAAGAGTATGCTCTGCTGAAGAGTGCTCTACAGGAGGCGGGGATCAGTTTTGTGCACATCATGGAGGAGTCCCAATGAAGATATTGCGCGGTTTGTGGCTTGTTGTCATCGCTGGTTCGTTCATGGCCCTGCTCGCTTCGTCGAATTGGGCCTGCGATTACGTAGTTCAAGGGGTCATCAACTGGGCCGCGACGGCTCCACCGATCATGTCGCCCCTGCGTATTGATACCCTTCCGCGAATGGATAAGGAAGGATGGACGCTGCCGGGAGGCAAGTACGATTTGCGGCACTACACAGCATGGAGCGGCTACACCTTCATTCCCAAACCCACGGAAATCGATGCGAAGGTCAGTTTCGGGATTTTCGCAGGAGGTGCGGCCTGCAAGGAAGTCCACGCCGGCATCGAGCCGACCGTGGAATTCTACCGGATATGGGGATGGGAAGACGTGAACTGCAATGGTGTAGCCGATGACCAGGATCGCATTCAGAAGCGGCCTCAAAGTTGGGCGTGTCTCTATTCCGGTGCCGTCAGCGTTCCGAACGTGGCGGACAATATCTCTTACGGTGCCCTGCAACTGCAAGCCGGGAAGTCGTATCTCCTGATTATTGAGGCATGCTCCTTCTCACAATCAAGCATGCAGTGGGAGAGCACGATGCTGGTCCCGTGGCCGACTTTGCAGATTGAAGGTGAGAAGTTCGTCCAGACGACATGGGCTCCGGATCCGCCGGCGGCTTACGGCAGTTCGTGGGGAGGTATTGATGCCTTCGAGGTCATTCGGATACGCGTCAACAATCCTCCTGCACGTCCGGTTGTGCCCGAGTGATGCAGGTCCAAATCAGAAACGGGAAGGATAGGGACTGACCCTAACACAATGAAAGGGATGAAACATGGCTTACGATCGTGCTGAAATTTTCAATC
>CAZVTD010000163.1:0-5619 GCA_964629945.1 uncultured Planctomycetota bacterium | reverse complement strand
TGGAGGGGTAGAATGAGTTTGGTTGTGGTGCTGTCCGGGTCCGGCGAGATCGTCCAAGGGGGAGCGTGATGAGGTTAACGAGAGTGTGGGTTGTGGGGTTGGCGTTGGGGATGATGGAGTGTTCGTGGGGCCAGGCGGAGGAGATTACGCACACCACGACACACCTGTCTTCGGCAACGGCCTACCTGTCCGGTGCATCGGCGGGGGATCTGGCGTTGTTTGCGGGAGGAAACTACTTCGGGCAGGAAACGGACCTGGTAGATGTCTATGATTCCACGACGCGGTTGTGGTCCACCTCCACACTTTCCGCAGCGCGATATGGGATGACGTCGACGACGGTGGGAGGCCAGGCTCTGTTTGCGGGAGGGTCCAGTTCCCATTCCGACCGGGTGGACATCTACGATGCTGGGACGGATGAATGGACCACGGCATCGCTCATTGTGGGTCGGTACGACATGTGTGCGACCAGTGTGGGCAATAAGGCGCTGTTCGCGGGGGGGTATGCCTATGGGAGCGTGGTGGACATCTACGACTCGGTGAGCGGGGCATGGTCCATGGCGGCGCTTTCTGTGGCCCGGCAGGATGCTGCCGCCACATCGGTCGGTCACCTGGCGCTGTTTGCCGGTGGTGAGATCAGGGGCGGTGGTTTGAGTGATATTGTTGACATCTACGATGCCGACATGGAGGTCTGGTCGGTTGAGAAGCTGTCCATGCGGCGCACGGATATCGCCGCGGTGACCGTCGGGAAGTATGCCCTGTTTGCCGGAGGATATGGGCCCGGTGCGACGAGTGCCGAGCCAACCGATCTGGTGGAAATCTTCAATGAGGAGACGGGGGAGTGGACGACGGCGCGGTTGTCACAGGCTCGGGGTGGGATCGCTGCAGCGGCTGTGGGTGATCTGGCCTTTTTCGCAGGTGGTAACTACGGCAGCAAGTATGGCAGTGATGTTGTGGACATCTTTGACGCAAGCACGGGGCTGTGGAGCACGACGACCCTGTCGGTCGGACGGAAGAGCCTCGCGGCGACCTCCGTGGGGGACACAGTGCTCTTTGCCGGGGGGATTGCGAACTCCAACGAGAATTCCTTCCAGGATGTGGTGGACCTGTTCACGGTGACGCCGGACATGGGAGCCATGGCGTTCCACACAGTCCCTGAGCCCATGACGTTGACCCTCATAGGGCTTGGCAGCGTGCTGCTGTTGGGCGTTCGGCGTTATCGTGTGAAGAAGGTGGGGATGTTGGGCGTGCTGCTGGGGCTGTTGTTGATGGGGTCCTGGACATGGGGGGAGGACATCACCTGGGATCACGATCCGGCGACGCCCGGGGACTGGTTCGATCCGCTGAACTGGAACCTGGATCGGCTGCCGACCTCGGTAGATGTGACCTATGTCGAAAACGGCGGAGTGGTTACCGTCAACTCGGACGGGGCGGCCGCTTATGATCTGAACCTGGGTTATAACGGCATCGGGGTTCTGGAGCAGACAGGCGGCACGGTGACGACTGAGAAGTATCTGCGTCTGGGGTACGCGGTGGGGACGTCGGGGCGATATACGCTGACGGATGCGGCCTTGGGGGTGGGCAGCTACATGTATGTGGGGTACAACGGCACCGGGGAGTTCACGCAAACCGGGGGCACGGTCAATGTGACCAAGGAATTGTTCCTTGGGGATCAAGAGGGATCGGAAGGAACCTACGTTCTGGACGGGGATGGGGAGTTGCCCTGCCTCTGGTTGACCGTGGGGGGCAACGGGCTTGGGACATTGATCCAGAACAGCGGTACGGTGCGGGAAACGACCGACTATCGTGGTTGTCGTATCGGGTCTGGAAGAACAAGTGAGGGCACGTATGAATTGCGTGGAGGAAACTTGATTGCCGGACAGATCAACGTAGGGAGCGGGGGTACGGGGACGCTCATCCAAAGTGGTTCGGCGAACGCCATTCTGAGCGACCTCTTCATCGGCGGTAACGGCGACTCGACCTCCAAAGGGCAGGGCACTTACGAACTGAGCGGCTCGGGATATCTGTCGAACCCGACGACCTACGTCGGTTATGGGAGCCAAGGGGTGTTCAGGCAGAGCGGGGCGACAAATACCGTGACCACGCTTAATGTGGGCACCTTCGACAGCGACAGCGTCGGAAGCTATGAGTTGAGTGGGGGGCTATTGAGCGTGTTCGAGGAACACTTGGGAACGCTGGGGGTCGGGAATTTTACGCAGAGTGGGGGCGTGCATCGGGTCTGGTCTTTGGACATCGGACCGAACGGGACGATGGAGGTGAGCGGCGGTACGCTGGAAACACACGATCGGGCGGTCATCGAAGGGGATGGACAGTTCAAGACGGGTCCTTGGGTGTTGCGGAACCGATGTGGTCTGGCGGATTACAGCAAGGCGAGTGTGTTCGACGGGAGCCAAGCGAGCTTCAGTTCGGAGGAGGGGACGCTCACCATCTTTCCCAGCGGATTTGACCCGGCGACGGGTTTCGCCTCCTGTTCAGCGGCGGGCCTGACGCACATTGCGGGATCCACCCTGGTCGTTCCGGCGTCGCAGCGCCTGGTGTTCTGGGGATGGGTGGACGATCCGGTGCATATCAATGGCGGAAGCATCACAAATGCCAACACGAGTGCGATTGACCTTCGGGGTGGCTTTACCCTGTCGAACGGTGGGACCTTCACCAATGCGGATGAAAGCCTCTATACCACATTGACGGTCCTCCTGGACGGGGGCGCCACGGGAACCATCGAGGCTTCGGGAGGACATCTCACCGCAGAAAAGCTGACCATCGGGGATTCCGGCATCGGCTCGTTCGTGCAGCATGGCGGAGTGGTGGACGTGGATGACAACATCCACTTCGGCGTCGGGAGCGGGTCCGAAGGTCATTACCTGATGGACGGCGGCACGTTGAACGCCGGGCGATACGAGTACGTGGGCTATTACGGCGCAGGGCACTTCATCCAGACCGGAGGGGTGCACAACGTTTCACTCATGCTCTCCCTGGGGGAACACGGTCCTGGCGGCCTGTATGAACTGGGTGGCAGTGGCGAACTGCATGTCGGCAGCCTCCGCGTCGGGTACAACTCACCCGGGGAGTTCCGACAGACAGGCGGGACGTTCTATGGTGCGACGACCGTATACCGGAAGGGGAAATATATCCAGAGTGGAGGACAGGCGTTTAACAGCTCTCTCAGTATCAATGGGAGTGCGACGGGGACCGGTGACCCCGCCCTATATCAGCATTCGGGTGGAACCAATACCGTGACAGGGAATATTTACATCGGGTCTAGCAGCAGTCGTCTCGGCACCTACGAAATCTCCGGCACCGCCGAACTCTACGCAGAGAACATCTACGTCGGGGGTTCCGGCACCGGCACCTTCATCAACAACGGCGGGACCTACAATCTGACCGGCGACCTCATCCTCGGCAAACACGGCACCTATATCCAGGGGACCGGAAACGTCGCCGGCGACACCCTCTCCCTCGGCTCCAACGGCGAATCCTTCTTCACCCTCAACGGCGGCACGGCTGAGTTTGATGACGTCCAGCTCGGCATGAACGCCTCCGGAACCGGCACCCTCAACATCAACGACACCGGCGAACTGACCGCCTACAACTTCATCGTCGGCAACGGCGGAGCCGGCTACTGCAACCAGAACTGCGGCATGCTCATCGTCCGAAACAACCTCGTCATCGGCGCCACCGGCTCCGGTCAATACATCGGCGGCGTCTCCCTGCTCAACTCCAAATACCTCGTCATCGGGGAATACGACACCGGACTCTTCCAGACCGCCGGCGGCGAGATCATCGCCGACACCGTCACCCTGGGCTCCGAATCCGGCTCCCTCGGGAACTTCACCGTCACCGACACCCTCGTCCGCGTCGGCAACCTCTACGTCGGCGGCAACGGCACCGGCGCGTTCAACCTCAATAATTCCAGCGCCGACGTCGCCGTCTCCAACGCCCTCCGCTTCGGGGCGAAGTCCTCCCTGTCCGCCCCGTCGGGCTCGGCCATCCACATGACCGGCTCCGCCTTCGAGAACCAGTCCACCAACCCCGACGACCTGGCCGACCTGGTCAACCTCACCCTCGTCTATGACGGACACACCGGCGAAACCGACCCCTTCGAGCTGGCCGGCTCCGACCTCGGACGCGACCTGGACGGATTCGTCAGCAACTTCGCCCTGGGCGGAATCACGCTCGAACACGATTCGGTCCTGCAGATGGTCGACCTTTTCGACAACGCCCATCGCGACGGCGTCGGAGGATCGGGCGAGGCCCTGTATCTGGAGTCGCTGACGATGCTGCCCGGCTCGACGCTGGACCTGAACGGCTTCCACGTGTATGTCCGGAGCCTGGACTACCAGGGCGGGACGATCCTGAACGGACAGCTGATTTCGCTGCTGACCGGCGACGCGGACGGCAACTGGAAGGTGGACGGGGCGGACCTGGCGCTCTGGCAGCAGAATTATGATCCCCTGGGGGACAATCCGAACACGTTCGGCATGGGCGATTTCGACAACAACGGCGCGATCGACGGCGCGGACCTGGCGCTTTGGCAGCAGAAATACGATCCGCTGGGCAATGCGCCGGCCGAGTCCGTCCCAGAACCCGGAACACTGATGCTGGTGGGGAGCGGCGTGCTGGGACTGGCAGGATTGACGAGGAGGAGGTTGATGCATTGACGTGCCGGGGAGATGGGGCGCATGTGGAAGTCAACGAGGCCGGGTTCGCCCGGCCTCGGTTGTTTTCGGAGAGGGAGGCAAGTGAACGGGGACAGCAACGGAACAAGGGGTCAATGGACAACGCACAACACACGATGAACAACGGACAACGGACAGTGTGGAACGCCGTGCAGGGGAATCAGAGGTCAATGAACTCGACGAGATATTCGAGGGATGCGGGGGTGCCGTCGGTTTTTTTGAGTCCGGTGATGACGACCCAGAAGCGGCTGCCGGCCGGGAGCGAGGGGAGCTTGGGTCTCCAGATGATGGCGTTTGGGACGCCGGCGCCCTGGAGGTCCACGTGGGAGAGATCGAGGGGGATTTCGGGGGACCGTCGTTCGGGGTTGGGCGTGCGTCCGGATTCGAGGGCGTAGACGGCGACCTTGACAGTGGTCTTGTCCGGCGGTGTGTAGTGTTTTGGGT
The DNA here is from genome assembly GCA_964629945.1 of uncultured Planctomycetota bacterium. Taxonomy (GTDB): domain Bacteria; phylum Planctomycetota; class DG-23; order DATKVD01; family CAZVTD01; genus CAZVTD01. The sequence goes on along the minus strand of CAZVTD010000163.1, from coordinate 481 downwards.
TGAGGGTGACGGTCCAGGGGTGTGCGGTGGAGAAGCAGGAGAGGGGAAAGTAGCCGGGCGGCGGGAAGGCGATGAAATCGTAGTCGGGGACATCGGTGCGTGTGTCGTCATGGGAGAGCATGGCGGAGAATTTGCCGTTCTGGCCGAAGCCGGTGGTGAGCATGGCGGGATTGAGGCACCAGCGTCGATGTCCGACGATGCTGAGATTGGAGGGTTCGCTGTCCTCGATGTAGCCGTCGACGCTGCCTTTGGTCCCGCGTCCTTCGGCGAGGTTGGCGTGGGAGGTTCCGAAGCAGGCCTTTTTGTATTCGTCGTCGGGGAGTCCGGGGTTTTTCGGGGTGTGATCGAGGTGACCGATGCGTGCGCAGATGTCGGCGGCTGCCCGGGCGTAGTCGCACTGCTGTGGATCGAGGGTGACGTCATAAGGGACGCCGGCGAAGAAGCGGTAGGCGTTGAGGCGTCTGAGGGCTTCGACGTTGAG
>CAZVTD010000162.1:0-5635 GCA_964629945.1 uncultured Planctomycetota bacterium | reverse complement strand
TTTACACCAGTATTTGGCGAAAAACGCCAGATTCGGCGGGGGTGGCTCGGGAAAATCCAGGGCGGGACAGGAACGTAACCTGTTTTATTACAAGGGGTTAAGGAAATATCGAGCGCGGAGGGGCTTATCGGCACGGTTTTTGCGTTTACGGGGAGTGGAGCTTCTCGGACATAGCGATTTAGAGAGGAAGGGAGAGGCCATGCAACCCCACATTCTGGTGGTGGATGACGATCCGACGGTCCTGGGTGTGCTCGCCAAGCAGCTGGAGGAGTATCAGGTGAGCGTGGCGGAATCGGGGGAAGCGGCACTGGAGCAGCTGCGTCGGAACGGGTTCGACCTGGTGATCGCGGACGTTCGGATGCCGGGGATGGACGGGGTGGAACTGCTGGAGAAGATCCGGAAGCTGCGTCCGGAGGTGGTGCGTTTTCTGCTGACGGGCTACGTGGACGCGCACGCCGAGGCGGCGGCGTGGTCCAAGCAGGGGGCGTACAAGTTCAAGAAGCCGTGGGGTGAGGAACTTCTGATCGCGGTCCGTCGTGCCCTGGAGAACCAGGAGACCACCCGGACGCTGAGACGACGGCTGGGGATGGTGCTGGGCTGGCTGGAGGTGTCGGCGGCGCTGGAGGCGTGCGGGAGTCCGGAGGAGACGCTGGCCACGCTGGGACGGTGGCTGGACGACCTGGACGGGGTGAAGCAGGCGGCGTGTTACGTGCTGAGACGGGCGTCGCTGGAGTGCGTGTATTCTTCGGGCAAACTGGCGGACGTTTCGTTCTACCAGAGCGACAGTCCGGTGATCCGCTGCATCACGGAGGGCACGATCGCCCAGAAGAAGGAGGAATGCGTGGAGACGACACGCTGCCTGGGTCATGCGGGGCCTCGTGGGGTGGTCCAGTGGTGCGTTCGTGAAGGCGACGCCGAGACGATCTGTCTGGTGAACCACGCGATGGCGGTGACGTCGATGGTTCTGCGGACGCAGTCGGCTTCGTATCAGGAGGAGCCGACGCGTGTTCAGGAACAACTGAAGCGACTTCCGCAGCTGGCGACGCTGGGGAGGCTTCTGGCGATCGTGCTGCACGAGATCGCCGGTCCGCTTTCGGCGATGATGTCGCGTGCGGACATGATGAAGGCGACGCTGGCGGCGGACCCGACGTCCTCGGGTCACCTGGACGTTCTGTCGGGACAATTGCAGCGGATCGCGGCGATCCTGGACCGTGCCCGGCAGGTGGCGCGTCCTCCGTCGCCGGAGTTCGAGCCGGTCGATCTTTCGGAAACGATCACCACGATCGTCTCGCTGCTGGGGTATCATTACCGCAGTCACGGGGTCCTCATCACCATCGAGCTGGACGACGGGGCGGTCGTGGTGAACGGCTCGGGTTCGGCGCTCCAGCAGGTGTGGCTGAACCTGCTGGCCAACGCGTTCGACGCGATCGAGGCGAAGGGCACGGGATCGGGGAACATTCTCGTCCACGTTCAGCACCACAAGACGCGCGGCGAAGTGGACGTGACGATCACCGACACCGGTGCGGGCATGACGCCTGAGGTTCTTGAGACGCTGGAGAGTGCGCCGGACTTTTTCACCACGCGTGCCGAGGGGCTGGGGCTTGGGGTGGCCGAATCGCGTCGGATCATCGCCGAGCACGGGGGGACGATGACGTATTCCAGTGAGCCGGGGAAAGGGACGACGGTGACGGTGCGTCTGAGCACGACGGGGTGACGGTGGAGGGGGTCGTTCACCCGCCTTCGCCCGGAAGGACCGTCCTTTGGGACGGGGAGGCTTCACTTCAAGGCGTCGAGTCGCTTCTGGACGGCGGCACGGTCGGGGCTTTCGGGGTATTCGGCGAGTGCGCGCTGGAGGAGCTTTCGTGCGCGATCGGGGGCTTTGAGCGATTCGGCGCAATCGGCGGCCAGCATCAACACTTCGACGGCATAGGTGCTTCGCGGGTTGACCCTGAGGAGGGTTTCGGCCTCGGCGATGCCACCTTCGTATTCCTTATTTTTAAGAAGCCAGCGGATGCGCAGGCTGCTCCAGTAGCCCTGGAGCATGTCGGTGGGGTATTCCCAGGCCCACTGGGTCAGGAGGGTGTAGGCGTCGCCCATCTGATCGGTGCGGACGTAGTCCTCGATGGCGCGTGCGAGATAACCCTGTCGGACTTTCTGCTGGGGTTCGGTGAGATCGGTGCAGGGGATTTTCTGTGCCCGTTCGAAGAATTCGCGGGTTTTGGGTCCGTCGCCCCGCCAGCGGTAGATTTCGCCCAGTCGGTAGAGGGCTTTGCGTGTGGTTTCGGGGCGTGCGGTGTCGCGGTAGTCGGCGAGGATGTGCCGATAGCAGCCCTCGGCGTGCACGAGGTCTTTGAGGTGCCACTGCTGGACGTCGCCCTGGGCCAGGGCGAGGGCGGCGCGTTGGGCGGGGTCCTTGAGCTTCGCTTCGAAGTCCTGGTAGAGCGTCTGGACGGCACGGTAATCGGTCCCGCGAACACGTTCGGTTTCGCCCAGGAGCATGACCGCATCGAAGAGGAGTTTTTCGTCGGTGACGCCGGTGCGCGAGACGAGTGCGCGACCGGCGGCGATGACGTCGGCGGGACGAGTGACGCGGTCGAAGTAGTACATGGCCCAGTAGAGTGGCTCGGTGTTCAGGGTTTTGACGTCGTATCCGGCGACGATGTCGGCGTAGTCGGCGCGGTCGTCGAGGGGAGAGGCCTGTCGGGCGAAGCTTCGGCGGGCATCGACGCGCGCGGCGAGGGTGCGTTCATCGGCGCCGATGGAAAGCTTCAGCGTGACCGTGTAGGTCCCTTCGACGAGATAGACATGTTCGGGGGCGGGTTCGCTGCTGGTGGCGCCGTCGCCGAAGCTCCAGGTGAGTTTTGCACCGGCGAGTTTTTGCGGGGTGGTGAGGTTTTCGAAGCGTATGCGCACGAGGTGGCGATCATCCTCGGGGGTGAGGACGGCTTCACCGACGCTGCGGGCCAGGAAGTCCGGGGTCCAGCCGCCGACTTTGAGTTCGAGGGGGCCGGGTTTGGCTTGGAGCACGGGGACGAAGGCGTCGGCGGGGATGACGGCCATGGGTTTGCCCGGGGGTTTCCAGGCGGCGACCATGGCGCAATCGCCGGCACGCTGCTGATGGTTGTATTCGAAGCGGTGCACGCCGGCGGTCAGCTCGACGCGACCGGTGTGACGTGCGTCGCGCACGGCGGCGTGTTCGCCGGGCCAGGAGCAGACTTCGCGACCCTCGACGAGCAGGAAGGAGGCGTCGTCGGAGGTGGTGGCGAACTCGTAGGTCCCCGCGACGGGGCAGATCAGGAAGCCGGTGAAGCGGCTCAGGAAATCCTGGGAGGGTCCGAAGGGGTTGTGACCGAACTCGACGCGTGGGACGAAGTCGCGGCGCTGGGGTCGGGCGGCTTTCCGGAAGGCGGCACGGAACTGATCGAGGTTGTCCACGGCGGGACCGGCGTCGGCGCGGGTTTCGAGGAGCAGTCCGGCGGGGGGCTCCCACGCCGCGGGTGAGGGGGATTTGGGATTGTCGAAGTAGACGTAAGCCGTCTCGGCGCCGGCGGGGGCTTCGAAGGCCAACTTCATGCGGTCGTCGGGACCGACGGAGAGGACCGTGTGGCTGACGGGGGTGGCGCCGACGAGGACACGCACGTCGGAGCCGTCGGGCTTGACGCGTCCCAGGGTGGGAAGCTCGATCGAGAATACGCGGGTGGGGCCGTCGGCCGGGGGCAGCGTGACGATCCGTCGGCAGGACCACGCGGGGTCCCACCAGGTCGCGGCGGCGGGGGCCGGCGCTTCCTGTGCACAGACGGACAGGGCTGTGGTCAGGACCAGCAGGGCTGAGACGAAAAGCGCTCGCATGAATGGCGCCGCGGCTTCGGGTGTGTTCACGGGGTTCGGGACTCCAGTGTTTTGAGACGTTTGGCGGCCTCCTGCGTGAGGGGGCTTTCGGGATAATCGGTGATCAGTTTGTGCAGTGCGGCGGCGGCTTCGGGGAAGTTCTCCTGTGCCTGGAGACAGTTGGCCGAGAGCATCAGGGCTTCGGGGGCATAGAGGCTTTTGGGGTTGACGGCGAGCAGGGCCTGGAGGTGACGCAGGGCCAAGTCGAAGCGCCGCCTGGCGATGAGGAGACGGGCACGCAGGACGGTGGAGTAACCGGTCAGTCGATCCGGAGGACGCTCCCACTCCCATTGCTGGAGGCCGGCTTCGGCGGCGTCGAGCTCCCCCTGACGGAGCATGGCTTCGATGACCCGCGCGAGATGTCCCACGCGGACGGGCTCGTGCAGGGTGTCGATCTGTTTGAGGGGGACCCGGGCGGCGCGGCGATAGAGGTCCGCCGCCTGGTCGGCTTCGTGGGCGAGCCACGCGGTCTCACCCAATCCCATCAGGGCGTGACGTCTGGCGGCGTCGCCGGCGTCGGGATAGTCGTTGAGGATGCGGTTGAAGACGGCGCGTATCCGGGCGAGCCGCTCGGGTGAGCCGGCGTGTTCGGCGAGGTCCGCCAGCAGGACGTCGCCGGTCAGCAGGGCGAAGTGGGCTTTGAGTTCCTGGGAGGCGGAGCCGTCTTCGAGCGGCTGGAGGAATTTGAGGGCTTCGTCGGGCCGGTTGAGCTTGTTGCGGAGGACGTCGATGACGGCGTCGCCTCGTTCGGCGCGGTCGCCGGGGGCGAGGTCTTTGCGTTCGAAGATGAGCCGGCGCGAGACGTCCACCATGTCGGGATATTTTTCGAGTCGTTCGAAGAAGGCGGCGGCGCGGACCAGGTGCGGGGTGGGCATGGCGGCGAAGTCGTAGGAACGCACGAGGGGTTCATAGTCCTTCAGGGGGTCGGGCTCGGCGGCGGTCTGTGCGGACCAGTCGCGGTCCACGAAGAGCTGCTGGGTGGAGGACGATTTGCCGAGCGGTCCCTGGACGGTCAGGGTGACCTTCGCGGGGCCGTTGACGAGATAGACGTGCGTCGGCTCCCACGAGGTGCTGGTGATGCCGTCGCCAAAATCCCAGAGGGCGGTGTAGTGGGTGTGGTTGATGGCGGCGGTGCGATCGGTGAAGCGGTAGCGCTGGAGGAAGGTCAGTCCGTCGGGCGAGAGGACCGCTTCGCTCTGCGTGCAGGTGAAGTCGGGCGTCAGGCGTTCGGGCTGGCGCTGGAGGGGACCGGCGGAAGCCCGCACGACGGGGACGAAGGCGTCGGTCGGGATGGGGGAGAAACGCTCGGCCCCGGGGGGTTTCCAGGCCGCCACGGCGACCGGGTCGCCCCACGTGTGCACGTGATAGTATTCGAAGGGATGGATTCCGGCGTCGAGCTTGAGTGTTCCGGTGAAGCGGGCGCGGCGCGGGGGATCCTGCCGACCCTGGCAGGTGACGATCAACTTTCCGTCGACCAGGAGGAACGAGCTGTGTGTGCTGGCGGAGGCGAAGGTGCAGGTGCCGGCTTCGGTGACGTTGAGGAAGCCCGAGTAGCGGGCGATGAAGTTTTCGCCCGGGCCGAAGGGGTTGAATCCGGAGAAGACGTTCTCGACGAAGTCGGCGCCCCGAGTGGTGCGTGATCCGGCGAAGAGGTCGCGGGTCTGCTTGAGGCTGCCGAAGTCGCCGGCCGGGAGGTCGCGCACCTCCAGCAGCAGACCGGCTTTGAGTTCTAGGGGTTCGGCGGGGG
>CAZVTD010000161.1:0-5639 GCA_964629945.1 uncultured Planctomycetota bacterium | reverse complement strand
CCGGGTGTCTTTCAGTTGGGCGGCTTTGGCCAACAGTTCTCTCGGGTAGAGGGCCAGCGCCGTGCCGGTGCTGGTATTGAATAGGGCGAAATCACCTCCGCTGATACTGGACAGGGACCAGCCCAGACCGTCCCGGTAGAAGCGGACGGCGGTATCTATGTTTTTGACCCCCAGCGTGACGATGTTCAGACGTGGTTCCATGGGTTTCCGGTCCTTTCCTGTGAAATGGCGGTAGCTCAAGACCTGTTCTACACGGGTGGCCTTGTCGACTGACCCACAAACTCGCGTGACTGCCGGCGACCCGGAACCCGAGCGCAACCGAAAGAATTCTACTCGTAAGACCTCATGGCGCAAACTGTTTTTCATCCGCACGTTATCGACACTCTCGTCGGGCATCACCACCGACCGGAATACGAGTTGCGGACGATCACAGTGCCGGTAAAATGTTAACCATCCGAGAATGGCCGGTGCCGGGTTCGTTTTTTCTGTGAGCGACAAATGGCGACGGTAATTTACCTGTGTCTTGGAGGCATCGTGCTGGCCGTGCTGATCTTCGGCGGCTGGCGGTTGGCCTCGACCCGTCGTGGACGTCCGTGTCCGGTCTGGCTGGCCTGGCTGGTCGAGTTGGACAACCCGTTCACACGAACCAACCGGGCCGCGGTGATCATCGAGCATCTTGACCTTCGACCCGGAATGACCGCGCTGGATGCCGGTTGTGGCCCCGGACGGCTGACCCTTCCTATGGCCAGACAGGTGGGGGAGCATGGCGAGGTCGTGGCCCTGGACATACAGCCCGGCATGCTCGATCGCGTCCGGACGAAAGCCGAATCGGCCGGCATCACGAACATCCGGTTTCTGCAGGCAGGCTTGGGGGAAGGAAAGCTGGGAAGCAGCCGGTTCGACCGCGCGGTCCTCGTGACCGTCCTGGGCGAGATTCCGGACCGCCCCGCCGCCATGAAAGAAATCTTCGAAGCGGTCAAGCCGGGGGGACTGTTGTCCGTCACCGAGGTGATCTTCGATCCGGACTTCCTGCGTCAGCGTACCGTCGCGGGACTGGCCGAGGCCGTCGGGTTCCGCCGGAAAGCCCTTCATGGCAGCCGCATCGCCTACACGATGATTCTCGAAAAACCCGCCGATACGGAATGACCCCCAGATCTGCCGCACGGGTCCATGAACTCGGACTGCTGTGTCAATGCTGGGGGCGCAGCGTCGGAACCGGCTCGCCGACTGCTTGGGTTGGTGTCGCGTCTCCTTTTCAGACATGCCTGGTGCGAGTTCGAAAGGGCGACAGGGTTCGAGAGACATCGGCTGTTAACCCACGTGAAGCTGAGGCGGTTTCCCTTGGCGGACATCAGTCCAAACCGATAGAATATGCCGTCATGGTCGGATGTTTTGCACGCACCGACCAGCGATGTGCAATTGACCGGCCACAGACCGGATAGACGGGTGATGTGGTTGTGCCCCACAGCGTTGCGGGCATCCCCTCTGCCGATCATCCATCAGGCAAACGGAACGCACTCTCCGATGTCGGCGGCAGGAACGGTCACTGGATGCCCTGACCGACCGCTTGTGTTGGAGACCCGGCAGTGAGATGGCGAGCGTTCATCCATGCATTGGTCGCGGCGTTGTTTTTCGGCGTCGCCACACCCTTTTCCAAGTCTCTGCTGGCTGATCTTCAGGTTAACCAGCTTGCCGGACTGCTGTATCTGGGTGCTGCGGCGGTCATGTTGCCGTGGAGTGCCAAACGAAGACGCGAGGGCAAGGCGGTGTTTCCGCGCGACGCGCGTAACCGCCTGAATCTGCTGGGCGCGGTGATATTCGGCGGGATCGTGGGACCGGTGCTGCTGCTGGTCGGCTTGCGGTATGCCCTGGCCGCATCGGTGTCGATGTGGTTGAACCTTGAGGCTGTCGCCACGGCGGTGCTGGCGTTTCTGCTGTTCCGCGAGCATTTGGGCAAGTGGACCTGGCTGGGCAACCTGGGTGTTGTGGCGGCCGGAGTCATGTTGAGTTTTGATCAGGGGTGGGCGGGTTGGATCGGCCTGTTGTGCATCGCGGGGGCGGCGGTGGCCTGGGGCCTGGATAACAACTTCACCGCCGTCATCGACGGCATCAGTCCCGAGGACAGTACTTTCTGGAAGGGCTTGATCGCTGGTGGAACCAACCTCGCCATCGGCCTTGCGCTGTTTCCTGCTCACTTCGGGTGGGACTGGTTGGCGGCAATCCTGCTCGGTACGTTCTCCTACGGCCTGAGCGTAGCGCTGTACATCCGCTCGGCACACGGTCTGGGGGCCACACGCGCCCAGATGATCTTCGCATCCTCTCCGTTCTTCGGCGTGCTCATCTCGGTGCTATGGCTCGGCGAGACGCTCAGCCTGCTGCAGGCGTTCGCTGCCGTTGTGTTGATCGGATCGCTCACCCTGCTCTTCCGCGACAAGCACGACCACGAACACGTTCACGAAGCGATGACCCACGAGCACGAACATCTGCATGACGGTGGTGACCATCATGATCACATACATGCTCCGTCCGTGTGCGGCAAACACATGCATGTCCACACGCATGAGCCGCTGATGCATCGGCACCCCCATTGGCCCGACTTGCACCATCGTCATGCCCATTGAAACCCGAAGGCGAGTCCCGGGGACAACGACAGTTCGAAATCGCTCATGACCTCGACACGAACGAATCCATTAACCGCGCTTTTCGTGATGACGTCACACCGCTGATTTTGTGTTTGACTCGGCCGCACGACATGAAGTATACTTCGTTACATGGCGAAGCAAGGAATCGACTGATGAAACAGTTTCTGACCATCACAAAAGCCCTGTCCGAGGAAACCCGCGTACGGGCGTTGCTGTCTCTCCGCGAAGGCGAGCTCTGTCTGTGCCAGATCATCGATCTGCTGGACATGGCGCCCTCGACGGTCTCCAGGCACATGGACCTGCTTTACCTGGCTCACCTGGTTGAGCGACGGAAGAAGGGACGCTGGCACTACTTCCGGCTGGCCGGCCGTGATGCACCAACTGCCGCGAAAAAGGCCATTCGCTGGGCGATCGACGCTTTGACGGATGAGCCTGTGGTCAAAGCGGATGCCAGACGACTCGGCCGCGTTCGAAAAAAGAACCTCCGGGAGGTGAGCGCGTGTTATCGCGGAGACTGAAAACCCCAACTCGGTCAAAAGTCAGGGTCGAAGCGGGTGTGGACCTTTCCGATCACCCGTCGAAGAGATGTTGGGCGGCTTCCGCCGCGTGCGCGACGAATTCGCGAGTTAATCCTGACCTTGCCGGAAGCATTGGATAAGAAAGGCTGACGCGATATGACCACCGAATCGGGCATCACCGGGAGGACCAGGGGACTGAGCGTATTCGAGCGATACCTGACGATGTGGGTTCTGCTTTGCATCGCCGGTGGGATCGTCCTGGGCAAGTTCGCCAACGGGCTTGCCAAGTCATTGGATGCAATGGCCATTTACGTGGACGGCGCTCCGGTGGTCTCGGTCCCCATCGCCATCTGCCTGTTCCTGATGATGTACCCGATCATGGTAAAGATCGACTTCGCCGAGGTCATCAAGGCCGGCAAAAGTGTCAAGCCCGTCGGTCTGACGCTCTTCATCAACTGGGCCGTCAAACCCTTCACAATGTACGCCATCGCACTGCTTTTCCTGGGCATGTTCTTCCACGGCTTCATCGGTTCCGATGCCGTTGACTACGTGAAGATGCCGCTGGGGTTGCACGACCTTCCCTTGGGAGCGACGCATGGCTCCGGCACGGTCGTCATGCATGAAGGCGTCAAGATGCTCCAGGTGCCGCTGTGGCGAAGTTACTTGGCGGGGTGCATCCTTTTGGGTGTCGCCCCCTGCACGGCGATGGTCTTGGTCTGGGGCTACCTCGCTAAGGGGAACGACGGGCACACGCTGGTGATGGTGGCGATCAACTCGCTGACCATGTTGTTCCTCTACGGCCCCTTGGGCGGGTTTCTGCTGGGCGTTGGCGCGTTGCCTGTGCCTTGGCAGGCGTTGCTTCTGAGCATAGCGATCTATGTGGCGTTGCCCCTGGCGGCCGGATACGTATCACGTAAGTGGATCATCAAAAGCAAGGGCCGGGAGTGGTTCGAACAGAAATTCCTGCACGTCCTGACGCCGATCACCATCGTGGCGCTGTTGGCCACGCTCGTGCTTCTGTTCAGCTTCAAGGGCGAAACAATCCTTGACGACCCATTGACTATTCTGTGGATCGCCATCCCGCTGTCCATCCAGACGATGTTTATTTTTGGCCTGGGTTACGGTCTGGCGAAGCTGTTGAAGCTCGGCTACTCCGATGCCGCCCCCTCGGCCATGATTGGTGCGAGCAACCATTTCGAAGTCGCTATAGCGACGGCGACGATCCTGTTCGGTCTGTCCAGTGGGGCAGCACTGGCAACGGTTGTCGGTGTGCTGATCGAAGTGCCTCTGATGTTAGTATTGGTGAAAATCTGCCTGCGAACCGAGCCCTGGTTCGATCGAGACAAAACCTAATCGAAAGAGTAGAAAATGAGCCATCAGCGCAAATCGTTGAAGAAGGATGCGGTCCACGAGAATGTGCGGAAGGGATACGCCGACATTGCCAGGAGCAGCGGATCCTGTTGCGGACCGGCGAAGAGTTGCTGCGGTGCGGCGGAATTGTCCGCCAACGAACTGGCCCGGAAGATCGGCTACTCGGTCGAGCAGATTCGTAATCTGCCTGAGGGAGCCAATATGGGCCTCTCGTGCGGTAACCCCACGGCCATCGCCGCCCTCAAGCCTGGCCAAGTCGTTTTGGATCTCGGGTCCGGTGGCGGATTCGACGTGTTCCTGGCAGGCCCGAAGGTAGGCGCAACAGGTCGCGTGATCGGCGTGGATATGACACCGGAGATGCTCACCAAGGCACGTCAAAATGTCGCCTCTTATCATCAAAGTTCCGGACTGGACAACGTGGAATTCCGCCTCGGCGAGATTGAGCACTTGCCCGTTGCGGATGTCAGCGTGGACGTGGTCATCTCCAACTGCGTGATCAACCTCTCGCCCGACAAACCCCAGGTCTGGCGTGAGATCGCCCGCGTGCTTCGTCCGGGTGGTTGCGTGGCCGTGTCCGACATGGCACTGTTGCATCCGTTGCCGCCAGAGGTCAGCCAGATGGTCGAAGCACTGGTGGGCTGCGTGGCCGGAGCGGTGCTGCTCGATGACTACCGCAAAGCTGTGGTTACCGCCGGGCTGACCGATGTTGTTCTCCGGCCCAAGCCAGAGTATGTGGCGACACTGGCACACTTCCAAGATCCGCTCTATCGCAAGATCGCCGAAGCGCTGCCTTCCGGAACGACGGTTGGGGAGTTCATCACCAGCATTGATGTGACTGCGGTCAAGCGATAACCAGCGGGTTTGAAGTCGCTCATGGTCCCGGTGCGAACGAGTCTGTTGACTGGACGAGGGCGGTTTACGAGGGACTCAGAGAATTCGGACTGTTGCTCTTGACGGGTGGAAACGCCTGGCTTGCTGACATAAAGATACAGAACGCCCGACCAGACCTCTGGTCGGGCGTTTCCGTTGACTTGGACTGGCGAAAAAGTCCGCCACATTGATTCTGGCGGCTCCTGATCTCAGGGCTTTTGAAAGAGATACATAGCCC
>CAZVTD010000160.1:1643-5646 GCA_964629945.1 uncultured Planctomycetota bacterium | reverse complement strand
CTCGATCCCCGCTCGTCGTGGCTGACGTGTCGTACTTCACCAGTTCCCCGCGCGTCGCCCCAAGCGCCTTCGCCGCCGAAATCGCCATCGTCACCGGCGCAATCCCGCACATGCTGATCCCCCCGCCCACCACCACCTCGTACAGCATCTCCTCGTCCAGCTGCACCATCGCCTCGATCGCCGGCTTATCCCGTCGCCGAGCCGCCTCTTCGCTCTCGAAGTGCGTCATGTCCGTGCTCGCCACGATCAGCGGACGTTCCTCTCGCGTCTTCAGGACCTCGGCGATCCCGCACCCCAGCACCTGCAGCGCATCCAGTCGCGTCATATCCGCCACCACCACCACCACCCGAACGTCCGGACGCTTCACCTGAAGGAAGGGCAGCATCACCTCCCCCGAATGCTCATGCACGTGTCCTCGCGTGTCCGCCGTCAGGGGAGGGCACGTCTCGATCAGCTTCCCCGCCAATTCTTCATCCACCTTCACCGTCCCCAGCGGCGTCTCCCATTCTCCCTCCGACCACACCGCGAAGGGCCGACCCGCCCCCGTGTGGTTCGGGTTCAGAATCACCACCGTCCCGGGCACCTCCACCCGGGAAAACACTTCCCCCGCCACGCGTCCCGAATACATGTACCCCGCGTGAGGCGCCGCCACGCCCACCGCCCGGCTCGCCTTCGCCCCCGTCGCCAGAAGCCCCTCCACCGTGTGCCGGAGCGTCTTCTCACTCCCCGGATAGAAGCTCCCCGCCACCGCCGCCGCCCTCTTCATGGCTCTCCCTCCTTGTGAAATCCTCCGTAAGGATACACCATCCCCACACCCCACGAAAGCCAATTGTCAGCTGCCTTTGGAAAGCCCTTCGACATGCAACAAGACGTGTCCCCATCCCCTGCCGCCCCGCTCGACGCGCTCTCTTGCTTCGTGCCTGTAGTTCAGAGATCAGGCGAAGCCGCGACGCCCTCTCGCTTCTGCGTCAGTTTACCCGCCGGCTTCTTGGCTGTCCTTCGCATTCCCTTCGCGTGATGCTTGGCGGTTTCTGCTGTTTGACTTGCAGTCCTTCGCATGCCATTCGCATGCAACGGCTTCTTCCGCTCACTCCGCGGGCGTGAACCGGGCCGTCTCGATCACCTCCGTCTTCTGATGATAATCCCGTGCAGGCAGCGTCGTCTTCCGCTCGATGTCCTTCTTGCTCTCCGCCTCCAGACGTGCCTCGAAGCCCTTCTGCCGGAACGCTTCCAGAATATCCCGGAAGTCCTCGAACGGGACCGCCTCCACCCCATGGCGGGCGCACCATTCCGCCAATGCCGGACGTGCGAACACGATGTCCGCAAGTTGTGCCGGACAGCGGTCCGTGTACCCGTCCCCGATGTACACGATCGCCGCACCCTCCCGTTTCGCCTCGATCAGGTGTGAGCTCTTGCAGTTCCCGCACACCGGACAGTCCGGGTGACTGTGCAGGTTCTTCGTGCTCGGTCGGCCTTCCGCGTTGATCACGTAAGCGTTCGTGAAATACGGAATGTCGTCCATCCCCCGCGCGTGCAGGATCATCCGGATGCTCAGGTCGATCCCTTCGCTCTGGATGATGAACTCATACCCCGTTGCCCGGATCGCCTTCACGAACGCCTCGAATCCCGCGCGGATCCCGATGCCCCCGATCAGCTTCTCGATCTGTTCCGGACTCGCCTCGCAGCTCTCCAGCGTCTTGCGGATCACCTCGCGTGCCGTCAGTCCCTCCCGGCGCATCTTCCCATACCGTTCACGCCAGTCGCTCGGTCCATACACGTCCTGGATCGCGTCCAGCGTGTCATGCTCCGTGATCGTCCCGTCGAAATCGCAGAACACCACCTTCCTCATCGATCCTCTTCTTCCTTTCCTGTTACGCTTCGCGGCGTCTTTCCCCGCGGAGTCTGCTTCTTGCGTTTCTCGTCAATCCGCTTATGCTGCGAGGTCTGCGCCCTTGCCGCACCCCTGCTGTTTCCTGGCTGTTGTTTACTTGAGCGGTGCTGTCCTTTGTCCCGATTCATCGGGACGTCTTTGCGTTGAATGGTTGCTGCTGTTTCCTACTTGCCGCCGTTCTCTCTCAGCATCCCCTCCGCCAGCGCCTTCGTCTCCTGCACCAGCCCGTCGATCCGCTGGGCGCTCGCCGCCTCCCCGATGATCCGAACCGCCGGCTCCGTCCCCGACGGCCTCACGTGCAGCCACGCGTCTTCCCAGTCGATCCGCACCCCGTCGGCCGTGTTCAGCCGTTCGCCTGCGTTGCGCCGTTCCATCTCCTTCACCAGTTTCAGCGCCACGTCGCGCGTGCAGTCGATCTTCACCTTCCTCATCTGATACGTCGGGATCTCCTTCGCGATCTCCGAAATCTTCTTCCCCCGGCTCGCCAGAAGCTGCAATATCAGCGACATCCCCGACAGGCTGTCCCGTCCGTAATGCACCTCGGGCCAGATCACTCCGCCGTTCCCCTCGCCCCCGATCACCGCCCCGACCTGCTTCATCCGTTCCGCCACGTTCGCTTCCCCAACGGGCGTCCTCACCACCTCGCACCCGAACCGCTTCGCCACGTCATCCACCATCCGGCTCGTCGACAGGTTCGCCGCCACCGGACCCTTGCGTCCCTCCAGGACGCGCAGCGTCGCCAGTGCCAGCGTATATTCCTCGCCCAGGAAGTTCCCCCCCTCGTCCACGATCGCCAGACGGTCCGCGTCCGCGTCCTGCGCAAAGCCGATGTCCGCCCCAACCTCCTTCACCTTCTCGCACAGGTCGCCCAGGTTGATGAAAATCGGCTCCGGGTTATGCGGGAACAATCCGTTCGGCTCGCAGTGCACCTCCGTCACCTCGCACCCCATCTGTCTCAGCAGCTTCGGCGTCACAATCGCCCCCGCCCCGTTGCAGCTGTCCAGCACCACCTTCGGCGCACGCTCGCGGATCATATCCACGTCCGTGTTCTCCAGCACCTTCTTCATGTGCCGCTGTCCCGCGTTGAAGTCCTGCTCATCCGCCTTCAGCGCATCCCACGACGCGTGACGGAAGCTCCCCTGGTAGTAGATATCCAGCAGTTCCTTCCCTTGCTCCACGTTCAGGCAGATCCCGTCGCTGCGGAACAGCTTCAGCGCGTTCCATTCCACCGGGTTATGCGAGCCGCTGATCACGATCCCCCCGTCCGCGCCCAGCTCCACGATGCTCAGACTGCACGAAGGCGTCGTCGCCACCCCAAGGTCCACGATTCGGCAGCCCGTCGCCATGAGTCCCGCGAAAACCGAATGCTTCACCATCGCTCCCGACACCCGCGTGTCGCGCCCCACCAGCACCGTTCCCCCGTGCAGGTACGTCCCGAACGCCATCGCAAACCGCGTCACCAGTTCGGGCGTCAAGGTCTTCCCGATCACCCCGCGAACTCCCGACACGCTGATCATCAGTTCATCGGCCATCTCACACTCCCATGCTCTTGTCGCGTTAACCTCTCCGCTGCTTCGGCTTCCCCGAAACTCACACGCTTCTCATCTCTCGCCCTTGTACTCCCGTCCCGAGTCCATGCTCTCTCTGTTGTTTACGTTTCTTCTGCTGTCTTTGCCGTTTACCGGGCTTTGGCTGTCCTCTGTGTTCTCCGTGTCTCCGTGGCTAATCCTTCTTCTCGTACACCATCCTCCCCCCTATCATCGTCCCCCTGACGCGCCACCCTTCATCGAAAACCACCAGGTCCGCGTCATATCCCGCCGCGATTCGACCTTTTCTCTCCCCCAGCCCAAGAACCTCCGCGGGCGTCCTCGTCGCCCTCGCCCCCGCCTCCCACGCCTGGCAGCCCGTCATCTCCATCGTGTTCACCAATCCCCGGTCCAGCGTCAGGCTGCTGCCCGCCAGCGTCCCGTCCGCCAGCCTTGGCGCGCCGACCGTCATCCGCACCAGCCGCGTGGAGTCCCCGACCATATACTCCCCGTCTTCCACCCCCGCCCCCTTCACCCCGTCCCAGACTCCCACGCTGGCCGCGACGCGGACCTACACGCGGCGTCC
>CAZVTD010000160.1:0-1633 GCA_964629945.1 uncultured Planctomycetota bacterium | reverse complement strand
CGCCGCCTTCCCCGAGTCCGTGATACTCGCCATCTTCTCCACGCCCATCAGCAACCACGCCAGCCTCACCATCCCCGGGTGGATGTGGATCTTATCCACGATCACCTCCACGCTCACCCGCTCATCCAGCAGCAGCGCCGCCACCGCCCCGGGCTCCCGGTGATGCAGCGGGCTCATCGCGTTCATCAGGTGGGTCGCGTGCCTTGCCCCCGCCTCGATCGCCGCCGCCGTCTCCTCGTAGCTCGCGTTCGTGTGACCCACCGCCGGCACAATGTCCTGCGCCGCCAGTTCCCCAATGATCTTCAGCGCCCCCGGAAGTTCAGGCGCCACCGTCATCATCTTCAGCGTTCCCCGCGCCGCCCGGATGATCGCCTCCAGCTTCTCCACCGAAGGCGCCCTCAGCGCCTCCAGCGCGATCCCCCCGCGCTTCACCTCGTTGACGAACGGACTCTCCATATAGATCCCCAGCGCCTGAGCCCCCTCGTACAACCCCTTCTCCGCCAGCAGGTCCGCCATCACACCCAGCTCATCCACTCCATGATACATCGTGGTCACCATGAAGCCCGTCACCCCGAATTCCGCCAGTTTTTTGCTCATAAAACGATAACTTTCGGGCGTTTTTTCCCAGATATCGTGCCCAAAAACCCCCTGAAAATGCAGATCGATCATCCCCGGCGTCAACCTAACCCCCTTCAAATCAACCACTTCCGCCCCTTCCGCCTTCAATCCCGCTCCCACCGCCACAATCTTGCCCTGCTCGATCCGAACCGACCCGACGTGGGCGGGACCCTCCCCGGTGAACACCTCAGCACCCTTGAGCAACACAGGTTTGTTTGACATAAATCCTTCCCTAACAATAAGTTGCGGTTTTCCGAACGGGGAATCATACCACGGAACCGCACAAAGTCAAAACCTATTCCGTCCCGCCTGAGCCGCCTGCATCCTTTTGCCTGTAATATCGGGGTTGCCCGGGCACTAATAGGGTGTTGCGTCGACGGCCCCCTCCATCTCCATTCCGAATCCGAAGATTCCTCGTAACTCCTTATTTTGGAGTTAGTTATGACCGAACATGAAGCCGAGCCGGTCGTGCCGGAAGCCGATGCCCAGCCTGTCAGCGGTCCCGATGTCGAAGCCATCCAGCGTCTCAACCAGGCCTATCTTGGACTGACCCAGGAGTTGGCCAAAGCCATCGTCGGACAGAGCCGCGTCATCGAAGAGATCCTCCTGGCCATCTTCAGTCGGGGCCACGCCCTCCTGATCGGTGTCCCCGGGCTCGCCAAAACCCTCATGGTCAGTTCCATCGCCTCCGTCCTCAACCTCTCCTTCAAGCGCATCCAGTTCACTCCTGACCTCATGCCCGCCGACATCACCGGCACCGACGTCCTCGAAGAGGACCACACCACCGGTCGGCGTTTCTTCCGTTTCGTCCACGGACCCGTTTTCGCCAACATGATCCTGGCCGACGAGATCAACCGCACCCCGCCCAAGACCCAGGCCGCACTCCTCGAATCCATGCAGGAGCACCACGTCACCGTCGGCGAACGCACCTATTCACTCCCCGAGCCCTTCTTCGTGCTGGCCACCCAGAACCCCATCGAGCAGGAGGGCACCTATCCCCTTCCCGAAGCCCAGC
>CAZVTD010000159.1:0-5664 GCA_964629945.1 uncultured Planctomycetota bacterium | reverse complement strand
GGGGGACCTGCGCGTACTCGTGGCGAGTACCGATAAACTTCAAAGGCGACTATAAAATCGAAGTGACACCCGAGCTGGGCCCCTTTGACGTGGGCGAGATGGTCACGTGGCACAAGCTGGAGCCCAAAGAGAAATAAGGACCTATGGCTGGAGAAAAGCGTCCGGGCGAACCGCTTGACCTCGGGGATGGCGGGTGGTAGGATAGTAATCATGTGCGTTGCAGGGGGTTGAGGGCTCTGGGAGGGTGTCCATGCGAAAGACGACCGTCGGACTGGTGCTGGTGTGTGTCGTGGCGTGGAGCATAGGGGCGTGCTGGGCTGCGCCGAAGGTCGAGACGGGGATCGTGAAGACCTCCGACGCCACCACGGCACTGGAACTGACCCTGC
This sequence comes from uncultured Planctomycetota bacterium, assembly GCA_964629945.1. GTDB lineage: Bacteria > Planctomycetota > DG-23 > DATKVD01 > CAZVTD01 > CAZVTD01. Next base: position 5,278 of record CAZVTD010000159.1, on the reverse strand, counting down.
CGAACAAGGCGAAGGTGACCATCACCCCGAAGGGTGTGACGTGTCCCGTGGGGACGTACACGCCCGTAAGCATGACGATCATGAAGCTCGACAAGTCGGGCAAGGTCTGGTCGGTGGCGGGTGCGCCGAAGACGTTCACGGTGACCAAGGACGAGACGACGACCCTGGATGTCCCGACGGTCATCAACGCGACCGCCATGTTCTACGGAATCCGCAAGACGCCCACACAGACGTACCTGGACATCGGACTGAGCTTCAAGGCGGAGACCGGCGAGGGATTCGGACACGAAGTGAAGCTGGGCGCGGCACGGGTTCCGGCGCCGGCGTTCCAGATCGTGAACGAAAAGGGCGTCGCTCTCCAAACCGGCAACTTCGAGTATGGGTGATCCGGCACGTGCACGTACTCGTGGCGAGTACCAAAAGATTTCAAGGGACAGATCACGGTGAAGGTGAAGGCGAACCTGGGACCGTTCGCGGGAGAGACGAAGGAGGCCACCTACACCATCGAGTGATCTCGGTCGACAGGGCATTCGCACGAGGGAGGGAACACCGGTTTCCCTCCCTCGTTCTTTTGATGCAGACCCGGGCCTGAAAGGAACCGTGCATAATGGACAAGGGGAAACGCAGCCGGGAGGAGATCCTGGCCGGACTGGCGGAGTCGGTGGACCGGATGGACGAGGAAGGCGCTGTCCGACAGGCTCACGAGGCCCTGGACGCGCACATCGACGCGTACGAGGCCATCACGCAGGGACTCTGCAAAGGGATGGGCGTGGTGAGCGACAAGTACGAGACGGGGGTGTACTTCGTCCCGGAGATCCTGCTCTGCGCCGACGCCATGTACGCCGCCATCGAAATCCTCCGTCCACACCTCAAAGCACGTGCCGGGGGCGGTGCCACTCCGATCATCATCGGGGTCATCGAGGGGGACGTCCACGACATCGGGAAGAACATCGTGAAGCTGATGCTGGAGGCGGCGGGCTTCCCGGTTCACGACCTCGGCAACGACGTGACCGTCGGGGCCTTCGTGGACAAGGCACGGGAACTCAGACAGGGGATCATCGCGGTCAGCACCCTGATGTCGACGACGATGCCCGGGATGGGAAAGCTGGTGGAGGCCCTCAGGAACGCAGGACTGAAGGATTCGTTCCGGGTGATGATCGGCGGAGGACCCGTTTCGGCGTCGTTCGCCCGGAAGATCGGCGCGGACGGATATGGCGGAAACGCGATGGAAGCGGTGCGCATGGCCAACGAATGGCAGGAGGTGCAATCATGAGGGACGACATGACCGCGAAGGAGCGCATGGGGGCGTTCATGACGGGAAAACCCGTGGACCGCGTCCCATGCGTGCCTCTGATCCTGAACCACGCGGCTCGGGTGATCGGCGCGACCATCAAGGCCCACGCGACGGACGGTGAACGGATGGGACGTGCACACGTGGCGGCGTGGCGGAAATACGGACAGGACCTGATCACGCTGTTCTCGGACACGGGAATCGTCGGCGAAGCGATGGGCTCCGAACTGCATTACCCCGACGATGACGTCCCCAGAATGAAACGGGCGGTGGTGGAGAAGCCCGAAGACGTGAAAAAAATCCGCACCGTGGACGTGCGGAAGGACGGGAGACTCCCCGTCTACCTGGACGCGATCCGCCACTGCGTCAAGGAGGTCGGCAGCGACGTCATGGTGAGCTGCTGCTACTCGTCGCCCTTCTCGACGGCGGCGGCGGTGCGGGGAACGTCCATGCTGGCACGCGACCTCATCAGAAACCCGGCCCTGGCCGATGAGATCCTGGAGAAGAGCACCCGGGTCGGCGAGGCCTTCGCGGAGGCGGTGGCCCAGGCGGGAGGCATCCCGGTGCTGGTGGACCCGGTCGCCACCGGGTCGATCCTGAGCCGACCGGCTTACGAACGATACGCGCAGCCGGGAAACGTGCGCGTGCTCGCGAAAATCAGGGAGCTGGGATTCCCGGCGATCCTCCACATCTGCGGAAGAACGTCGCACATCATCGACCTCATGGCCCAGAGCGGAGCCAACGTCCTGAGCATCGACGAGATCGATCTCACCGAAGCGAAGGACAAGGTGGGCACGAAGGTGTGCATCATGGGGAACATCCGCCCGACGGAGGTGCTCCTGGGAGGAACACCCGAAACCGTGCGCAAGGCGGCAGCACAGTGCCTGGCGGACTGCGGGGACAGTCCCGGAGGTTACATCCTGGCCTCCGGCTGTGAAGTCCCCATCGAGACACCGGCGGAAAACCTGCTGGCCCTGATGGAAACGGCCAGAACTCAGGGAAGACGAGGAAATTGATCACAAAGGACGCCTGAAGCATGATGACGGGACGATCACGGGTACGGGCGATCCTGGAGGGACGGAAGTCCGACCGTCCGGCGGTGATATGCCCGGGCGGAATGATGAGCCTGGCGGCACGCGAGGTCATGGAGCGCACGGGACTGGACTGGCCGAAAGCCCACGTGGACGGGGAAACGATGCTCGGATTGGCACTGGCCATGCAGGACGCGACCGGGTTCGACAACGTGGCGGCGCCCTTCTGCATGACCGTGGAAGCCGAAGCGTTCGGGGCACAGGTGGACCTTGGAGACGCCACACGACATCCCCGGGTGAAAGGGTTCCTGCTGAAGGAAGACCTCGAAACCCTGCCGGACCCGGACTGGAATGCGGGACGGGCGGGGACGCTCCTGGACGTGCTCCGGGAGCTCCGACGGCGGCGTCCGGATCTGGCGTTGATCGGAAACGTCGTGGGACCCTTCTCGCTGCTGGGAAGTCTGCGTGATCCGCTCAAGCTGCTGAGGATGTGCCGACGGAAACCGGAGACGGTGGCGGGGGAGCTTGAGACCCTGACAGGGGAACTGACGACGTTCGCGCGAATGCAGCTGGAGGCGGGAGCGGAAGTCCTCTGCATCGCGGACCCGACGGCGACGGGTGAGATCCTGGGTGGGGAACTGTTCGGAAAACTGGTCGCCCCGATGCTGAAGCGGATGGTGAAGGGAATCCAGGAGGCGGGCGGATGCGTGATCGTCCACATCTGCGGGGATGCACGGACGATCCTGGGGGAACTGGAGGAACTCGAAGCGGAAGCGGTGAGCTTCGACAGCATCGTGGACATCGTCAAGCTGAGACAAAAAGACGTGCGCTGGGAGGTGATGGGCAACCTGGACACGTTCGTCCTGGAGAACGGCCCGACGGAGGTGATCCGGAAACGCTGCGAACAGCTTGTGCGGGGCGGGGTAAGACTGGTGGCGCCGGCGTGCGGTGTGGTGACCACGACACCGGCGAATCACCTGCGGACGATGCGGGAAGCGGTGGACGCCGCGAAAGGAAACGAGCCGACCGGTTGAAGCACCCACGACATGGAGTATAATGCATGACGGACGAACAGGAGGCGGAGAACGAATGACGAAGGACCTGGCGAAGCGCCGGCGGATCATGGAACGCTCGATCCGACTGGGACACTGCATCTGCGACCCGAAAAAGCCCTGTCCGTGCGACCTGCTCAAAGAACAGGACGTGTGTCTGTGCGCGGGGGAACGTCCGGCGGCAAAGACGGGTCCGGTCCGCCTGACACAGCTGGTGGAAAAAGCGGGCTGCGCCTCGAAAATCGACCAGGCCTCGCTGAGAGGCATCCTCAGGGGACTGCCCGAGATCGACGACGCACGGGTGCTGGTGGGGGTGGCGGCGGGCGATGACGCGGGAGTCTTCAAGCTGGACGAGAAACACGCCCTGGTGCAGACGGTGGACGTCTTCTCCCCCTCCGTGGACGACCCATACACCTTCGGACAGGTGGCGGCCGCCAACTCCCTGTCGGACGTCTACGCCATGGGGGGCGAGCCGATCAGCGCCCTGTCGGTGATCGGCTTCCCGATCTTCGAGGTCCCCGACACGGTCATGCACGAGATCCTGCGGGGCGGCATCGACAAGATGGCCGAAGCGGGTGTCCCCGTGATCGGCGGTCACAGCATCAAGGACCACGAGATCAAGGCGGGCTTCGCGGTGACGGGACTGATCGACCCGCAGCGGATCATGACCAACGCGGGGGCCAGACCCGGGGACGCGCTGATCCTGACGAAAGCCCTCGGGACGGGAATCCTGTCGTTCGCGGCGCAGATCGACCGCGCCGGCAAGGAATCGGTGCAGGCCGCCGCGGAAAGCATGACGACACTCAACCGGTCGGCGTCGAAGCTGATGCTGGAGTTCGGGGCCCACGCCTGCACGGACGTGACCGGCTTCGGTCTCATGGGACACCTGTCCGCCATGGCGGAAGCCTCCGGCGTGGACGTGGAAATCACGTGGGACGACCTGCCGCTGCTTCCGGGCGTGCTGGAAGCGGTCGGCGCGGGAATCATCCCGGGAGGCGTGGAGCGCAACCGCGAAAGCTCGGCGGGTTCGGTGGATATGGGCGAAGGAACCCAGACGGAAATGCTGGAGGTGTGTCTGGACCCGCAGACCTCCGGGGGACTCCTGATCGCGATCGAGGCGTCGAAAGCGGAAGCCCTGGTGCGCAAGCTGCACCAGGCGGGTCTGAAATGGGCGACGCAGATCGGACGCGTCCGGAGCAAAGGAACCGGGAGGATCCATCTGCTGACGCGCGGACAGAGACCCGTCACGACGACAGCCGAAACGGGAACACGAACCGGAACGGAGGAAACTACCGTGGCAAAGGACGAGGACGCCTGCTGCTCAGGAGAGGAATCGTGCGGCTCGACCGGGAAGACGTGCTGCAGCGGAGATGCCGCCCCGCACACGGAATCCGGAGCCGGCCAGACGGAAGAGCTGTTCAAAACGTTCATGAAAAGCGTGGGCCGGCCCGGAGCCCTGGACGCGGCCACCAAGCAGGCCATGAACATCGCGCTGTCGGTCCTGGCGAAGTGCGAGCCCTGTCTGAAGACGCACGTCGCCAAGGCGCGCAGCATGGGGTTCAGCGAGACCGAGATCGACGAAGCCGCCTGGATGGCAATTTCTTATGGTGGCTGTCCGGTCATGATGTTCTATAATAAGGTGAGAGGCGAGATGGATCGGGGGAGGTGACTGGTGCCTGGTGGTGCTCCTGGTCTTCAAAACCAGTGTGGGGTCCGTGGAGGGTCCCGGGTGGGTTCGATTCCCATTCACCTCCGCCAATTTGGCAGGTGTTGACGCCGACGCACGAGGATAAACGATGACGGACAGACGAAAACGGCTCATCGGGTTGGCGGTGCCGATCGTGCTGATGCTGCTGGGGCTGGCGTGCCTGGTCTACGGGTTCCGGTGTCAGACGGTCCGCGTG
>CAZVTD010000158.1:0-5702 GCA_964629945.1 uncultured Planctomycetota bacterium | reverse complement strand
CATCCAGAATTGTGGAACGAACTTCAGGAGTCAAAACATGGCCCGATATGTTGACCTCACTTTCCCCATTCACGAAGGCATGCTGACCACACCGGTGCCCTGGCACCCAGTCGTCGAAGTCACCGTGCTCGGTCGGCACGAGCTGGAAGGACGCGCGACACGCAAGGTCGTCCTGGGCTCCCATACGGGAACTCACATGGACGCCCCCTACCACTTCGTCCCCAATGGAAAAACCATCGACCAGATCCCCCCCGAGACCCTCATCAACCGTGCCGTCGTCATCGACATGACCTCCAAGGGGGAATACGCCAAGACCTCCGCCAAGGATCTCGAACGCAGCGGCGTCGACATCCCCAAAGGCTGTGGTGTCATCATCCACACCGGCTGGTACCGCATGTGGATGAAGAAGGACTACTATTATAAGTGGCCCTGCCTGACCATGGACGCCTGCGAGTATCTCTTCGACAAGGGGATCAAGCTGCTCGGACTGGACACCCCCTCCCCCGACGACCCGAAGGACAAGATCGCCTTCGGCGAAATCTCCCCACTGCACTACTACCTCCTCAGCCATGACATCGTCCTGGTCGAGTTCCTCGCCGCACTGGACCAGATCCGGAAGACGAACATCCAGCTTGTGGCCACCCCGCTGAAGATCCAGGGTGGCGACGGGTTCCCCGCTCGTGTCATCGCCGACGAGGAGGACTGAACTCATGATTGGCCCCCGTGCACGTCTCGGCTGCATCATCCCCTCCACCAACACTGTGGTCGAATCCGAGTTCAACCGGATGAAGCCCGACGGGGTCTCGGTCCACGCCGCCCGGGCGTTCATGCTCCAGGTCACCCTCGAAGAGCTGCGGAAGCTGGCCGACAACGCCGAACAGGCCGCTCGCGACCTCGCCACCGCCCAGGTGAAGACCATCGTCTTCGCCTGCACCAGTGGCAGTTTCTTCGGCGGTCCTTCCTGGGAACGTGACCTGGTCACCCGACTCGAACGGGTCTCTTCCACCCGGGTGATCACCACCTCCGGCGCCGTCACCGAAGCACTCAAGACCCTCGGATGCAGAAAGATCACCCTCGTCACACCCTACACCGACGCCATCAACCAGCGCGAACAGGACTTCCTGGTCCAGAAAGGTTTCGACGTCCTCGGCGTCAGGGGACTCCAGCGTGTCGTCAACACCGAGATCGGACGACTCACGCCCCAGGACGCGTATCGTCTCGCCAAGGAGACCTTCGTCCCGGGCTCCGACGCCCTCTTCATCAGCTGCACCGACTTCCGAACCATCGAGGTCATCGAGCAATTGGAGGACGAGCTCGACGTCCCCGTCGTTTCCAGCAACCAGGCGTCTTTCTGGCACGCCCTCAGAACCAGCGGCATCACGGATGCCGTCAAAGGATATGGACAACTGTTCCAGCACTGACCGACAGGAACCCAAGGGAGGAAAACGAGTTCATGGCCAAGAGTCCGTTTAACGACAAACTGACGTCACAAATCAGAGACCGCTTCGCGCACATCGAATCCGACCCCTTCTCGGGAAAGCGGATCTTCCTGGAAAACGCCGGCGGCACGCTGCGCCTCAAGAGCGTCGTCGAGGTCACCGAGACCTTCACCGCACTGCCCGACAACGCCGGTCGACGCAATCCCGCGTCCCAGGCCGTCGACGAAGCCATCGCGAAAGGACGCCGGGACGCTGCCCTGTTCGTCGGCGCCGGGTCGGGACACATCATCTCCGAACAGAGCACCACCGGCATGATCTTTCGAATCATCAGCACCATCGGCTTCAACGCCCGCAAAGGGAACATGATCAGCAGCAACCTGGATCATCCCGCCTCGTTCGACGCCACACAGGTCATCGCCGAGCGCTATGGCATGCAGTTCCGCTGTGCCGGACTGGACCCGCGCACGGGCGTGGTCCCGGTCAAGGCCGTGCTCCAGCATGTGGACAAGGACACCGTCTCCGTCAACATCATCCACGCTTCCAACATCCTCGGCTCGAAGAACGACATCCGCACCCTGGCCGGTGAAATCCGCAAAATCAACCCCAAGACGTTCATCGTCATCGACGGGGCCCAGCACGCCTGCCATGGCAAGGTGGACGTTGAAAGCTACGGTGTGGACGCGTGGGTCTTCGTTCCCTACAAGATGTTCTCTAAAATCGGCACCGCCTTCGCCTGGGTCTCGGACCGACTGGCCGAGCTGTCCCATGACAAGCTGCTCGGAAAACCCCGCGACGTCTGGGACCTCGGCACCCGCGAAACCGCCTCCTATGCCGGCATGTCCAAGGTCGTCGAATACTACCAGTGGCTCGGCTCCCACTTCACCCAGAGTGCCGACCCCCGAACGCAGGTCGTCGCCGCCATGGAAGCCATCGAGCAGCATGAGGCGGCCATGCTTCAGGCCCTGCTCCACGGGACCCAGCGCGCCAGGGGACTGCTCGACATGAAGCACGTCACCGTCCTGGGCGACAAGGAGGACGCAAAAACCCAGGAAGCCATCGTGGCCTTCACCGTCGCCGGAAAGGACACCAACGCACTCGTCGAATACTTCCAGAAGAACGGCATCCGTCTCCACAACCGCGTCTCCGACGCCTACTCCAAACATACCCTCTCCGCACTCGGAATCGAAGCCTGTCTCCGCGTCTCCCTCTGCCACTACAACACCCTCGACGAGGTGGAAGCCTTCCTTCAGACGGCCGCCCGGTTGGGCTGACACCGAATCGCCGAAATACGATCGCTGTGATCTCCATCGGCGGCGGAGAACACCTCTCCGCTGCCGATGGTGTTTTTCCCCAATCCCCTTCGCCCTTGCCAGAACCGCCCCTTTCCGCTACAATAGTTTCCCTTTAAGGAACCCATCATGCTGCGGATCGCCCTGGTCGGACTCACCGCCTCCGGAAAAACCGCCCTCTTCAACGCGCTCACCGGCGCACACGAACAGGTCGGCACCTACGCCGGGCTCTCGGGCGCCACCCACGTCGCCTCCGTCCCCGTCCCCGACGAACGTCTGGACAACCTCGTCCGAATCCTCCAGCCCACCAAGGTCGTCCCCATCCAGATGGAGTTCGTGGACACCCCCGGGTTGGCCGTCGGGGCCCACGAATCCCGCAAGGGCAACGCCCGGCTGCTGGGCACCCTGCGCGAACTCGACGCCCTGGCCCTCGTCGTCCGGGCCTTCGCCTCGACCACCGTCCCCCATCCCCGCAACACCGTCGATCCCGCCCGCGACGTCGCCGAGATCGAAGCCGAGCTGGTCGTCGCCGACCTCGAACTCGTCGAAAAGCGGGCCGACCGCATCGTCCAGTCCCTCAAAAAAAACCTCTCCACCGCCGAGCGCAAGCTCCTGGAAGCCGAGCAGGCCGTCGTCGTCCGCTGTGCTGAAGTCCTCAACAAGGGCGTCGGCGCCGACACCCTCAACCTCTCCCCCGACGAGCGCAAGCTCATCTCGTCGCTGGCCCTGCTCACCCTGCGTCCGCGCATCCTCGTCGTCAACCTCGACGAATCCAACCTCGGCGACGACGCCTGGAAGACCCTGCTGGCCTCGCGTCCCTGGCGGGTCGGCATCGCCGCACGCTTCGAGATGGACCTCAACGAATTGCCTCCCGACGAGCGGACCGCCTTCATGGCCGACGCCGGGCTCGACGAGCCGGCGCTGCCCCGCGTCGTGCGGACCTGCTTCGAAGCCCTCGACATGGTCACCTTCTACACCGGACACGGGCACACCGAATCCCGCGCCTGGGAACTCCCCCGGGGCGCCGACATCGTCACCGCCGCCGGTCGCATCCACACCGACATCGCCAAGGGCTTCATCCGGGCCGACATCACCCCCTACGATGCCATCGCCCACCTGGGCTCCTTCAAGGAGGTCCGTGCCGCCGGAAAGTCCCACCTCGAAGGACGTGAATACATCGTCCAGGATGGCGACCTCCTCGACATCCGCTTCTCCCCGCCGACGTAGCCCGCTCACCTGTTCACCGGCTCAACTCCGCTTCCCCCGTACAAACCGCAGGGGAGAGCCTCATGCCCTCCCCTTACTTGCCGCCTCTTCTTCATGTGGCACAGGCGCCCTCGCCTGTGTGCTTCTTCTCTTCCCCGTGACGCGACTATGATTCCCATTTCGGGACGAAACGCACGATGTCTCGCGATGCCATGTCGTATCTGTAAATGCTATCCCGCTTCTCCGGCCACAACGCCCAGGCCATCTTTAACATATGATCGTCGCAAGACAACAGCCCGTCCGAAATCGCCATGAATCCCAGATAGTATAGGTCATATATCCTGTTGGCAGCCTCCTTCACGCCGGGGGCTTGCTCTCCATACTTCCACCATTTCCACAGCAGAAATGCTTTGTGGGCCAACAGAATACCGAAAGCGTACCAACTCTTGTCGGGACAGAAGGCTGATGATACCTCTCCACCCCCTTGTTCGGTTTTTTCAGAGTGTCCTCTCTTTGTCTCCGCTGCAACGCGAGCCATAGCTTCTTCCGACAGAAGATCCCTGCGAAGACAATCCGTGAAAAAGACCTCCTCGCCAACCCCCTCCAGTTCGGCATAGACTCTGGAATCAAAAGGCCCTGGCATACTGAATAGCAACCTCCGGTACCGTTCGTCCTGGTCCAAGCTCGCCGCCAATAACTCTGGGGTCAAGTAATCCTCAATGTTTCTCACTTCCCCAAGGCATCTTCTCGGTGCATTTCTCGCCGAACTCCCTTTTGTCACCTCCCATCGGATCGCTTCGGCACCATCAATCCACTCACTACTTGTCTCGCAAACAACCTTGCTTAAGGTCGCTCCAATCCATCCATTGAGCCTTCGCAACTCACTTGCCGAGAGGTTTGCGCGCTCTTCCATTCCTTCCGTCATGATTTCTTGGAGCAGATGGCCCATGAGCAAAAAATCGAATCGCCCCCGAAGTCCCTCCAAAAACTCCGGTGCAACACCACGCGCCACCGACTTATCTAACACCAATGTTTTCACTCTTTCCTCTTCGAAACCTACCAGAAGTACCCACCCATTCTCTTGTCCTCTTCTCCCCCCGTCAACAACATTCACCCGCATGTTTAATCCTCCCCGTCCTCTCTGGCCCCTCCCGTCCACACGCGGCGGCCGTTGTCGCGTGCTGTGTGCTGAGCGCTGAGTGCTGCGACCGCCTCCTTTTCCATTGACGCCGACGCCCTGGCATGCTAAACAATCCCCTCTGCTGCAACGATTGGGCGTTCGGCACGTCTTCGCATTTCAGGAGGTCGCAACACATGGACAAGGTCGTCCTCGCATATTCCGGTGGTCTTGATACGTCCGTCTGCGTCGGCTGGCTCTCTCGCGAGAAAAACCTCGACGTCGTCGCATTCCTGGCCAACCTCGGCCAGGGTGAATCCCTCGAACCCCTCGGCGAACGCGCGCTCAAGACCGGCGCCGTCGGCGCCACCGTCCGCGACCTGCGCGAATCCTTCGTCAACGACTACATCTGGCCCGCCGTCAAGGCCGGCGCCGTCTACGAGAACACCTATCTGCTGGCCACCGCGCTGGGCCGATACCTCATCGCCGACGAGCTGGTCAAGGTCGCCCACGAGGAAGGCGCCCGCTACGTCTCTCACGGCTGCACCGGAAAAGGCAACGACCAGGTCCGTCTGGAGACCTCCGTCGGCGCCCTGGACCCCACCCTCAAGGTCAGCGCCCCCCTGCGCGAATGGGACCTCGGTTCCCGCC
>CAZVTD010000157.1:0-5773 GCA_964629945.1 uncultured Planctomycetota bacterium | reverse complement strand
CCCCAGCGGCCCCCCCGCGTCCCTCCCCCGGCCGCGTCCCCCCTGCCCCACCATCCCCAGGTCCGCCACCGCCTGCGGCACCTTTTCCAGCGTCGCCGGATCGAGCGCCGACAGGACACGGCTCGCCGTGTCCTGGTCCAGGCTCACCAGCAGGACCGCCGCCTTCTTGATCCCGTTTGCGTCCAGCGATCGTGTCATCGCCATCGTTTCTTCCCCGACAGAGGAACCGTCCACTTCAGCTTTCCGTATTCACCCAGCGCGTCACCAGCTTCGCCGCGTCGTCCGGGTTCTCCTCGATCATCTCTTTCACCCGCGTCTCCAGACGCGTCCGTCTCATCGTCTCTGCGTCCACCCCCGAAAGGTTCGCCAGCAGCGTCTCGTCTCCCGTCGCCAGTCCCAGTGCGCTCCCGCTCCCCGCGTCCAGCCGCATCTCCACAGGCCGCTTCACCATCCGCCACAGCAGCACCATCGCCGCCACCACCAGCACCCCAAGCACCAGCGACGTCCCGTATTTCTCCCACGTCACCGTCATGCCTTCCACCTCGATCGGCGGCTCCGGAATCGGCGCCTTCGGGAAGCTCACCGCCTTCACCACCACCTTCGTCACGTCCGTCATCCGCAGACCGTTCGCGATGAACGCCTGCATCTCCGAAAGTTTCTCGTTCAGTTCCTCTCCACCCGCCTCCGTCCCCACCGTCACGCCCTCGCTCGCCAGCTGCGCGATCACCCCGTCGCGGTCCACCAGCGCCGTCACGCTCATGTCCAGGATCTTCCCGGGCGGCTCCTCCAGTTTCGTCTCCGTCGACGAAAACTCCGTCGCCATCCTCCGCTCTTCCGTGACGGGCTTCTCCACCGTTCCCCCCGCAACCGCTGTCCCCTCGGCCCCTTCCGTCCCCGTCTTGATCGGATCGGTCGTCTTCTCCGTCGTCACCTTCCTGCTGCTCGTCACCGCCTCGGCCGCGTTCGGGTCCACCTCTCGGGTGTGCGTGCTCTTCTGGGTGAAATCGATCTCCGCGTCCACGAACACCTTCACCTGGCCCAGGTAGCTCAGCATGCCCACCACCTTCTGGGTCAGGTATTCCTCGTAGGCCAACTCCTCCTCGTACCGTTCCGAAACCAGACCCGCCGGACTCTCCGAGCCCCGCACGCGGTAAGGACGGCCCTGACCGTCCACGATCCCCACGTTCTCCTTCGGCACGCTCCGAAGCGCCCCGCTCACCAGCGACGCGATCCCCTCCACCTGCTGACGGTTCAGCTTCCCCTCACGGTCCTTCAGCCACACCATCACCGACGCCGTCCCTTTCCCCTCCCGCATGAACCCCTCATAGGGCGTCGGAACGTCGAACACCACCTGAGCCATACGGATCCCGTCCATGTGCTGAATCACGTTCCCCAGGTATTCCGCCAGCATCACTTCCCGGTCATATCGGCTGTCTTCCGCCGTCTTGAAGATCCCCTGCTTCCCGCTCGTCGCGCGGTCCAGACGCGAAAAGTCCGAAGGCAGCGCACCCGCCTCCGCCAGAACCGCCAGCGCCCGGCTCTGTTCGCCGCGGGCCACTTCCAGAACGCCCCCGCGTTCCCGCCCGGCGATCCCTCGCTCCGCCAGTCGGCTCATCGCCGCCGATCGCTCCGCCCCATCCGCGGGCTGGGCCGTCAACGCCACGTAATCCTCCTCGCCGCCCCACCCCGCAAACCACACCATGAACACCACCACCAGCGCCACCAGAAGCACGAACGCCGCCTTCTGGCTCACCGTCAGGCGTCCGTAAAGCTCCTTCACCTGCGTGCCCAGCTCCCCGAAGAATCCCATGCCCGTCTCTCCTCGAACTGCCGTTGCGTTTGGATCGATGACTTATAATGCCCGCCTCACGAGAACCGCATCTCGTTCACTTCGCGATACGCCTCCATGATCCGCCCATGAATCTGCATCAGCGTCTGGAACGCCACGTCCGCCTTCCGGGCCGCCGCCAGCGCCGCCCGGGCCGCTTCCACACCTCCACCCTGAACCTGGCGCATCGCCGTCTCCGCTTCCGCCTCCAGACGTTCCACACGCTCGATGCTCTCCAGAAGCACGTCCTGGAAGCTCTTCCCGACCGCCTCCGTCCCGCCCACGCGTTCCGACGGACGCGACCCCGCCACCGGACTCATCCCACCGATCTTCCCGACGTTCATTCCGTCCATCGCCGCCTCACCCCCATCCTCAGCCTCAGTTATCCTCGGCCCGTCCCGGCTTCAGTCCCCACTTCTTGATCTTCATCGCCAGCGTCCTCACCCCGATCCCCAGCGCCCGTGCCGTCTTCACTCGGTGTCCGCTGAACTTATCCAGCGTCCGCTCCGTCAGGATCTTCTCCGCCTCATCCAGGCTCATCCCCACGCGGATACGGTCCAGGCTCGCATCCAGATACCCATCCAGCCAGGGCCGGATCAACTCCGCCGTAATCACCTCGCCGAAGTCCAGCACGCTCGCCCGGTCCATCAGGTTTTCCAGCTACCGCACGTTCCCAGGCCAGTCGTAATCCTTCAGCAGTCCCATCGCGTGCTCCGTCAACCGTTTCGGCTCGCGTCCTTCACGCTCCGCCACCCGCTCCAGGAAGAATTCCGCCAGCGCCGGAATATCCTCGCGCCGTTCCCGCAGCGGAGGCACCTGCAAAGGCACCACGTTCAGCCGGAAATACAGGTCTTCCCGGAACGTCTTCTCCTTCACCGCGCGTTTCAGGTCGCGGTTCGTCGTCGCCAGGATTCGCACGTCCACCGTTCGGCTCGCCGAGCTGCCCACGCGATCGAACCGATTCTCCTGCATCACGCGGAGCAGTTTCGCCTGGAGTCCCAGGTCGATCTCGCTGATCTCATCCAGCAGAATCGTCCCCCCGTCCGCCAGTTCGAACCGTCCCTTCCGCATCCGGTCCGCCCCCGTGAACGCACCCTTCTCGTGTCCGAACAGTTCGCTCTCCAGAAGTCCCGCGCTCAGCGCCGCGCAGTTCACCGCCAGGTAAGGCTGGTCCCGTCTCACTCCCAGGTAATGCACCGCTTTCGCCACCACTTCCTTCCCCACGCCGCTTTCCCCGTGGATCAGGACCGTCACCGTCGAATCCGCCAGCGTCAGCGCCTTCGCGAAAAGGTCCTTCAGGGCGGGCGCGTGTTTCATCATCGCCCTCACCCGTCCCCCCTCGTCCAGGCACGCCTTCATCGACTCGTTCTCGCGCACCAGCCGGTGCTGCTTCAGCGCACGCTGCACCAGCACCTCGATCAGTTCCGGATCGAAGGGCTTCGTGATGTAATCGAACGCCCCGCGCTTCATCGCCTCCACCGCGTTCTCGATCGACCCGTGTCCCGTGATCACGATCACCGGAACCTCGGGCGTCATACGGTTCACGTGTCCCAGCACCTTCATCCCGCTCACGTCGGGCATCCGCAAATCCGTGATCACCAGGTTGAACCGATCCTGGTCGAACCGGTGAAGTCCTTCCCGTCCGTTTTCCGCCGAGCACACCTCGTACCCCGCCCGGTTCAGCGTCTCCGTCAGCGAATCCCTCATCAGCTCCTGATCATCGATCACCAGTATCCTGTCGTTCATTTGTCACCTCGTCTCGTGCCCATCTTCCCCGTGACCTTCCCCACGCCGCTCGCCTCATAGCTCATTGGCAGGCTGAACTGGAACACCGCCCCGCCGTCCGCCGAGTTGTACGCCTCCACCTTGCCGCCGTGTGCCTGAACGATCCCCTGCACGATCGCCAGGCCCAATCCGGTCCCGTTCTCCTTGTCGCTCGAGAACGGATCGAACAGGTGCTCCATCATTTCCGCGCGGATCCCCGGACCGCTGTCCCGGAAGCTCACCGTCCGCACCTCGCGTCCGCCCAGCGTCCCGGCTCCCGTCCGGATCGTCAGCACGCCTCCGTTCATCGCTTCCGCCGCGTTGCGGATCACGTTCGCGAACGCCCGCTTCATCAGTTCCCCATCCGCCTCGATCGCCTTGCCCGGGTCCTGGTAGAGCAGCCGCACGTCCACGTGTCGTTCCTCGATCACCGCCAGCGTCGCTTCCACCGCGTCGTCCACCACGTCTTCCACGAACACGCGTTTCCACCGAGGCTCGAACCCTCGTGTGAACCCCAGCAGGTCCGCGACGATCGCCTCCATCCCCGACACCCCCGCGATGATCTTCTCCACCAGTCGCTTTTCCCGTTCTCGTTCATCCAGGTCTCGCACCAGCAGTCCCGCGTAGAGCCGGCTCGCGCCCAGCGGGTTCCGGATCTCATGCGCCACACCCGCCGACATCTTCCCCAGGACTTCCAGCCGGTTCTTCCGCGCCAGCAGACGGTTCTTGTATTCCAGTTCCGACGACAGCCTCGCCACCTCCGCCTGGAGCATCTCGTGGGACTGTTGCAGACGTTCCGTCGCCGCGTGATGCCGGTCAAGCAATCTCAGCAGTTCCTGTCCCGACAGGTGTGTCTGCGTGCTGTTCATTTCGTTCTTCCCCATGACTCAGCCCTGCTCGTCGATTCGGCTCACGTCCAGTGTCCGCTGACCCGCATACCGTGCCGCCACGCGCCGCCCCATCTCCGCGTGCGCCAACCCCGCGGGCGACTCTCCACGCGACGCCCTCGGAATCTCGCACCCGGCCGCCTCCAGCACCAGAGCCTCTTTCAGAGCCTCGCCGGCACCTTCTGAAAGCCTCCGGATTCGTTCCCGCTGCGCCGTGGGCACCTCGTCCCGCCTCTCGTCCCATGCCGTTCTCAGGGGCGTCAATGCCGCTCCCACACCGTCCAACGCGCGAAGAAGGTCCTGTTTCTTCCCCAGCACGCTCATCAGCGCCTCGATCGATCCTTCCGTCTCCATCAGCAGCTTCTGTTCACGTCCCAGTTCCAGCAGCCCCTCGCACAGTGCCCGACGACGCTCCAGGAGTCCCGCCAACTCCTCCCACCACCCACTCGCACTCACCTCACTCATCTCTGCTCCCATGACCGCCCATCCCATGAACCGCTTCTTCTCAACGGCCTCTTCTCAGTTGCTTCTCAGCTTCTTCTCAGCTGCTTCTCATCTGCTTCTTAGCTGCTTCTTATGTGGCACAGCCGCCCCCGGCTGTGTGTTTCTTCTTCTTGCCGTTCTTCGTTTCTTCTTCTTCTTGCCGTTCTTCGCATGTCATTCGCGGTTCTTCTTTGGCTGCTTCTGCCGTTTCCCTTGCTGTCTTCGCATGCCATTCGCATGAAACCTTGTCTTCCGTGTCTCGCTGTCCCCTCACTCCCACGCATCCACCGCCTGCCAGTAGCTCGTCAGCACCTTCTCAGGCTTCTTCTCCCCCTGCTTCTTCAACTGCTCTGCCGACCACTTCGCCAGCTCCCGCGCCTGCCCCGCTTCCGCCGTCTGTCCCGAACGTTCCAGGCTCATCGCCAGCCGATACAGTGCCGTCACCGCCTCCCCGCTGCGCGCATACAGTTCCGAAAACTCCCGGTACGCCTTTGCCGCCTCTTCATATTTCCCCAGCTCGAACAGCACGTCCGCCCGTGCGAACCGCGCATTTCGACGCATCTCTGTCACCATCCCCGACTCATCCGCCCCCTCGGTTCCCGCCAGGAACCCCTCGTAACACCCCGCCGCCTTCTCCAGTCGCGCCTTCCGCTCGACCGTCGTCTCCCATGTCGCCAGCCTCAGGCTCTCCGCCAGGCAGAACTTCACCGCCCACTTCCCGCACGCCATCCCGGGCAGGTCCAGGCCCCGCTGCTCCGCCTCGCCCAACCGTTTGCATGCCTCCTCGTACGCCCCCCCTCGGTAGCACACG
>CAZVTD010000156.1:0-5902 GCA_964629945.1 uncultured Planctomycetota bacterium | reverse complement strand
ACAGTGCTTCCCCCAGGTCTCCCTTGCTCTCCAGCGCCTTCCTGTACGACTCGATCGCCTCCTTGTGCTTCTTCCCCTTTCTCAGGACGTCTCCCAGACGAAGCCATCCCGTCTCGCTGCCCGGACGCAGCGTCGTCACCTCTCGGCACGCCTTGATCGACTCCTCCACCTTCCCCAGCTTCTCATAGACCTGTCCCAGTTTCTCCCACGCCTCGGTCTGTTTCGGCACCAGCTTCACCGTCGTCCTCAGAGCCTTCTCGGCCTCCTCATACTGTCCCTTGTCCTGGTAGGCCGCACCCAGAGCATGCCATGCTCTCGCATAATCAGGCTTCAGTTTCACCGCCCCCTGATACCACTTCACCGCCTCGTCCAGTTCCTTCATTCGGTAGTAGACCAGCCCCAGGTTATACATCGTCCTCGGGTCATCCCCTTTCAGTCGCAGGCTCTCCTTGTACGCGGCGACCGCTTCCTCTCGCTGTCCGTTGTCGTCGTAAGCGCTCCCGAGGTCGCACCACGTCTCCGCGTTCTCCGGGTTCAGCTTCAGCGACTCCTTGTAGGCCGCCACCGCCTCCACATACTTCCCCTGCGCGTGGTACGCCCATCCCAGCCACTCCCACGCCTCCGCGTGGTCAGGCTTCAGTTTCACCACCGCCTGGAACTCGACCGCCGCCTTGTCGTACGCCTGCAATTGGAGTTGTGTTCTTCCCAGTTTGTACATCACCTCCACGTCATTCGGCTTCAACGCCTTCGTCTTCTCCAGCGTCACCGCCGCCTTCTCATACTGATCCGCTTCATACTGTGCCAGACCCAGAAAATACCACGCCTCCGCGTCCTCCGGCGCCAGGTCGCGTGCTTTTTCCAGCGATGCCGCCGCGTCCGCATAGTTCCCTGTCGCCCATTGGGCCAACCCAAGACAATGCCACATCTCGGCGCTTTCGGGCGTCAGCTTCACCGCCTGCTCGAACGCCCTCGTCGCGTCCTTGTACTGTTTCAGCCCAAGGTAGATTCGTCCCAGTTCTTCCCAGACCGCTTTCATGTCGGGCTTGATCTTGACTGCCGCCTCGTACGCCTTCGCCGCCTCCTCCATCTTCTTCAGTCCCTCGTATGCCACCCCCTCCATCGCGGGACCTGCTTCCGATTCCGGGTGTCGTGCCGTCAGCTTCTTCGCGTGTTTCAACGCCGTCGCATAGTCCCCCGCCTCATACGCCGCGTTGAACCCCGCGAAGTCCGGGTCATCCTGCGTCAGCGCGTCGCCCCATCCCCAACCTGACCCTCCCGCCGTCATCACCCCGCACAACACCATCACCACCCACCTCATCCTCATCCCACCTTCCTCCGACCGCGTTCCACCCACCGCACCACCTCTCCAGGGTCCCGCTTCCCCATCCATCTCAAGTATATCCCGATTTCCCTCCCAAAGTCCACGGTTTCCCGAACATCGGTTTTACCCGAACTGCACTCTCGAACATAGCCGTCCGAAGCGCCCGAAAGTAGCGTAAGTCTTATGTTGAGTGGAAGTTGCGCACACGGAGCTCGTATCTGTCGGAAAATACGACGTTCTTATGATTATTCTCCTTGACACAAGGCTAAAAGCTTGGTACCACTTAAGGGTGATCATCAGATAGTTTTGGCTGTCAAGCCGGTTCCAATCGGGGAGCGCAAATGGAACGGCGCAAGCAAAGAGATCACGCCGG
Source organism: uncultured Planctomycetota bacterium (assembly GCA_964629945.1). Taxonomy (GTDB): domain Bacteria; phylum Planctomycetota; class DG-23; order DATKVD01; family CAZVTD01; genus CAZVTD01. The sequence goes on along the minus strand of CAZVTD010000156.1, from coordinate 4,208 downwards.
GAAGGTGCCAACGCGGCAGGATAAGCGGCTCCGGTTTCTCCTGCCCCTGATCTTGGCCGCGCTCGCCCTCCTGCTGCTGATCGCAATCCAGCTCCGCCACAAAGCCCCGCTCCCGGCGGACCCGAACACGTCGTTGCCGCAATCCCCGTCTCCCGTCGCGTCCCTCGACGACCTCCTCAAGCTCTCGCCCGACGAACTGGCTCAGGTCGACATCGCCCTCGTGAATCTCCTCTGTGCCACGGATCTCCCGGGCGCGGAGAATCTCGACGTCCGCCACTGCCTGGAAACCCTGGACCAGTGGACGGCGCGCGTCAGGGAGACCACGGAGCGACACCTCTATCGCGTCACCGACCCCCGCTATGCGGACCATTATCATCACAGCGAAGCCTATCTCCGGGCCGAGTTCCTGGCCCAGGTCCTCCAGACCAAGTGTGGCGTCCATTACAACATGGAGCGCGTCGAAAACATCGATTTCACCAACGCACGGGACCTCTTCATCCACGGCATGATCAACGACCCCAATGGCGGCACCTGCGCATCCATGCCCGTCCTTTATGTGGCGGTCGGTCGACGTCTCGGATATCCTTTGAAGCTCGGCGCGACACGGGCGCATCTCTTTGTGCGATGGGACGGACCCGACGAGCGCTTCAACATCGAAACCTCGGGGGACGGCTTCAGCTCTTTCCCCGACGACTATTACAAATCCTGGCCGCTCGAATCCACGGACGACCAGATCAGAAAGCGGGGCTACCTTGTCTCGTTGTCCCCCGTCGAGGAGCTGGCCCAGTTCATGTCGCTGCGCGGCTCGTGCCTGACCTGCAATCATCGGATGGAGGACGCCTTTAACGCCTATTCCGTGGCTCACCGTTACGCACCCTCGAACGAACTGTACGCCGTCTGGGCTGCTTGCACAAAATCCATAGTCGACGCATCGGCCGATGCCTCGATGGAGACGAAATCGGACAAGTCCTTGCCGTCTTTGAAGGGGAGATGACGATGAACAGAGTCCGCATGTGGCTTCCCGTGATGATCGCCCTGATGACGGTTTCCCTGCTGTGCACCGATACCTGGGCCTACCGACACCCGACTCTTGGCCGCTTCATGGCCCCCGATCCCCAGGACTATGTCGACGGCAACAACCGCTTCGAAACACTCAAGTCCAACCCCCTCAACAACCTCGACCCGACCGGGACACTCAGCTTGGGCTGGCATCTGAGAGTGACGGCACAGGCGCTTGATGAGACCGGTTTTGCTCCAGCCACACAGCCCAAGTTCCGCACAGGAATCTTGATAGGATGCGTGTATCCTGACGTGCCACTTCCACAAGTTCGCAACCTTGTTGGCAGCGAGATGAAGCCTGACAAAATTCTCCGAACCGTAGATGCATTTAACAACAACTGGTTTGTCAAGGGTTACAAAACAGTGACGGGCACCATAGCTGATTACGCTGTTCCGGATTTCCTCTTGGATAATGCAGTAGTCAATGATATCCGTGATTGGTGGAACAGCACCAGCTTCATTGATCCTGCGATTGAAGCAGCCGCCTGGGCTCAACCCGGCATAAAGGACACCCTGATGTATCGCACTCACAAAGGAGACTTGCAATATTGGCATGGGATGACGGGGGGCGGTGAGACCGCGGATGAAATGACCGCCAAACTCGTGAACAGGTTGTCAGGTCCTTTCAAAGCGTACAGGAGCGCTTCAGCAGACCCGATGACGGGATTTGCAATAGGCGAAGTCCTTCACACCATTCAGGATCTCTACACTCCGTCGCACACCTATCGCGACAGGAAAGGACAGATATCACGATTCCAGGATTACACGGCGCAAAGCCCGGTCTACCATGCCGAGAAGGACGTTCTTGACCTGACGAACCCCAAGGATCAAGCTCTGTTCGAGGAACTGGTTCGGCGAACCAAAAGATATCTGGAACTCCTGAAGCAGGCCCGAGCGGGGGACATGACCCAAGAAGCATTCAATAGGAATATGAGGGCGCGGTACCTGTCGACGGTACCAGAAGGGGCCACCATGGGAGGAACGGAGCCTCAGTTTGCGCCTCGACCAAGCGTCACAGGGAAGATTCTTAGCGGTGTAGGGGGAGCAGTTCTAGAGCTTGGTAGAGCGGCATACGACCTTTTCTGATGTTTTGAGACCGCAAACCGAGTTCTGACCAGCGGAAAAGAGGTGCCTGATGCGATTCTTGCTCTATGGTGGGGGGGTGCTCTTCGTCGGACTCCTCGCGTGTTCCTGCGACTTGCATTCGGACAGCGGCAACCCTGGCCTCGCAGGTGGTGCTCCCCAGGGAGAGGAGGAAGTGGTTGTATTGACCACGAACTGGCCGCTCAGCGAAGAAGCGGCGCAGGCACTTCAGAAGACGGAAGCTGAACAATCGAAGGTCCCGGTCTTCTCGCGGCTCGACCTCGGAAAGGGAGTCTCTCTTGATCTGGTCTTTATCCCGCCGGGAACATTCCCGATGGGAAACCCTTCCGTGAGCAGCAATCCACCACGGCTTGTCAGGATCAGCAAAGGATTTCTGATCAGCAAGCATGAGATTACTTGGGGGCAGTTAGTCCACGTTCTAGGAATGACAGTTCTCGATGTTGGCGAGATGCGTGATCTGAACATTGCGAAAAGGGACGGGGAGCATTGGGAGAATTATCCCGCCACGGGGCGCTGGACGTTAGGCGACATGTTTTGTGAGAAGCTATCTGAAGCTCAGGGCATCAAAGCCCGTCTGATAACGGAAGCTGAGTGGGAGTATGCTTGCCGCGCAGGCACGGTAACTCCCTATGGTGCGTGGGATCCCATGGACGAGACCAAGGCTAATGTGAGTCACTGGCTGGGACCTGATGGCAAGGAAGTCTACAGCAAACGGCCTCACGACTGGGTTGTCGCTGTCGGACGGTACCCCGCCAATTTCTGGGGTGTCCACGACATAATGGGAAACGCCGACGAGTGGTGTCTGGACGCCTATTCGGACCGCATGGAGATCGCGAAACTCCCGTCTGTGGACCCCGTGGCCATCAAGCGAGGCGGAGTCTTTCGTGTTTACCGTGGTGGAAGTGTTAATGGAGCTCAAACCGTCTTCTTTAGAGACGGTTATTCCGAGAGCGGTTCCAACAAAGGCATTCGGCTGGTTATCGAGATCGACGATGCCATCAGAGCCAAGCTTATTGAGTTGAAGTAAAATCCCAGTTGAAGAAAAGGGGCCCCCATCAACCGTGCCTGTTCCCGATGAATCGAGACCGCTTCTTTTCCTTAAACATCCCGCTGTTGCTTCTTCTTCAAATGCGCGCTATGCAGACACCCATTCGCACCGATGCCGCCGTATGTGAATCCAACGAAGCCCTGTGAGCGAGTTCACAGCGCTCTGGTTCCCGGGAACCTCCGTCTCTTCACCTGTTCACCTGCTCCGCTGCTCACCTGCTCTGGCGGCGGAACTCGCCTCGAAAATCGTGTCAGAATTCGCTCGAATTCGGTCCAAATTCGCACGGAATGTGATCAAATTCGCTCCGTTTTTGCGAGTTCTCCGCCGGCCCACCCCCGTTTTTAGCTCAAAAATGCGGTTCACGACAACTCTAAGTCTATGTCTCAACTTTAAACTGACACGCCATTGCCGGATTCAAGACCGCCTGCGAAGCAATTCCGGGCGCAGATTGCCCAATACGGTCTTTATAAGGCATCTGGCGAACCATACCGCTTCGCTCTTCTCCTCATAAACGCACGCCGTTTGACGATTGGCGGGGCGCGCGATTTGCCGATTTCAGCGTATTCGAACAGATTTCGTAAGATTCGCCGACCTCGCCCAACCTATAAACGTCAGGACGTCTTGCGCACACGACGCAGCCACGTTCGGATCAGCGCAACGTCATTGCTGGATACCGGTTATGACAGTGAAACGTCTCACCAGGTCATCTGAGGTCGAGTTACGGGCGCAGGGAATGTCCGACGTGACGTTTCCGGAGTCCCTTCGTAAGTCGATGAGCCGCGTGGTGTTAGTGCGTGACGTCCGCTCCCTGGACGAGCGTCGCAGGCCCGATCCAGATGTCGTCAGCGGCATGATCAACCGGGCCATCGTCGCGCTCAGCGACGAGCCTTCCATCCCTCGTGCCTTCGAGCATGTCCTTGGCCTGTCAGGCGTTGTGTTGATCAAGGTGGCTCATGGCGTGCATGAGGGCGTGCTCGATCCACACAACGCCTGACAG
>CAZVTD010000155.1:0-5969 GCA_964629945.1 uncultured Planctomycetota bacterium | reverse complement strand
CGAGTATTCGAATCCGCGGGCGGACTTGGCCCGCGCCACAAAAGCATGGACCTTGTCGGGGTCCTTTCGACCGGGAGCATACTCGACGCCACTGCAGACGTCCACGGCGTAGGGTCGCACGATGCGGACGGCCTCCGCCACGTTCTCCGGGTTGAGCCCCCCCGCAAGGATGACGCGTCGCCGGGCCGCGACGGGGACGGCAAGGAACCAATCGAACGTGACACCGGTCCCGCCCGGTTTGCCGGGAACGTACGCGTCGAGAAGAAAAGCATCCGGACGATAGCCATCGAGGCGTTCGAGATCGCCCTGCGTCCCGACGCGGAAGGCTTTGATGATGCGCAGGGGACGAAGCTGCTCCGGAAGTTCCGGAGGCTCGTCGCCCTGGAGCTGGACGGTGCGGATTCCCAGGGCGTCGGTGACGGAGCGAATGACCTCGAGCGAGGCATTGACGAAGAGCGCGACGGGAGTGACGAACGGGGGAATCGCGGCGAGAATCTCGGCGGCCCGGGAAACGTCGATGCAGCGCGGACTGCCGGAAAAGAAAATCAGTCCGATCGCGTCGGCGCCGGCGGAGACGACAAGTCGTGCGTCCTCAGGGGTCGTGATGCCACAGATTTTCACACGCGTCACAGCAGGTCCGATCCATACAGAAGTCGGTTGATGGAGAAAGCCCGGGCGGTCCTCAGTCCCTCCCGGGCATGACTGTCGAACCGACCGGCATGTTGGCCGGACGGGTGTTCAATGCGCGGCTTCTTCGACCTTCTCGGCGGTCTTGGCCACCGGCTTCTCCTGGGGCTTGCGCTCGCTGACGAAGATCGTGGTCCCGTCGTCTCGGAGAAGGTAGATCCCGTCGTCCATGGGATTGGAGAGGATGCGGGAAACCCCCAGCGGCGCGGTATCGAGAACCCAGTGAGCATCACCGGAAACGGTGTCCACGGCCAGGATGCGTCCACCGGAACGCAGGAGATACGTGTTGAGCTGTCCGACCGAAAGAACGTCCGCGACGTCCTTCACGACCCAGCGGGGCTTCCCGTCCTGCGTGGAAACGGCGTGACACTCTCGCTTCTCGTTGATGACGTAGACCGTGGAGCCGGAGACAAACGGCGCCTTGACGATGGGAGCACCCGTGGCATACGCCATCAGCCAGGCCATCTGTCCCTCTCGGGAGCCCTGGGGAAGATCACGGAGCGCATAGAGACTGCCATCGGTGCTTGCAGCATAAACTTGATGGTCCGTGGCATTGTACGTCACGTCGGCACGAATGGGACCGAGCGTCTTGAACTTCCACGGACACCGACTCGCCTCTTTCTCCGGGGCGAGGGCGTAAACGTAACCGTCCTCGGAGGCGGCGTAGAGAAGACGGGCACCCATGGCCGGACGGGACGTGACGAGACGCCCGGTGGTCCACTGCCAGTCCTCATACTTGAGGGAGGTGCGGACGGCCCGGACCTTCCCGTCATAGCAGCCCATGTAGATGTTCGTCTCGTCGGCGATCATCTGGGAAGACGGCGGGAAATCGAGATACTTCTTCCCTCCATTGGGAGGGATAAAACCGCGCTTGTCAAACGTGTAAAGCACGTTTTTTGCAACGGCATAGACGTTATGCTCGTCCTGACAGCAGCGCACGTCACAGGGGGAATCAAGAGAGATGATGAACTCGGGGGTCCCGGAAATCCGGTTCGTCCCGAACAGTTTGAGTCCTTTGGTCTCGATGACGACGTAGTTGCCAAGCAGATACGCGTCACGGACGGCCGCCTCGTCCTTGTCGTTGAGCCCACGGACCCACCGCTGCTGAAGACCGAGGAAGTTCAGGTTCCCCTCGGAATAGCTGTACACCTTCGGTGGCGGAGGCGGCGTGGGCGCAGCCGGACGGATCGGCTCGACAGGATGCATTCCCTGCTGGGAAGTGCTCTGCGAGGAGCAAGAGATGAAGACGCAGCAGACGAACGGCACAAGCAGAAGCAGATATGAAAGCCGTCGCATGGATCCTCCCATCACACATATTCCTTTAGATTGACACGGCACTCTTCCTCGACAGCCCGCATCCTTCGGATGCGGGCGAGATCATCCTCGATTCTTGAGGCAAGCTTGAAAACATAGGGACGACCGGCCAGACGCTCCTCCAGGTCGGTCTGCATCTCGTCCCAACGTCCCCCATAAAGCTCGTCTCGCAGGGTCAGGAGTGTCTTTTCCTCGGGTGTCATCTGACTCACGAACTCCTGAAGCACCTGCTCCTGGTTCTGCGGACTCGGTTGCGACGTCATGTGAAGCCGACCTCCTAACGGGGGAGGCACGGACAGTCCGGGCGGAACTCAACTCCGCTTCAAGTCAACACGACGACCCGTCTGCACAGATTCTACCTCCGCCAGCGCCACCTGCAAGGCCTCACGTGCCTCAAAAGCCGTAATCACGGTCGGATCGCTCGACGAGATCACACAGTCCAGAAAGTAGTCGATCTCCCGTGAATACCCGTCACCGGAGGGCACGTCAGGCACCTCGGGGGGCTGGCCAGGGACATAGATGACCAGCGACGGGGTCTTGCCGGAGTTGTAGTCGATGGTCGCGGACTCGCAGACAATGTGAAAACCCATGGAGAACGGATACGACGAATGGGAAACCCAGGACCCCTCCGAGACGACAAGAAAATTGTCTTCCCCATAGTGATACCGCGTAAACACGTGGTCCACACCCCCGGAGGTCTTGGTGATGCCGAAACTGGTGACACCGGCGGGCAACCCGAACAGATAATTGATGTAAGCGATGTCGTGGACGGGGAGGGCGAGACAAACGCCCCCCGACTTCTGGTGGTCCTGAAGCCAGTTCTTCCAGCTCCACAGGGGAGTGGCGCTGATACGCTCGAACACGGCCGAATACACCCGGCCGAATCGTCTCTCGGAAAGAAGATCCCGTACCAGAGCGTATTCAGGCCAGAAACGCAGACAGTGGCCCACCATGAACTTCCCGGGGGCTTTTCGGACGGCTGCCAGGATCGTGTCGGCCTGTTCAAGGGTGCGGGCGATCGGCTTCTCGCACAGAACGTGCTTGCCGGCCGCCAGAGCCCGTGTCGCAAACTCGGCATGAAGATACGTGGGAAGCGTGATGTCGATCAACTGAACCGCGGGATCGGAAAGAACTTCCTCAAAGGAGGTCGTGGTGTGAACACCCGTGAGGTCCAGTCCACCGGTGGACGCCTGGGCAACATTCCCGGACACGACCGAACTGCCCTGCAGTCTATGCGAATCAAGGTCACAAACGGCAAGAACTTGCGCTTTGGGACTGTCGGCGTAGATCTTGAAGTGGTGACGGCCCATGAAGCCGAAGCCCACTATGGCGACGCCGATCATAAGTCCCCCCGCTGGCGAGACTCTTCAGACAGAGGTAAGGAAGCACGACCCATAAAAGTATCAGAAAGCAACACAGTATAGGCGGATGACAGAAAGTGTCAAGGCTTTTTCAGGGGGGCTCGGGAAAATCAAACACACTTGACAATGGTAACAACATCCGTAATATCAAGGCGTTATGACAAACTGCTCGATAATTTCCAGACCGGGGAGGGGCAAAGGATGAACCGGCGGAAAGCACAACTTGGGGAAAATCTGGCACGGGTACAGGAGCGCATCATCCGGGCGTGCCGACGCAGCGGAAGACCCGATGGAGCCGCCCGACTGGTGGCCGTCACCAAGTCCGTCGACACCGAGACGGCGGAAATGCTGCTCGAGCTCGGTCAGAAGGACCTGGCCGAAAATCGCGTGCAGGAACTGCTGAAAAAAAATGAAAAATTGTCCACGACGAACGTGCACTGGCACCTGATCGGCCACCTCCAGACCAACAAGGTCAGGAAAGCCCTCTTGGCGACGCGCTTCATCCACTCCGTCGACAGCCTCAGACTGGCCGAGGAAATCAGCCGACGCGCCCGGGAAACCGGGATCGATGTGGAAATCCTGCTCGAGGTCAACGTCAGCGGGGAATCATCAAAATCCGGATTGAGCGCGGAAGAAACCCCGGCTCTGGCGGAATCCGTGGCAAAACTGGAACACGTCGGACTGGTGGGACTGATGACGATGGCACCGCTGGTGGAGGACCCCGAGCAAACGCGAAGCGTCTTCGCGGGACTCAGGGAACTCGCCCGAAAAATCGAGCACATGGACCTCGAAGGCGTCCAGATGCGGGAGCTTTCGATGGGAATGAGTCAGGATTACGAAGTCGCGGTCGAGGAAGGCTCCACGCTGGTCCGCGTGGGTTCGGCGCTCTTTGAGGGGGTCAGATGATGGATCAGCAAAAACGTTACGCGATCGGGTTCATCGGCGCGGGAAACATGGCGACGGCACTGGCCCGAGGCGTCATCGCAGCCGGACTCGTGGAGCCGATGAATTTGTGCGCCAGTGACGTAAGTGAGCAGAATCGGTCAACGTTTGTGCAGAAAACGGGCGCGGTCGGACGGTCGAGCAACCTCGACGTGGTGATGAACTCGCAGATGATCGTGCTGGCGGTGAAACCCCAGGTGATCGACAACGTGCTCCAGGAGGTGGGACCCCGCCTGAAGCGCCCACAACGGGTGGTGTCGATCGCGGCGGGGGTCAGCACCGCCCGGGTGGAAAAACACTGTGCCGACGCGGTCTCGGTGATCCGGGTGATGCCGAACACGCCTGCTCTGGTGGGGCTGGGAATGAGCGCAATTTCGCGTGGAAAACACGCAAATGACGAGGATATCGCACGGGTTCGACGGGTGTTTGAAGCGGTGGGACAGGTGGTGGAAGTGGACGAAAAGCAGATGGAAGCGGTGACGGCGGTGAGCGGTTCGGGACCGGCCTATTTCTTCTACATGATCGAAAGCCTGGCGGCGGCAGGCCTTGCAGAAGGACTCCCGGAGGAAACCGCATGGACCCTGGCACGACAGACCGCCCTGGGCGCGGCAACCCTGGCCAGCCGGTCGGAAGAGCCCGTCGAGGAACTCCGCCGACGCGTGACCAGTCCCGGCGGGACCACCGAAGCGGCCATTCGTGTCATGACGGAAGCAGGATTTCGTGATATCGTGCTGAAAGCGGTCCAGGCGGCCGCCAACCGGGGACGTGAACTCGGAAAACAGTCCTGAACATGGGAGATCGAATGAGCAGCACCCGACGCAACATCGTGACCGTGGTGGCCCATCCGGACGACGTCTCCAATTCCATGGGAGGCACACTGTTACGGCTCAAGGACAGATACGCGCTGCACACCCTGTGCGCCACGAAGGGCGAACGCGGCATCTCGGGCAAAACCTACGACGAAGCCGGCGCCATCCGTGAAAAGGAGGAAGCCGCCGCTTCGGCGCTCCTGGGGGCCGAATTGACGTTCCTGGGACGCATCAACGGTCAGCTTTTCGCCGACCGGGAGATCTGCGAGGCCGTGGCGGCGATCTTCCGAAACCTGGACCCCGTGGCCGTGTTCACCTTGTGGCCGATCAACCGTCACGAAGACCACACCGCGGTCTACGAAATCACCATGAAGGGGCTGTTCCTTGCGGGGCTGGTGGATAAGGCCGAGGTGTACATGTCGGAAAACGACATCGGGGGACAGACCCTCCAGTTCGAGCCGGACGTGTACGTGGACATCACGGAGGTGATTGACGCCAAGTGCGAGATGGTACGCTGCCACGTGTCCCAGAATCATGGTGACGTGGAGCGCGTGATCCGGCGGAACCGTGTGCGCGGGATGTTCGCACGGTGCGATTACGCCGAGGGCTTCAAAACGCTGCTTCCGATCACGACAGGACGAGGAGGACGCCGGTCGGACTCGATCCTGCTGGAGTTGTGAGGTCAGTTCTTCACAAGGAGAACGACGATGCGACGGTACGGACTGGCAGCGGTATTGTTGGCATGGGTGACGGGATTGACGTGGGCGGAGGGAGGCGACCGCAAGCCTGAGACCAGGGATGGACAGGCTAGCGGGACGGTCGTGAGCACGGAGGCGTGCATCGGAGATGGTGGGCG
>CAZVTD010000154.1:0-5988 GCA_964629945.1 uncultured Planctomycetota bacterium | reverse complement strand
GAGGGGGTGGAGAGCTGGTGCGGCGCGGCGAAGGGCGTCCGGCGAAGTTTCATGTTATAGGCCTGGACCATGAGATTTTCAAGGTTAATGACGTCCTGGGCATTGTAGGCCAGGAGGGTTTCGAGGGCGGCGGTTTCGCCCCGGTGGTGGTATTCGTTCCAGAGGAGGACGGCGAAGAAACCGTCGACGTCTTCGAGTTCGCCCCGGTCGATTCCGAGGCGGCGTTCGCAGGTTTTGAGCCCGCCCCGGTAGCCGAGCGAGCGCAGGACGAACATGAGGTCGATGTGGGGTTGTGTGAGGTTCACGCCCATGAAGGTATGGATGAAGGGGAGATCGAAACGCTTGCCGTTGTAGGTGACGAGGAGACGGTAGGGTTTCATATCGGGGGCGAAACAGAGCATGTTTTCGCCCTGAATGTAATGGTTGAGTTGGCGGCCGTCGTAGAGACCGATGACGGTGACGACGTCGTTGGACGAACCGAGGCCGGTGGTTTCGATGTCGAGGTAGGCGACGAGGTGTCGGAAATCGGCGAAGAGACGCCAATGTTCGCTGGAGGGGAGACGTCGGTAGAAGAAGTCGACGTCTTCACGGTCGAAGGCATCGAGGGAGGCTTCGACGTGGCGTCGGAGGACGGCGGCACGATGGGCGGGGAGGGATTCCAAGGGGCTGCGCAGAACGTCGTCCCAGGAGAGGACACCGGCGTTCCAGAGGGCGGTTTCGGTTTTGAGTCCTACGCCCGGGATGTGACAGAATGTGTGTCGGAGCATCGGTCCGCTCGTCCCGTGAAGGGAACTGTTCGTCCGGGGACGTCAGGAAAGTTTCTGTCCGTAGTGTCCGAGGTGGCAGACGGCTTCGAGGGGGAGTTTCTGGACGATGAGGCGGCCGGTTTCGTCCCGTTTGGCCGACGGTTTGTCGAGCGTGTCCACCTCGATCGTTTCGGGCTTTTCGGCGGGATAGCCGAGTGAGACGACGGAGAAGATTTCGAGATTTTCGGGGACGTGGAGAAGGGCGCGGAGGTCGTCGCGATTGACCGAGCCGATCCAGCAGGCGCCGATGCCTTTTTCGGCGGCGGCCAGGCAGAGGTTGGCGGCGGCAGCGCCGCCATCGGCGTAGAAGGCCCATTTCTTTTCGGGGTTGTTCAGGAGGATGACGACGTGGGCGCGGGGCTGAGCGGATTCTTCGGGGGCTCCGCCGAGCCAGCCGAGGTTTTTGTTGATGCGTCGGACGGTCTGGGCGTCTTCAACGATGATGAACTGCCAGGGCTGACCGTTTCCGGCGGTGGGGGCGGCGATGGCGCAGCGGACGAGTTCGACGAGGTCGTCGTGAGGGACGCGATCGGCGGTGAAGCGACGGATGCTGCGACGTGAGAGGGCCAGTTCGGTGAAGCCCATCGCGATCTCCTTCGTCCGTGAGGGATGAGCGGCGGCCGGGTCGGCGGGATGCCGACCCGACCGTCTTGCTCGGTTGATCGTGTTACGAGCGCTTCTTCAGCATTTTACCGGCCAATCGTTTGACGACGGGCATCTTTCCGACGAGCGGGAGGGCGTATCGGACGAAGGCGTCGGTAATGTCGTTGCCTTCGGCGTTGATGAATTCGTCGGGGAGGCTTTTGGTGTGCTTGGCGACGGAGGCCAGCGGGGTGAGGACGTATTCGACGGCGTATTTTTTGCCGGGTTTTCGGATGATGGAGATGGAGCCGTCGGAGTTGTTCTTGCAGGCGTGCTTGACGGCGTGGATGCCGACCTGTCGGGCTTCCTTGGCGTCCACTTCGCTGGCGAAGCCTGGGAAGGAGCGCTGGAGGTAGCCGAAGGTGTCGGCGCGGACGCGGAGCTTCTCACCGAGGTTGGCACGGATTTCGGCGGCCAGGAAGTCGCCGAGGGCGCCGGTTCCGGAGAGCTGGACGTTGCCGTGGGCGTCGACTTCCTTGGACTTGTAGACGGGATCGCCATTGGCATCGGCGATGCCTTCGGAGACGGCGATGAGGCAGCGACCGAGCTTCTTGTAGACACGGTCGACGTCGGCGAGGAAGTTCTTCATGATGAAGGGACGCTCGGGGACGTAGATGAGGTGGGGTGCGGTGTCGGGCTCGGTGCGTGCCAGGCGGGCGGCGGCGGTGAGGAAGCCGGCGGGACGTCCCATGATGATGTCGATCTTGATGCCCTGGAGGCTTTCGTTGTCGAGTCCATCGCCGGCGATGGCGGCGGCGACGAACTTGGCGGCGGAGCCGTAGCCGGGACAGTGGTCGGTGACGAGGAGGTCGTTGTCGATGGTCTTGGGGACGTGGAAGACGCGGAGTTCGTAGTTTTCCCTGGCGGCCATCTGGTTGACGATGTTGGCGGTTTCGGCGGAGTCGTTGCCGCCGATGTAGAAGAAGTAACGGACGCCGTATTTTTTGAAGATTTCGAACATCTTCTGGCATTCTTCGGCGGTGGGCTTTTTTCGGACGGAGCGGAGTGCGGCGCCCGGGGTTGCGGCGACGGCCTCCAGGGAGGCGGGTTTTTCCTTCATGAGGTCATAGAAGTTCTCGTTCAGGATGCCTTTGACGCCTTCGACGGCACCGAAGAGGCCGGTGATTTCCGGGTGCTTCCGGCATTCGGTGATGACCCCGACCAGTGACTGGTTGATGACGCACGTCGGGCCGCCGGACTGACCGACGACGGCGTTTCCCTTCAGCTTCGCCATTTCCTGACTCCTCGTGACGACTCAAGTTTCGTGGTTTGAGAGTCGGTTCCGGTCCGCCGGAACCGTGTGTTCCCCCGAGCCGGGTCTCGGATTGGGGGAAGTGGGGATTTTACGCGGATTGTCGTCAAAATCAAGGGGTTTCGGGGGGAGGAGGCGGGCGTCTGGACAGGGTGAAGGGTGGAGGGTGACGTTTTTGTTGGCGAGTGGCGGGGGTGTGTCCTATAATCCCGGGCGAGTTTCCCGATTCTGGTCTCGGAATGGAGTCCCATGAAAACGGCCAAAGTTATTGACGGGGGGGCGGTTGCGAAGTCGATCCTGGAGGCGGTGAAGTCGGAGGTGGAGGCTTTGGCGGCGGCGGGTCGCCCGGTGCACCTTCACGCGGTCCAGGTGGGAGAGACCGCGTCCAGCCGGGTGTAGGTTCGGAACCAGAAGGCTTCGTGCGAGGAGGTCGGGGTCCGGTATACGCTGGATGAGCTTGGGACCGACACGACGCAGGAGGAACTGGAGCGGCATATCGGGGCACTGAACGCGTCGGCAGAGTGCACGGGGATCATTCTGCAGATGCCTCTGCCGGAGGGTATCGGCCGACGTCGTGCGCAGTCGGTGATTGCGTCGGCCAAGGACGTGGAAGGCATCAGTCCGGTGAACATGGGGACGGTCATCGCAGGAGAGCCCTATCTGGGTCCGTGCACGGCGGTGGGTGCGGTGGAACTGGTGTATTCGCTGGGGCTGGAAACGGACGCGAGGATTCCGGAATGGGTGGAGCAGGACATCGCCCGCCGAGGACTTGTGCGGGGGCTTTACGGGAAAGAGGTGGTGGTGGTCGGGCATTCCGAGATCGTCGGGAAGCCGATCGGACTGCTTCTGCTGAACCAGTATTGCACGGTGACGACGTGTCATATCGGCACGCGCGACCTGGGCTCGCACACGCGTCGTGCGGACATTCTTGTGGTGGCCGTGGGGAAGCCGGGGCTGATTACCGCGGAGATGGTCAAGCCTGGGGCGGTGGTCATCGACGTGGGGATCAACCGTGTGCCCGTGTTGGACGAGCAGGGCGAGCCGGTGTTGAACGAGAAGGGCACGCCGAAGATGAAGACGGGGGCGGACGTGGAATACGCGGCGGTTTTGCGGGGGGCGGGGTCCATCACGCCGGTTCCGGGCGGGGTGGGACCGATGACGGTGGCGATTCTCCTGCGCAACACGGTTCGTGCGGCGCGGGCGCAGGTCGAGTGAACTTTCCGGTGCGGTCATGGACAGATTGATCGAACAGGTTCTGGAGCGTGCGGGACTGACCGAGGAGGAGTTCGCCTCGTGCGGGTCGGTGAACCTTCCCGATGCGGTTCGGGCACACCTGGACCTGACGCCCGGGGAGGTGGTGGGGGCGCTGCGTGCGGGGGAACTGGACAAACTGGCCGGCTCGACGACGGTCTGGCTGAGCGGATGGGAGCCGGTGGAGAACCTGGGACGACTGCTGGCCGGGGTGCGGGGGGTGTTGAAGGCCCGGTCGTCTTCGGGCGCTGCGAGCTTTTATCGGAGTGTGCTGGAGGAGCTTGAGCGGAGTGGGCGCTTTCAGCATGCCCGATGGCTTGAAAAGACGGTGGAAGCCGCCGGTGAGGCGCCGACGGTTCTTGCGCAGCGGGTTGCCCTGAGGGTGCGCGGGAAGCTCAAGGGGAGCGCGGGCGCGGCCGACGGATTGGCGGAACTGCGGCGCGATCTTGCGGGAGGTGCCGATGGGCGCTCCTGAGACGCGACGTGTGGCGTATTTTCCGGGATGCATGAGCGTGGACTGTGCGCGCGAGCTGGATGAGTCGCTGCATGCGGTGCTGGGTGCGCTCGACGTCAAGCCGGTGGAGCTTGCGGGGTGGAATTGCTGTGGGGGAGACCTGCTGGACGCAAAGACGGCTGAGCCCCTGAGACGACGCATCCTGGGGCAGGCCACCGAGACGGCGGAGGAACTGGTGTGCGCGTGTCCGGTGTGTGCGAGGCGGCTTTCGGGCGGGAGTGGGGCGCCGGTGGTGCGTTCGGCGCTGGAGTTCCTGGTGCAGCCCCGTGCGCTTGCGCTGATCGAGCAGCGTCGGAAGGAGTCGCTGGAGGGGTTGAAGGTGGTGTGTTATTACGGACCTTCGCGAACAGGCGGGGACGTCGAAGGGGGGGAGACGTCGCCGATGGAGCGTCTGGTGCGTGCGTGCGGGTTGAGCGTGCTGAAGTGGCCTTCGCGCCGACGTCCGCACGGGGGGGATACGGTCTTTGCGCGTCCGGGGCTGATGCGCGTCCTTGCGGGGCGGATTCTGTGTGACGCGATCGATGCGGGGGCGGACTTTGTCGTGCTGGATGATCCGCATGCGCAGCTCAACCTGGACCTGTTCCAGTATCCGATCGGTCGCGAACTCAAACGAGCGGTCGATATCCCGGTGCTTTTCGTGGTCGAACTGGTGGCGCACGCGCTGGGGCTTGACGTGGTCGAACGGGCGTATCGGCGTCATGCGACGCCTCCGATGAGGGCATTTCTGGAGCATTACGATCGTCTTTTCGCGGTGGTCTCGGAGCCCAAGCGCGATGAAAAATCCGTATGAGGCGGACCCATCCCAGTCCCGACGCGTTCGGGTGATCGGCCACCGCGGCTGGCTTGCGCGGTATCCCGAGAACACGATGGTCGGGTTCCAGGCGGCGATCGACCTGGGGGTGGACATCATCGAACTGGACGTGCATATGACGGCCGACGAGCACATCGTGGTGATTCACGATGAGGATACGTATCGGACGACGGGCGTTCGGGGTTCGGTTCGACAGATGACGCTGGAGGCGGTGCGGAGTCTGGACGCCGGGAGCTGGTTCGACCCGCGGTTTGCGGGTGAGCGGGTTCCCACACTGGAAGAGGTGGTGGAACTGACGCGTGGACGTGTGGGATTGGCCATCGAGGTGAAGCCTCCGGCCGGGACGGCCGACGCCATCGACCGGAAGTTGATTCCCATCGTGCGGAACTATGACGGATCGGTGGTGGTGCACTCCTTCGACGCGGAGTACATCACGGACTTCAAGCGGAAAGCTCCGGAGATCTGCACCGGTCAACTCTGTCGAGTGCTGACGCGGAAGATTATTCGTCAGACGTGTGAGGCGGGTGTGGACGCGGTTCATCCGGCGTGGCGTTCCCTGACGAGCCGGCTGGCCCGTCAAGCGCGCGAGGCGGGTCTGTCGATCATGATCTGGACGGCGCGGACGCATCGCGACTGTCTTCGGGTGGTGCGCAAGGATTGCGACGCCATCGGGGCGGATTGTCCGGACGTGCTGATGCAGGTGATGAGGGAG
>CAZVTD010000153.1:0-5994 GCA_964629945.1 uncultured Planctomycetota bacterium | reverse complement strand
TGGACGTTGCAGGTAGATCCCCGCTTCCCAACTTGGGCGAAGTGATGACGAACCTCATGGAGCTTACATCCCCGCCGGTGCGCCTGACCCGTCAGACGCTCCTTGAAGTCTTTCGCCGGACCAAAGACAAGAAGGCCGCCCTGGACAATCCGATGGAATGGGCAAGCGTTGCGGTTCGCGTTCTCAAGGAGAAGCTGGCCGATCATCTCGTGGACGGAATCGAGTACGAGAAGCTGGGCGAGGAATACCAGATGCAGCAGATAGAGGACGAAAAGGTCGTGGAACTCTTCAGCAAGTATTCGGTCCCCACCGCCGATGACAAGGCCCTCTACAATCTGATTCCCTGTGACTCAGAGGTCGAGAAGAAGTTTGTGGAGGACATGGAGGCCAGGACCGACGTTCGGCTCTACCTGAAGCTGCCTTACTGGTTTACGGTGGACACGCCGGTTGGGGATTACCGACCGGATTGGGCAATCGTCATGGACAGCCCGGAATCGGAAGGAAAGCCGGTGCTGTACCTTGTGTCGGAGACCAAGAGTTCCATGAGGGAAGGCGGCATGCGCCCCGACGAACGGAGGCGCATTCAGTGCGGCGCAGCACACTTCGGCTCAAAGCAGGAGCCGTTCAAGAGGGAAGGCGCTTTGGAGGGTGTGAACTACAGAGTCGTGACAGAGGCGAGCCAACTGCCATAGTCTGACTGCTCAGTGGCAGATGACTATGCCGACTCACCGTTTCCTTGAGGGAGATGCATGGCATGAAGGAAGCCCTTACCGACATTCGCCGGAAGCTCCAAGAGGGCCTGTATAAGAACGAGGAGCATGTTCGGTTCGCCCTCGTGGGACGGCTGTTACAGGCGCTGGGCTGGGACATTTGGAACCCATGCCAAGTATATGCAGAGTATGCGGCGGTGCCTGACGAGGACAAGACTAAAGTTGACCTGGCCCTCTGCCTCAGACCTGAAGCGCCTGCCGTGTTCATTGAGGTGAAGGGCGTCGGTAAGGCGGCGGTGAACCTTGAGAGGACAGAAGAACAGCTTCGTGACTACAACCGTAACATCACTGCGCCGTTCTGCATCATAAGTGACGGCGTGTCTTGGCGCTTCTATCATTCGCAGTCTCCTGGCCGGTTCAGGGACAAGTGTTTCAAGCAACTCGACCTTCTCACGGACGATATGGAGGATCTGGAGCAGACCCTCCGCACTTTTTTGGGAAAGCCTGAAATCGAGAACGGCAATGCCGAGAAAGAAGCCAAGACTCTGCTCAAGTTGACGCAGAAGGAAAAGGCAATGGAAGCCTGCCTTTCCAAAGCAAGACGCCTGACGCAGGAACCGCCATTTCCTTCCTTGCCCGACGCACTTATCACCCTCGTGGCAGAGGATGGCTATACCATCACCCGCGAGGAGGCAGAGGATTTCATAAGCAATGCGCCAAGTCGTCTACCGGAGACAACTGAGGAGGCGACAACAGACTCGCAAGAGACGTCCATTGAAACACCACCCGGTGTCAGGATGCTGTCACCGGAGCATCCGGGTAGCTTGAGGTTTACTTCGATAGATCGAGCGATGCTCGGGACCGAAGCAGCAAGGAACTGGAATGACTTGGTGTGCGTTGGGATCAAGGTCGCGCTGAGATCGGGCAAGGGCGTCTCCGATCTGCGCCGCTCCCTTACGGCACAGGTGGAAGAAGGGATTCTCGAAGAGAGGGGTTACCACCATATCCCCGGAACGAATGTGTCGCTGCAGTATGTGGAAGCTACCAGAGCTTGGGAGAACGCGCTCGCTCTCGCCAAGCTGCTGAGGTGTCAGATCGTGGTCGAGTTTCATTGGCGCTCGAACGAAGGGGCTACACGCCCTGGTGAAAGAGGTGTGCTGCGTTGGTCGCCATGAGAGAGATGTCTTGCTCCAGTAGAAGCGAAATCAAGGTGGCCGAATCATGCCGACGAAGGAGTCTCAGTCCGCCTCCAAGTCCTTTCTCGATCTCCTGAACCAACTCGGAGCACCCGAAGACCCAGCCATCAGGAAGCAGATTGCAGAGGACCGGCAGAGGGTCAACACGGCCCTTCGGGACGAGACTCACAGGAACGTGTGGGACGCGATTCGAGAGGATGAAAGGTCCATCCGTCCCAGTATTGTGCCTCTACGGGGGGCAAAGGGGCGGCTCAAGATAATCGAGGAGCATGAGACGAGGTTCGTCCAGGAGTTCGCCGTCAGGGTCCGACAGGTCTCCGAGAGCGCCGTTCGGCAGTATGACCCGGACGTTGAACACTTCCGCGTTCGCTACCAGTGGTACGAAGAGGAAGTCAAGGACATGGCAGAGAACAAGGGCGACGCCATCGGCGATTCCCTCGTTCGCCATGCTCAGGAAACCGCAGCACACAGCGGCTCACAGTTCACAGAGCGGGAGAAGAAGCATATTGACCATTGGGTCGCCGTCTTGAAGGCCCGCCTTCGTCAACAGGCCCTTGCCGAAATCAGCACGGAGCGTCAGGCAGGCCTCGCTTTCCTCAAGCAGCAGGCCGCTCAGAAACCTATCGGGACAACCACAATGGAAACCACCGACTATTTGAAACAGACCGCTCTTGAAGTTGACAAGCTGGTCTGTGTCCCCGGCAAGGAAACCGCCCTTACCCGCTTCCGGAAGCAGATCGGCACCTACTTGGAGCAGGAGAGCGAACGCCGCAGAATCAGGGACGAGCGTAAGGCGAAGTATGCTCAGCACGTTCAAGCCATAGAACAGGACTCGCGACTCCGGGACCGTGATGCCGGTCCACCTGAAAGCAGCATGGTCTGGCAGAGCCTCCTCCATCCTGATGAGGACCGATTCGTCACCGGTTGGTCGCCGTCCGAGTTGTTTGAGGACTCGGAGAACGACGATTGGCTGCACGGCTTCTGCCCCAAGACTACTGCCGAAGCCCTGCCCTACTACTACTTCAAGCTTGCTGTTGTTCACGACCGTTCCCTCCCCAATGTGCCGCCCATCATCGACGACAAGGTTCTGCCGCCGGGACCCGACGTAAGCCCGCAATTGCTGAATACGCCCCTGAATCAGCTGACCGATAGGGAGCGGGCGCAGTGCCAGGAGTGGAGCAGGCATTTCCGGTACTACCTCCCCTTGCGGTTGGCCCTGAGAGAGGAGAAGTTGTCCGAGTTCACCGGCTACGACCGCGACAGCATCGAGATGGCCTTCGAGCATGTCAGAGCGCACGTGGAAGAGGCAGGCCACAAGAATCGTGGGGTCGGAGTAGGTGAAAGGGTGCGCCTCTGGACCAAGCATTATTGCCCGTCGTGTGGCGCTCCTGGGCTGAAATGGCTGAGCCAAAGCAAGTTCGCCGACAACCCCGGCAGTCCCTCCCGTGAGACAATCGGAGAGTATGTCAGGACGGGACGATACTGTTCCGACGTTCAGAAACGGGTGCCGTGGTGTGACGAGTGCGGCGTCAAGACCCCTGAAGGAACGGGCGACGTGCTGCCCAAGTCGGAAGAACAGAGCGAGAAGGAAAAAGCCGTCTTCCGCCTGTCATCGGACGAACGGGAGGCGCTTGTCAATCAGGTCCGCTCCTTCATGGAGGGGGAGGGTTACGACCTCCCCTCTGACGTGAGCGACCCCCGCACGCCGAAGCAAGGGCGGGCCGTGGAGATGTTGAGCGTTGCTGTAGAAGCCGTCCTGTCGGAAGCGGCGAGACGGAAAACCATGCTGAGCCGGGATGAGGTGGAAAGCATCGCTTCGAACGCCCTATCCAAAGCAAGGAGTGACGACGTTCGGGCAATGAAGATGAGCAGCGGCAAGCTGGACTACAGAACGCGAGTTGACAAGCCCGAGTCGAAGTCAGGCCGTATCATCAGAAAGCCCATCAAAGACGACCGCGACGACCCAGACGATGAATGACCCTTCCTGAAGCACCCCGCATGCCTGCCCACCTGCACACGTAGTGTCCCCTGTCGGAAACTGTCGGAAATTGTCGGAAACTGTCGGCTTTGCCGCCCTTATAGGGCGCTGCAAGAAACAATCCTCTTATGAGGGCAGGCCGATGAGTGACTTGAAGCTGATCAGCACCCGCCAAGCGGCAAGGCTCTTGGGTGTTCGGCCCAATACGCTGTCGCACGCCGTATGGAGTGGCCGAATCGCCGAGCCGTCCCGAGCGCCGAGTGGGGCGTTCCTCTGGGGTGAGGAGGACTTGCGCCGGGCAGCACGAGCCTTGCTCAACAAGCCATTGGAGGCGGTCCTTCAGGAGCAGGGGAGCAGTCGCCATGAATAGCCGGAAGACCATCGCCTGTTCCGAGTGCGGTGCTTCGATGTGCGTTGGTGTGGAGTCGGTGTCGGGTGTGTGTTGGCACTGCACGGACAAGGCGGTGCGGACGCCCGTCTATCGTGCTGAGCCGGAGAAAAGGAGACGGGGGGCATATACAGGGCGGTGTTCTGCCTGCGGCGTGGAGATTCCGTGGGGTGCGGGTCCCAGGTGCGCTCTGTGTCTTCCTGGGCCAGCGGCAGGTATCGGCAACTTGGTGCGGGGCGAGTGTGCCAACTGGGTCAGCGGGATATGTGTGAGGCGTGCCGATGCGACGTGCATCCTGCTGGAGACGCCCACGCAGCGGTGCGATTACTTCGAGTGCGCGGTTCTGCCACTGGGTGACGCGGACCTGCGGAGGCGGTACTACAAGCGTTACGGAATCGACTACGACTGGCGGGAAGAGAACCCCGGAAGGGTGTGCCCGGACTGCGGAGCCGAGCTACCGCCCCGGAAAAAGGTCTGCAAGAAATGCCAGCGCGAACGGAGGCGGGCGACTTTCAGGAAAGCCAACGATAGGAGAAAGGCACCGTCGCCCGATTCAGTGGAGAGTGACGGCATGTCTGTACAACAGATTAGCGAAAACCCTCCCGCATAACTCTTTGAGGCGCAAACGGTTATGAAATCGCTTATCTCGTCCGTTGAGGGGGTGCGTAGGGTGAGACCTTTTCCCGACAGACCGTCCATCAGCAATGGTGACGAGTTGAGGCCCAAACCGTGAAAAAGAAAAACGTCAAGGGTGTCTACGTTGAGGACATGCGGGAACTCCTTGAGAGTCTGGCATTCTGGGCACTCACTGCCACCTCTATTCGGGTCTACTTCGCCTTTCTCGCGCGTCGCCAGATGGAGAACGTCACTGTCGGGAACAAGAAGGGATGGACGTGCATCAACAACGGACAGATCGTCTTCCCCTACCGCGAGGCAGAACAGAAGTTCCATCTGAACATGACCACGTTCGCCCGCGCCATAACACAACTTGTAGAATATGGTTTCCTGGACATAGCACACGCGGGCGGGGGCCTGCAAGGGGATTGCACACTCTACACGATCTCCGACCGCTGGAAGAAATGGGGCACGCCGGAGTTCGAGAAGAAGGAGCGCCAGAAGGACAACAGGCGCCTGGGGTTTCAGGCAGGGAGGAAGTCGGGATGACAACATACGTCGCCGTAAGCGCTCCGCTTACACTCCCGTATGGGCTGTTGAATCGATCCGCATACGTTTCCGTAAGCGGTCGGAGGTCAGGCTTCGGCGCTTTTGAGCCAAGCAAGAGCCTGACCAAATCACGGGTTACGTTCAACCAGCGCAAGGAAGTGCAAACCCGCTTACATTGCCCCATGCGTTCTATAGCTTTACCAGGCGGTACATCGGACAAGCCGCCGAAGGCGGCTGCTGTTGAGTAAGCTTCTCAGAGGTGACCATGCGGCAGAACGGTGTTTCTGAAAAAACGGCGGCGGCGCTCGAATCGCAACGGGCCAACCTCATGGCAGCACTTCGGCGTGCGGTTCGCGGACTGAACTGGACCGTCCACAGAGATATAGACGCCTTCTTGCAGTGCAGGCTACTGACCCAGCAGGAACACGCGGAGTTTCGCGCCATGATCGAGCAGGCGTGGAAGGCAGACAATCCTGCGGGCTATGTGAGAAGGGCCTTTGAGCGGTTCCGTAGGGAACACGGAGGAGGAAGATGAGCACACCCCCTATCCCCTGTACA
>CAZVTD010000152.1:0-5996 GCA_964629945.1 uncultured Planctomycetota bacterium | reverse complement strand
ATGAGGGGTCCCGTGGGGGCCGGGGCAGCGCGGCGCCCCACCCGACCGCGGGGGCGGGGGGCCGGCTGGGGGTGATCGCGGAGATCGATGAGAGTGAGGCATATGCGCCGGCGGTGCGTCTGAAATATCTCGGGCTGGGACTTCTGGGGGCGACACTGCTGGTGGTGGTTCTGATGGTGCTTCCGGTGACGCGATGCGTGGTTCGGCCGGTGCTGGCGCTGGCGTCGGGGACTGAACGTGTGGACCGGGGCGACCTTGACACCGTGATCGAGGCCAAGTGCAAGCATGAAATTGGAGACGTGGCACGCAGCTTCAACCGGATGACGGCGACGCTAAAGGAAAATCGGGAACGAACGGAGAAAGAGGATTGGCTGAAAACGGGAATGGTTCGGCTTCGTGAAGCGGTGAGCGGCGATCCGGAAATCAACGGGTTGGCGTCGAATGCGATGTCCGAGATTGCGACGTATCTGGGTGCGCCGGTGGGCGCTTTGTATGTTTCGGAGCAGGGTCGGAAGTCGGCTCTGCAGCTTGCGGGGAGCTATGCGTATGAAAAGCGAGAGGGGGGGGCGCCGGCGTTTGCGCCGGGGGCAGGGCTGGTGGGTCAGGCGGTGCTTCAGAGACAGCCGATCGTGGTGAGGGACGTTCCGGAGGATTACGTGAAGGTGAGTTCTGGTCTTGGGGGCAGCGTTCCGCGGTGTGTGTGTGTGGCGCCTTTCATGTATGAGGGGCGTGTGAAGGGTGTGGTGGAGATCGGCACGCTGGGGGAGATGAACGGGCAGCAGATGGAGTATCTGAGTCGAGCGATGCCCGTTCTGGCGGTGGCGGTGGAGGGTGCTCAGGGCCGGACGAAACTGAGCCAGTCGCTGGAGGAATCGCAGCGGCTTTCGGAGGAGCTTCAGGTCCAGCAGGAAGAACTGAAGACGTCGAATGAGGAACTGGAGGAACAGACCAAGAGGTTGACGGATTCGGAGGAGAAACTGAAAGGCCAGCAGGAAGAGCTGGAGGTCACGAACGAGGAACTGGAAGAGAAGAACAGCCTGCTGGAGCGTCAGAAGAAGGAAGTGGAACGCGCCCGGGAGAACGTGGAAGAACAGGCGAAGGAACTGGCGCTGGCCAGCAAGTACAAGTCGGAGTTCCTGGCGAACATGTCGCATGAGCTGAGGACGCCTCTGAACAGTCTGCTGCTGCTGGCGCAGGGGTTGTCGGAGAACAAGGTGGGAAACCTGACGGAAGAGCAGGTGGAGTCGGCGAAGATCATCCATTCGAGCGGAAGCGACCTTCTGAACCTGATCAACGAGATCCTGGACCTGTCGAAGATCGAAGCGGGACGGATGGAGCTTTCCGTGGAGACGGTGTGTCTGAGCGAACTGTCGGAACGTCTTCAGGCGTCGTTCCGGCACATGGCCGAACAGAAGGGGCTGAGCTTCGAGGTGAGGATCGGCGAGGATGCTCCGGAGGCGATCACGAGCGACCGGAAACGGATCGAGCAGGTGATCCGGAACCTGGTGTCGAACGCGGTGAAGTTCACGGAAACAGGCGGCGTGACGGTGAGGTTCGGACGTCCCGCGGCGGAGACGGACCTTTCGAGGAGCGGACTCCGTGCGGAGACGTGTCTGGCGGTGTCGGTGAAGGACACGGGGATCGGGATTGCGCCGGAAGAGCAGAAGGTGATCTTCGAGGCGTTCCAGCAGGCGGACGGCGGGACGTCGAGGAAATACGGGGGCACGGGACTGGGACTGTCGATCTCGCGGGAGCTTTCCCGGCTTCTGGGTGGCGAGATTCAACTGACGAGCGAACCGGGCAAGGGTTCGACGTTCACGCTGTATCTTCCGATGTCGGTGTCGGTGAAGAAGGTTTCGAGTGATAAGACGATCGTGGCTCCAGGGGTCCAGACGGAGCCGGGGACGGTCCGCGGGCACGCAGGGCCGAGAGCCGCGGCGGCTCAGATCAAGGACGACCGGGAGGTGCTGAACGAGGGAGACGGGGTCATTTTGGTGATCGAGGACGACGCGAACTTCGCGCGAGTTCTTCAGTCGAAATGTCATGAGAAGGGGTTGAAATGTCTGGCGGCGCCGACGGGGGAGGCCGGTCTGGACCTGGTGGTCCAGCACCGGGTTCGTGCGGTGATCCTGGACATCCGGCTGCCCGGGATGGACGGCTGGACGGTGTTGAGCGCTCTCAAGAGCAACCCGAAGACGCGACACATTCCGGTGCACGTGGTCTCCGTGGAAGAGGCATCGGAAGAGGCGGTGTGTCGTGGTGCGATCGGTTACGCGACGAAGCCGATCGACCAGGCGGGTCTGGAGGAGGTGTTCCGGAAGCTCGAAGCGGCGTCCTGTGAGAAGCCTCGACAGGTGCTTGTGGCGGAGGACGACGCGGCGGTGCGTCGGGAGACGGTGGCGTTGATCGGGAACGGGGACGTGAACGTGGACGAGGCGGAGACCGGCGCCGAGGTCCTGAGTGCGATACGGAGTCGTCACTATGACTGCGTGGTCCTGGATCTGAGACTTCCAGACATGACGGGGAATGAGATTTTCGAGGAACTGGAACGTGAGGGTGTGGAACTTCCGCCGGTGGTGGTCCACACGGCACGGGACCTGTCGTGCGACGAGGAAATGGACCTGCGAAAACACGCGGAGTCGATCGTGATCAAGGACGTGCGATCGCAGGAACGACTTCTGGATGAGGTATCGTTGTTCCTGCACCGTGTTGTGAACAAGATGCCGGAGCCTCAGCGGACGGTGGTTCGGAACCTGAATGAGGCCGACGAGGTGCTTCAAGGGAAGAAGGTGCTGGTGGTGGATGACGACATGCGGACGATGTTCGCGATGTCGCATCTTCTGTCGGGTTGGGGGATGATTCCGTTGAAGGCGGAGAGCGGTGAGCGTGCGCTGAAGATTCTGGAGGAGCAGCCGGACGTATCGCTGGTGTTGATGGACATCATGATGCCCGGGATCGACGGGCATGAGACGATGAAGCGTATTCGTGCTCAGGAGCGGTTCAAGAAGCTTCCGATCATTGCGCTGACGGCGAAGGCGATGCCTGAAGACCGAGAGAAGTGTCTGGTGGCGGGGGCGAGTGATTACATGACCAAGCCGGTGGACTCGGAGCGTCTTGTATCCATGGTGCGCGTATGGTTGTCACGATGACGATGGTGGATGAGGTCCGGGATTCGGTGAGGGATCCGAAGATCGTGCCGATCGAGGTGGACCTTCTTCTGGAGGCGGTCCATCGTCGGTGGGGGTATGATTTCCGGTCGTATGCCCGAGCGTCGATCGAGCGCAGGCTGAGTCAGTTCATGTCAAGTTCGGGTTATGCGTCGCTGTCGGAGATGATTCCGATGGTTCTGCATGACGAGGCGTTTTTTGCGCGACTGCTCCAGCATTTTTCGCTGCCGGTGACGGAGATGTTCCGTGATCCGTTCGTGTACCGGTCGCTGCGGGAGAACGTCATCCCGATGCTGAGGACCTGGCCCCACGTGAAGGTTTGGCACGCGGGATGTGCAACGGGCGAGGAGGTGTATTCGCTGGCGGTCGTGCTGAAGGAGGAAGGGATCTACGACCGGACGACGATCTACGCGACAGACTTCAACGATGGTGCTCTGGAGAAGGCCCGTGACGGGATCTACGAGATCGGGAAGATCCAGGAGGCGACGAGGCATTACCAGCAGGCCGGGGGCAAGACGTCGTTTTCGGAATATTACCACGCGCGGTACGACGCGGCTGCGATGGACAGTGCGCTGAAGGAACGGATGACGTTTGCGAACCACAACCTGGCGGTAGACAGGGCGTTCGGCGAGATGCACCTGGTGCTGTGTCGGAACGTTCTGATCTACTTTGCGAGTGAGCTTCAGAACCGTGCGCTGAGACTGTTCACGGAGAGCCTGGTGCACGGGGGTTTTCTGTGTCTGGGGACGAAGGAGAGTCTGCTGTTCAGCGAGGTGAGCGGTCGGTATGAGGTGGTGGACGAGAAGGCGAAGATCTATAGAAAGAAGGACGGGGAATGATGGCAACGGTAAGCCAGTATGGGAGCCGGGCCCCATGCACGAGGGGCGTGGTGGTGGGCGGGTCGGCGGGTGGTCTGGACGCGCTTGCGGACATTTTTTCGGGACTTCCGGAGGATTTCGGGCTTCCAATCCTGGTGGTCCAACACCTGCATCCGAGTGACGAAGGTTCGTTCGCGCAGTATCTGGTGCGCATCAGTCGGATGCCGGTGATCGAGCCGTGCGACAAGGAGCCGATTGTTCCGGGCCGTGTGTATGCGGCTCCCGCGAATTATCACATGCTGGTGGAGAAGAGCGGGTGTGTGGGGTTGTCGGTGGACGCGCGAGTGAACTGGTCGAGGCCGTCGCTGGACGTTCTGTTCGAGAGTGCGGCGCATGCGTGGGGTGCGTTTGTGGTGGCGGTCATCCTGTCGGGAGCGAACACCGACGGCGCCCAGGGGATGAAGGCGGTGAAGTCCGTCGGAGGTCTGACGATCGCGCAGGACCCGGCGACGGCTGAGGCGTCGCTGATGCCACAGGCGGCGATAGACGAGGCGGGTGTTGACGAGATTCTCACGCCGGAGGAGATCGGCGTGTTCCTGAGAACGCAGTTGAAATGGAGGAGAGATGAATGTCTTCAGGGACAAGCGCTGCACAAAGCATTCTGATCGTGGACGACAACGAGGCGAACCTGTTCGCGCTGGAGCAGGTTCTGCGTGAGACGGGTGCGAAGATCGTTCGAGCGACGAGCGGGAACGAGGCGCTGAAGGCGACGCTGAGTTATGAGTTCGCGCTTGCGATCCTGGACGTGAAGATGGGGGGGATGGACGGATATGAGCTGGCGGAGTTTCTGCGTCAGGACGAGGGGACGGCGAACATTCCCATCATTTTTCTTTCCGGGGCGTATTCGGACGAGAACCACATGTTCAGGGGGTACGAGGCGGGAGCGGTCGATTTCATCACAAAGCCGTTCGATCCGAAAGCCCTTCTGAGCAGGGTGAACACGTTTCTGCGTCTGGACCAGTTGAGGACGGAGGAACGAACGAGTCTGTCGAGGTTTCCGGCGGAGAACCCGAACCCCGTGATGCGTGTTTCGAAAGAGGGTCGGATCACGTATGCGAACGCGAGTGCGCTGCGCCACCTGGGGACGTGTGGATGTCGAGTGGGTCAGTTCCTGCCGGACCACCTTCGGGTGCTGGCGCAGCAAGCGCTGACATCGGGTTCGGCCGTGCAGAAGGACATGGAGTGTGGTGGTGCGATTCTGTCGATCGCGTTTGCGCCGGTGGTGAGTTCGGGGTATGTCAACCTCTACGGGTACGACATTACGGACCGCAAGCGTGCGGAACGAGCGCTTCAGGAGAGTGAGGAACGGTTCCGGGACGTTGCGTTCAGCATGGCGGACTGGATCTGGGAGATCGATACGGAGGCGGTGTACACGTTCTGCTCGGAGAGTGTTCTGCAAATTCTGGGTTATGAGAAGGAAGCCGTCCTGGGTCATTCGGCGTTCGAGTTCATGGCGCCCGAGGAGGTGGAGCGGGTTCGTGAGTTCTTTCTGGATGTGGTGCGGAAGCGAGAGCCGATCATCGACCTGGAGCGATGGAACGTGGCGAAGGACGGCCGGCGGGTGTGTCTGCTGACGAATGGGGTGCCCCTGCTGGACAGCGACGGCAAGCTGAGGGGGTATCGGGGTGTCAGCAAGAACATCACCAAGCGGAAACAGATCGAGGAAGAGCTGGCGAAGTACCGCGAACACCTGGAACAACTGGTTCAGAAACGGACCGAGGCGCTGGAGAAAGCCCAGCAGGAACTGCTGCACAAAGAGCGTCTGGCGACGCTGGGACAACTGACGGGGACGGTGAGTCACGAGCTTCGTAATCCGCTGGGGACCATCCGCAACGCGATCTGCTCGATCCGCAAGCGGATCAGTGGCCGGGACGCGGCCGTGGACACGGCTCTGGACCGTGCCGAGCGGAACATCTGTCGGTGCGACCGGATCATCGACGCGCTGTTGATC
>CAZVTD010000151.1:0-6085 GCA_964629945.1 uncultured Planctomycetota bacterium | reverse complement strand
CCTCAAACCGCGTCAATTCCCATCCGACTGTCCCCTGATTATCGCCGTATCCCGCCCCGATTGCAACGCCGCTCTCCCGCCCCATCCTCCTGACCCACGCCCTCAACCCGCGAACCCCGCAGATTTTGACCACTTTTCTCCTTGACCACCCCCCACCCATGACGATATCCTATGTATCTCACAAGGAGACGCAAAATGTCGTTCCGCAATCTCACACTCAAGGCTTCAGCATCCCTCATGGGCTACCGCTACGTCATGACGTACGTGATGGTTAAGACGATTACGGAGGTGCCCTGAGGGTCTCAAAAGCTTGCACGAGGCCCCGGGGCGAAAACCCCGGGGCCTTTTTTGTTTTACAGCGGAACGCCGGACGCTTTTTGCCGTTGACTTGCACCGGCCTAACATGTTAGATGTCAAAGTCTTATAGCCGTACGCCTCGAATCCAGCTCGGAGAGGACGCGTGAAAAAGGTCGCCATTGGTCTGGTCGGGTTTGGTACCGTCGGCTCCGGCGTCGCCAGGATCCTCCTCGAACGTCGCGTCGAGCTCTCCGCACGCTCCGGCGTCGACCTCGTTCTCAAGCGCATCGTCGATCTCGACACCACCTCCGACCGCGGACTCACCCTCCCCCCCGGACTCCTCACCGACAACCTCCAGGCACTCCTCGACGATCCCGAAATCTCCGTCGTCGTCGAGCTCGTCGGCGGAACCACCGTCGCACGAACCATCGTCCTCGACGCCCTCAAGCGCGGCAAGGCCGTCGTCACCGCCAACAAGGCACTCCTCGCCGTCCATGGCCGCGAAATCCTCGAAGCCGCCTCCGTCAACGGAACCAGCGTCTCCTTCGAAGCCTCCACAGCCGGCGGCGTCCCCGTCATCATGACCCTGCGCGACGGACTCGTCGCCAACCGCGTCCACTCCATCATCGCCATCCTCAATGGCACCGCAAACTACATCCTCACCCGCATGACCGAAAGCCATGTCCGTTACGAAACCGCCCTCGCCGAGGCACAGGCCATGGGTTACGCCGAGGCCGATCCCTCCCTCGACGTCAGCGGAGGCGACACCGCCCACAAGCTCGCCATCCTCGCTCGCATCGCCTTCGGTGTCGATTTCGACTTCCGCCAGATCTTCTGCCAGGGCATCAACGGAATCGACCTCGCCGACATCGAATACGCCGCCGAGCTCGGCTACGTCATCAAGCTCCTCGCCGTCGCTCGACGCCTCGATGACACCGAAGCCGCCCACGTCGGCGCACGACTCGACCTCCGCGTGCACCCCACCCTCCTCCCCGCCCAGAGCGTCCTGGCGGGCGTCCGAGGCTCCAACAATGCCATCCTCATCCACGGTGACGCCGTCGGAAACATCCTCCTTCACGGACGAGGCGCCGGACGCATGCCCACCGCAAGCGCCGTCGTCTCCGACCTCATCGACGTCGCTCTCGGAAAGGCCAAGATCACCTTCGACAGTTTCCGCGTCTTCCCCGGACGCATCCCCACCGAAAACCTCGTCGACGTCTCCCGAACCCAGGGTTCCTACTACGTCCGCTTCTCCGTCCTCGACCACCCGGGCGTCCTCGCAGGAATCGCCGGCGTCCTCGCACAGGAAAAACTCTCCATCCTCTCCGTCATACAGAAGGAAGCTCGCTCCACAGGAAGCGTCCCCATCGTCATGATGACCGAACTCGCCGAAGAGGCCGCCATGGCACGCGCCATGGCTCAGATCGACCGCATGCCCTTTGTCACCGCACCCAGCGTCTGGATGCGCGTTCAGCGGCCCGAAGACAACGGACACAGCGACCTCGATGAACGGGTTGACCCCGGAAAGACGGGTGACCGATGAAATACGCCCTCATCGTTGCCGACGGAATGGCCGACGAACCCATCGAATCCCTGGGCGGCCGAACCCCGCTCGAAGCCGCGCACACCCCCAACATGGACGCCCTCGCCCAGACCGGACGCGTCGGACAGGTCCGTCTCATCCCCCAGAGCATGGACCCGGGCAGCGACGTCGCCAATCTCTCCCTCTTCGGCTATGACCCCGCGAAATTCTACACCGGACGCGCGCCCATCGAAGCCGCCTCCCTCGGCCTCCAGCTCGCCGACGACGACTGCGCACTCCGCTGCAACCTCGTCACGCTCGACGAAGGACGAATGATCGACTACTCCGCCGGCCACATCTCCACGCGCGAAGCCGTCCTCCTCATCGACTTCCTCAACGAAAAACTCGGCTCCGCCGAAGTCTCCTTCCACCCGGGCGTCAGCTACCGTCACATCGTCATCCTCCGGGGCGTCGGCCGGCTCGATCTCGACACCACTCCCCCGCACGACATCACCGGCAAAAAAGTCTCCCGCTACCTCCCGAAGGGCGTGGACGCCGAAACCATCCTCGACCTCATGCAGCGCGCCGAAGCCCTCCTGGAGTCCCACGACGTCAACGTCGTCCGTCGCGACCTCGGCGAAAACCCCGCCACCAACATCTGGCTCTGGGGTCAAGGCGGACCCCTCAGGCTCGAAAGCTTCCAGCACCGCTTCGGGCTCTCCGGCGCCCTCATCAGCGCCGTCGATCTCCTCAAGGGACTCGCCGTCTCCGCCGGACTCGACGTCATCACCGTCCCCGGCGCAACCGGCTATCTCGACACCGACTACGTCGCCAAGGGAAAATACGCCTCCCGCGCGCTCGCCGACTACGACATCGTCATCGTCCACGTCGAAGCCCCCGACGAAGCCTCCCACGAGGGCGACGTCTCCAAAAAAATCGCCGCCATCGAGCGCATCGACGCCGACGTCGTCGGTCCCCTCTGGGAGACCCTCAAAGCCGCCGCCGACAAGCGCGTCCTCGGCACCCCGGACCCCGCCACCCCCATGCGGCGCCGCACCCACGCCCCAGAGCCCGTCCCCTTTGTCCTCTGTGGATCGAGCGTCCCCCACGTCGTCACCGCACCCATGAACGAAAAATCCGCTCAGGAATCCGACCTCAAGATCGACGTCGGACACGAGCTGATGTCTTACTTCCTCGGAAAATAATGCACTGACGCCGCGGATATCGACCCCGGCGATGATAGAACCACGTTTATTTGGAGAGCAGGAAACAACACATGGGACTGATCGTGCAGAAATTCGGTGGAACCTCTGTAGCCGACGCGGAACGCATCTTTCGCGCCTCTCGTCGCGTCATCCGGACCAAGGAGCAGGGAAACCAGGTCATCGTCGTCGTCAGCGCGCGCGGGCACACCACCGACGAGCTCTACGCACTCGCCTACGAGCTCAGCCCAAATCCCCCTAAGCGAGAGGTCGACATGCTCGTCTCCACAGGCGAACAGATGAGCGTCGCCCTCATGGCCATCGCCATCCACCAGATGGGACATGACGCCATCAGTCTCACCGCGCCCCAGATCGGGATCCTCACCGACAGCTTCCACACCAAAGCCAAAATCACCGACATCCACCCCGACCGCATCGTCAAGGAGCTCGAACACGGACGCATCGTCATCGTCGCAGGATTCCAGGGCGTCGACCCCGAGGACAACATCACCACCCTCGGTCGAGGCGGCTCCGACACCACCGCCGTCGCTCTGGCCGCCGCACTCAAAGCCGACCTCTGCGAAATCTACACCGACGTCGACGGCGTCTACACCGCCGATCCACGAATCGTCCCCGATGCAAAAAAAATGGAACGCATCACCTACGATGAGATGCTCGAAATGGCCAGCGCCGGAGCAGGCGTCATGCACTCCCGCGCTATGGAATTCGCTAAAAAATACAACGTGCCCCTTCACGTGCGAACCAGCTTCGCAGAGGTCGAAGGCACAATCATTTGCGAGGAGGTCCCCGAGATGGAAGACGTCGTGGTACGCGGTGCAGCTCTGGCGAAAAACGAGGCCAAAATCATCATCCGAGGCGTCGCAGACCACCCGGGTGTCGCCGCCTCCATCCTCGAAGCGCTCGCCAAGGACGACATCAACGTCGACATGATCGTCCAGAACGTCTCCGAGGGCAAAACCACCGACTTCACCTTCACCGTCCCCGAATCCGACCTCAAAGACGCCCTCGAAGCCATTCACCGCATCAAGGACCAGATCGGAACCGACAAGGTCACCTCCGACGCCGACGTCGGCAAAGTCTCCGTCGTCGGGGTCGGAATGCGAAGCCACTCCGGCGTCGCCAGCACCATGTTCCGCGCACTCGCCGAAGCCGGCATCAACATCGAAATGATCTCCACCTCCGAAATCAAAATCTCCGTCATCGTCGATCGGAAGGATGCCGACCGCGCACTGCGCGTCGTCCACAAGGCCTTCAATCTGGACGTGCTGGAACAGAAAAAAAAGCGATAGACCGGCACACACTCAACACACGCCGGAAGAAGGTGAGGATGCAGCATGAAAAAAATCTGGACGCTCGATACCACACTCCGGGACGGGGCCCAGGGCGCGGGGGTCTCCTTCAGTCTCGAGGACAAGCTCGTCATCGCACGTGAGCTCGATGCCGTCGGAATCGACTACGTCGAAGGCGGCTATGCCGTCAGCAACCCCAAGGAGATGGCCTTCTTCCGCGAGATTCGCAAAGCCAACCTCGCCCACGCCCGCGTCGTCGCCTTCGGAAACACCCGCCGTGCCGGAACCAGTGCCGCCGAGGACCCCTCCCTCAACGCACTCCTCGAAGCCGAAACCCCAGCCGTCTCCCTCGTCGGAAAAGCCTGGGATCTCCAGGTCAAGGTCGTCCTCAAAACCTCTCTCGACGAAAACCTCCAGATGATCGCCGACTCCGTCTCTCTCCTCGTCAAACAGTCCAGGGAGGTCATCTTCGACGCCGAGCATTTCTTCGACGGATACAAGGCCAACCCCGACTACGCCCTGCGCTGCCTCTGGGCCGCCCAGGACGCCGGTGCCTCCTGTCTTGCCCTCTGCGACACCAACGGCGGAACCCTCACCAGCGACCTCAAAGCCATCGTCGCCGAGGTCGTCTCCCGTTCGAAGATCAGCGTCGGCATCCACGTCCATAACGACTCCGACCTCGCTACTGCCAACACCCTGGCCGCCGTCGAAGCCGGCGCCCTCCACGTTCAGGGAACCGTCAATGGCCTCGGCGAACGCACCGGCAACGCCGATCTCTGCGCCGTCATCGCCAACCTCCAGTTGAAAATGGGCTGCGACGTCCTCCCGCGCGACAACGTCCGAAAGCTCACCGACCTCAGTCGTCGCTTCTACGAAATCGCCAACCTCATCCCACGCGACGCACAGCCCTTCGTCGGACTCAACGCCTTCGCGCACAAAGCCGGTCTCCACGTCAACGCCGTCCAGAAGGACCGAAAAACCTACGAGCACATCGACCCCCAGTCCGTCGGAAACGAACGTCGAATCCTCATCAGCGAGCTCTCCGGACGCTCCAACGTCCTCGCAAAGGTCCACGACGGCAGTCTCCTCGCCGACCCCAACGCCGTCAAAAAAGTCCTCAACGCCGTCCAGGACCTCGAAAACGAAGGCTACCAGTTCGAAGCCGCCGAAGCCTCTTTCGACATCCTCGTCCGAAAGGTCACCGGACACTACAAGCCCCACTTCGACCTCGAAAAACTCACCGTCATGGTCGACAAGCGCGCCGGCGACAAGGGCATGCCCCTCACCGAAGCCACCGTCAAGCTCCACGTCGGCGACGTCCTCGAACACACCGCCGCCGAAGGCAACGGCCCCGTCAACGCGCTCGACGACGCCCTCCGCAAGGCACTCGAAAAATTCTACCCCGGCCTCCGCGACATGAGGCTCATCGACTTCAAGGTCCGTGTCACCAACCCGCGCGCCGCCACCCAGGCACGCGTCCGCGTCATCATCGAATCCCGCGATCACGACGCCATCTGGGGAACCGTCGGCGTCTCCGAAAACATCATCGAAGCCTCCTGGATCGCACTCGTCGATTCCTTCGAATACAAGCTCATCAAGGACGAATTGGCTCAGAACGGAACGCAGAAATGACCGACGACATGAACACTCGCTACGCACCCCAGGACGTCGAGGAGCGTATCTACGCCACCTGGATCGAGCACCGAGCCTTCCACGCCGAGCCCGACCCCGACTCCGCCCGAACCCCCTACTCC
>CAZVTD010000150.1:0-6110 GCA_964629945.1 uncultured Planctomycetota bacterium | reverse complement strand
GAAAGTGGGACGTGGGCGAAGGGGAGGGGGCCAAACGGGAATTTCGCTTGATTTTTGTGCTCGGGACGCCAAAATGCCAGTTCCGCATTTCAGGGACACAAATCGTCAAGCAGCCCCGCGGGCTGCGCGAAAGGAGAGCACAGGATGCCACTAGTACCGATGAAGCAGGTTCTGGACGAGGCGATCAAGGGGAATTACGGGGTCGGCGCCTATAACGTGAACAACATGGAGCAGATCCAGGCGATCATGGAGGCGGCCAACGAGACGAAGAGTCCCGTGATCATCCAGGCGTCGAAGGGTGCCCTGAAGTATTCGAAGATGATCTACCTGAAGCGACTGATGGACGCGGCCGTGGAAGAGAACCCCGACATTCCGGTGGTTCTGCATCTGGACCACGGCAACAGTCTGGCCACGGTGAAGGAAGCGGTGGAGCTGGGGTTCACGTCGGTGATGATCGACGGCTCGCTGAAGGAGGACAGCAAGACGCCCACGACGTTCGAGGAGAACGTCGCGGTGACGAAGGCGGTGGTCGATTACGCGCACAAGCTGGGCGTGACGGTGGAAGGCGAGCTGGGCACACTGGGCGGCATCGAAGACGGTGTGGGCAGCGGGAAGGTGATGCTGACGGACCCGGCGCAGGCCGAGCAGTTCATCAAGATGACGGGTGTGGACGCCCTGGCCCTGGCGATCGGGACGTCGCACGGGGCGTACAAGTTCAAGGTGGAGCCGAAGCTGGCGATGGACATCATCGATGAGGTGCGGAAGCGTTGCCCGAAGACGCCCCTGGTCATGCACGGTTCGAGCTCGGTTCCCGAGGAACTGGTTGAGATCGTGAACAAGTACGGCGGCAAGATGCCGAACGCGAAGGGTGTTCCGATCCCGCAGATCCAGGACGCGATCCGTCGCGGGGTCCGAAAGATCAACGTGGACACGGACGGCAGAATCGCGATGACGGGAGCGATCCGGAAGGTCCTGATTGAGGAGCCGAAAGAGTTCGATCCCCGAAAGTATCTGGGAGCGGCACGGGCGGCACTGAAGGACGTGATCGTGGGCAAGATGAAGGACTTCGGGACCGCGGGCCATGCGGGAGAGTATGCCCCCAAGAGCCTGAAGGACATGAAGAAGGTGTACGGTAAGGCATAATCCCGACGAATGAACACAACGACGGGTGAGGCGTGCAATCGAACGCGTCCCGGTTGGAGGGGACGCGTTCGTGTCTAAACGGGGACAGATGAAAGACAGACAACGATCAGGAGCGCGATGAGGTGCGGAAAAAACTGATTGTGATCGTTTCGGTGGTGGTGGTGCTGATGGGACTGGCCGCGACGGGCTTCGTGGGCTGGAAGTGGCTTCACGCCAGGCGGAGCCTGAAGCGGATCGAGCTGAAGCTGGACACGAACGCCTGGCCGCAATGGCGGGGTCCGTTCCGGAACGGCGTGGTCCCGAACTCGCCGTCCCTGATCGATCGCGTGGACCAGGAAGGCCCCCCGGTCCTGTGGGTGAGCGAGAAAAAGATCGAAGGCGACCGTCCGGGCGGTTTCGGCTCGATGGTGGTGGTGGACGGACGGCTGTACCTGTTGTGTCACCGGCTGAAGGAGGAGGACGGTCCGCGCGTCCTGAAGAAGGGCGTGACGTCGCACTGGGGATGGATATCGGGAATGCCGGAGGAGTTTTCTAGGATGGTGGACGAGGCCCGGCTTTCCCCGGAGCGGGCGGCACTGACGGACCCCCGTGAACGGGACACCTGGGCTATCCAGTGGATCAAGGAGAACATGAAACCGGAGTGGTCGAAGTTCCGCGTGGCGGCCAAGAACCGGCTGCTGATGGGGGATTCGGCACCTCCGATGGAGATGCTGGAGAAGGTGGCCGGGATCGAGGGACGACAGTTCGACAGTCAGGCGGAACTGGACGCGTGGTTCGACGCCAACAAGGTGGACGAGACGATCCGCAAGACGGTGATGAGACAGATCGCGACCAAGAAGCCCTATGACCTGATGTATTGTCTGGACGTGACGACCGGAAAGACGATCTGGCGACAGGACCTTCCGTCCCAGTGGCTGATCCATCCGGATTCCGCGACCCCGACCGTGGTGGCGGGACGGTGCTACATCCTGAACTCGCAGAGCAAGCTGTACTGTCTGGACGCGACGACGGGAGAACCCCTGTGGAGCAGCAAGGTGCTGGACAGGGAGACGAACCACCACAACCGGAGTTCATCGGTGCTGATCGTGGACGACCTGGCGGTGGTGAGCACACGGAAGGGCACGATGGGCGTGGACGCCCACAGCGGAAAGGTGCGCTGGCGGAACTCCAAGGCCAAGGGAGAGATGTGCTCGACCGTCGTGTGGGAACACGAGGGAAAGAAATACCTGCTGGTGAACGCGGCGAACGAGCTGCGCTGTCTGGAGCCGAAGACGGGGAAGGCCCTGTGGACGGTCCCCGGAGGGATCGCGTCGACGCCGGTGGTGGCGGGGGACTGCGTGGTGATCTGCGGGGGTTCCAAAAAGGTGGGCCTGCGGGCGTATCGACTGGCGGTGGATGGGGCGACGCAGATGTGGGACGTGAGCTTCACGGACACGCACGCCAGTCCCCTGGTGTATGAGGGATACGTCTATGCGTTCGGCGAGGGGTACGGAAAGGAAGAAGGCGGCGGCCGGGGACTGTGCGTGGAGCTGGAAACGGGGAAAGTGTGCTGGGACGAGCACGTGGGACGGGCACAGGTTTCGACGCCGATCATGGCGGACGGGAAGATCTTCGTGGTGCTGTTCACGGACCTGTACTTGATCCGTGCGACGTCCGAGAAATATGAGTGTCTGGGGAAGATCAATCTGGGGACGATGCGCTGGACGGCGCCGGCACTGCTGGACGGCCGGTTGTTCGTGCGCACCACGCGGGGTGTAACGTGCTACGACGTGCGGAAAGAGGCGCAAAAGACTGCGGTGCAGGGGACGGGGGAGCCGAAACAAGGGGGGTAGATTTTCCGAGAGAACTGTGCTAAGATGCGGCGTGCGGGCCGACGGGGATTTCACAAGGGGAGAGGGAAGCGTCCGATGGAACTGGTGGTGCGCAAATCACGACTGGAAGGACGGGTGTTGATCCCGGCTTCGAAGAGTCACACGATCCGTGCGGTGCTGATCGCGGCGCTGGCGGACGGGACCAGCCGGATCGGGAACCCGCTGGTGTCCCTGGACACGGACGCGGTCCTGGGGGCGGCACGGGCGTTCGGTGCGGAAGTGGAAGAGCACGAAACCGATTGGCAGGTGAAAGGCGTGGGGGGGAAGCTGTGCGCGCCGGATGACGTGATCGACGTGCTGAACTCGGGGACGACGCTGTACCTGGCCATGGGGATGGCGGCGCTGGGGACGGGCTGCACGGTGTTCACGGGGGACGAGTCGATCCGCACGCGACCGGCGGGGATCCTGATCGACGCACTGAGCGCGCTGGGGGCGGACGTGTTCTCGACGCGGGGGAACGGACTGGCGCCGATCGTGGTGCGGGGACCGATGAAGGGCGGCAGCACGACCGTGCGGGCCGTGACGTCGCAATACGTTTCGAGCCTGCTGCTGAGCTGTCCGCTGGCCGAGGGAAAGACGGAGCTTGCGGTGACGGGGTTGAACGAGGCGCCCTACGTGCGGATGACGATGGACTGGCTGGACGGGCAGGGCATCCGTTACCAGGCCGACGACGACCTGGGACGGTTCGTCATCGAAGGGGGACAGTGTTATCGGGCGTATGACCGGAACGTGCCGGGAGATTTTTCGAGCGCGACGTTCTTCCTGACGGGAGCGGCCGTGACGGGGGGCGACGTCGTCC
Organism: uncultured Planctomycetota bacterium; assembly: GCA_964629945.1. Taxonomy (GTDB): domain Bacteria; phylum Planctomycetota; class DG-23; order DATKVD01; family CAZVTD01; genus CAZVTD01. The sequence continues at coordinate 2,297 of CAZVTD010000150.1, read as the reverse complement.
TGGCGGGACTGGATATGAACGACAGCCAGGGAGACAAGACGGTCATCGACATGCTGCGGGCGATGGGGGTGAAGATCGAAACCCGGGAAGGCGACATCCACGTGAAGGGCGGGGAATTGCGGGGATGCGAACTGGACTTGAACGCGACGCCCGATGCGCTTCCGGCACTGGCGGTGGCCGGGTGCATGGCGGAGGGTGAAACGCGACTCGTGAACGTTTCCCAGGCACGACTCAAGGAGACGGACCGGATCGCGGTGATGTGTGCGGAACTGAGGAAGATGGGGGCCGATATCGAGGAACGCGAGGACGGACTGGTGATCCGACGAAGCAAATTGGTGGGCGCTTCCGTGAAGGGACATTCGGACCACCGGGTGGTGATGGCGCTGGCGCTGGCGGGTTTGACGGCAAAGGGACGAACGGAGATCGACACGGCGGAATCCGCGGCGGTGACGTTCCCGGACTTCGTGGAGCTGATGGAATCGGTCGGGGCAAACATGGAAACGGCGTAGTCGTTCCGAAGAGCGGGACGACGGGTACAATAAGGAGACCGTGATGCAGGGTAATTCATTCGGACACGTTTTCAGGGTGTATGGGGCGGGGGAAAGCTACGGCGGCGCGATGATGGCGATCGTGGACGGGGGTCCGGCAGGGATTCCGTTGACGGAAGCCGACATTCAGCCGGAATTGGACCGGAGACGTCCCGGGACCAGCCCGATCGATTCGCCCCGGCAGGAGACCGACCAGGTGAAAATCGTTGCGGGCGTGCGGGATGGGTGCACGACGGGCGCACCGGTGGGATTGCTGGTCTATAACGTGGACCGCGAGGACATCCACGTGGAGCAGTATCGTCAGAAGAAGGACCTGATGCGTCCGGGACACGCCGAACATACGTTCCGGGTGAAATATGGGGAATATGCGGACTGGTGCGGTGCGGGACGTGCGTCGGGACGTGAGACGGTATGCCGCGTCGCTGCGGGAGCCGTCGCCAGGAAGGTCCTGGCGACCGAGAACATCGAGGTGGTGGGTTACGTGAAGGCGTGCGCGGGGATCACCAGTCGGCCGGTGCCCTTCAACAAGATCCGCGAGAACCGGGAGAAGAACCTCATCAAGTGCCCGGACCTGGAAGCCGGTGAGAAGATGGTGGCGGAAATCCTGAAGGTCAAGGAAGACGGCGATACGGTGGGTGGCATCGTGGAAGTCATTGTTCGCGGGGTCCCGCCCGGACTGGGACAGCCGGTGTTCGACAAGCTGAGTGCGGACATCGCCAAGGGGATCTGCAGCATCGGCGCGGTGAAGGGCGTGGAGTTCGGTGATGGGTTCGAGGCCGCGAAGATGAAAGGCAGTGAGTTCAACGACATCCCCTACATGGAAGGGAAACGGCTGCGTTTCCACACGAACCACGGCGGCGGGATCGACGGCGGCATCAGCAACGGCGAGGATATCGTGGTGCGGATGGTGGTGAAGCCGACCTCGACGATCAGCATGCCGCAGAAGACGGTGAACCTGGCCACGATGAAGGACGCCGAGTTGGGTTCGATCACGCGACGCGACCCGACGATCTGCGCACGGATCGTCGTGGTGGCCGAGGCGATGATCGCGCTGACGGTGGTGGATCACCTGATGCTTCAGCGGGGCTATGATTCGGTGGCACCGGTCACGGATAACCCGTGGCGGCCTGATGTTCCGTTCAGGAAAAGCACGGACTGAACCCGCCGTCATGGAGGTTGGAAGGACATCTGGACCCATCCCGAGCCAACGGGATGGGTCCTTTTTTTGGGTCGAAGAGCGGTGTTTTTGGTGCGTTTATCGCTCAAAAACAGGTCGTTTTTTGCCCTGTTTTCGACTGATTTTCGACGGGAAACGAGGCCGCGACACACGAGCCGGGCCGCCCGAAGCGCTCCGACATCAGGGTGATCCCAGAATCATCATGGCACGGAATCGTAGTATATCGGATGCTATTGCTACATAAATGTAGTTTTTGTCGTCCTCCTGTTCTCTGTCAGAAAATCCATAAGGCCTGTTTCATCAACGAGTTATGTCTTTTGCGAGTTTTTGGCACGGGATTTGCTATCAAGACCCGGCATCGTGCTGCAGGAGCAGGGTCCATCTGGCAAAGGAATCGCTGGCATGAGTAAGACAGGAAGGCTGTGGCGGATTGCAGGGCGAAGCTTGGGCGTGGTGCTGGGGTGGGGGGTGAGGGGGTCGGGGTGCCGGGCGGAGGAGGCGGAGCCCGGGGTGTCGGGGGGGGGGGTGGATACGATGTGGGTGGTGGTGGCGGCGATGCTGGTGTTCTTCAT
>CAZVTD010000149.1:0-6200 GCA_964629945.1 uncultured Planctomycetota bacterium | reverse complement strand
CCCCCATTCCGCCTGTACACCCCCCGTTCTTCTATGATTTTCCGATGAGTTCGAGTTCCCGGGCCCGCAGCCTCTCACACCAGAAGCAGGCGCGAATGTTGGCACAACGTGAGTGCTGACCGAACTCACGACGGGGCCTGTTCTTTCTTCAACTGCGCCTGAAGGTCGGTGATTAATCTGTCGCGTTCTGCGGGGTCAGCAGGGAAGGTGGGTTCTTGGCCCAGGATAAGCATGATGTAACGATACGCGAAATCGGCCCGGCGATAGTGGAATACGGATGATGCCGTAGCATCCTTGCTCCCGAAGAGCGGAGCATCCTCGTGATTAGCCAAGAGAGCTTGCAGGCAAGATAGAGCAGGTTGCCCGATATCAAGCAGTGCCTGTGCCGCCTTGCCATCGTAAGATGATGAGGGTTCCAGATGTCCGAAGTCATTCAAAAACGTTAGGTTCGCCAATCCAGCACAGAGCACCTCTGCTTTCGTCTTGTCCGGGGTCTCATCATATGCTTCTCCGCCCTGCTTTCGCAGGGCCATAAGCAAAATATAAGAAGATGAATCAGGATGTCTGTTTACATAATTGTGTGCCAAATTGACCTCATCGGCTGATAGAGAACTCTGGGCCAGTGAAGACTTCATGAACGTTGTACCCGACTTGGCCTCCTCTATTGCTTGCATGAGCCTCTCGGGCATCTCTGTCTCCGAATGGCTGTTTTTAGCACATCCTGGAGAGGCGAGGAGGACAAACACACACATTAGGAAGAGAGGATGAAACCCTCTTCGTTGTACCGCCGTGTGGCGCCTCACTTTTTTTGCCCTTCCTTTCTCTGTCAAGTAAATCACCCGAAGTTATCTGGCCTTCCCGGCGGGACGGGCCCCGTATCGTAAGGAATAGGTAGTGGACCCCCATAAGGCTCTTGATCTGGGGCATTTCGCTGGTCCATGGGTCCTCCGGATTGCTGATTCCACCTGAGAATGGCTTGAAAAAAGTTCTGGCTATACATAGGGCCGGACGCTGGCGTATGGGATGTCAAGTGGCCCATATCGTCCACCTCAAAGCCCCAACGCAATGCTCCATAAACAGTACCTTGGTCTGGCCCCTTTTTGCAGATAGCGACCGTCTCAAAAAACCAACTCTGGCTTGTCACTTTGTCTCCTGGATCATCGATCAGAGTGGCTTCCCTGTAAGGATCTGGGGCACTCCCATATTGGCCATATTGCGGGTGATCTACGTACCAGGGTATTTTGTTCCCGATAGATTGGTCAAGCCTCCATCCAGTTGATGTCATTCGGTCCGAATGGATCTCCCTGGGTTCATACGGGTTACCTTCAGAATCCAACGTTTTGCACACCTGGATAAATGTTATTTCATCACAACAAACTGTCTTCTTGTTCGGAATGAATTTTATGATAACCTCGCTGTGGTACGTATCCCCTGGGATACGAGCCCTCTTGTTGTTCTGTGTAATATCCCAATCGCCGAAATCATTGGCCCCTTTGACGGCCAAAAGTCCCGCAGGGTCGCAATTCACGACCGGATTGCTGCGAACGCACTCATACATGTTCATCCCATCGACATACCGAGCATGGGCGACTGAAGGGATCGTCAGCAGATACGCCAGGCCTACGATGATCAATACCACAGCTCGCTTCATGATCGCCCCCTTCGGTTGAATGTCATCACGTTCTCATCGGTTCGCTTGCGGATAAGCTCCTCCAGGCATGGCAGGTTGCGGAACGCTGGGCTGTTGCATCATCCGCTCCCGGTTGGCACGATTGATCGCGTTGATCCGGTCCACATCCAACGTGGGGTCGTATCGACGCATCGGCGGCTCCGGTATCCGGACGCTTGCCGACCGTGACGGATAACGATCGCTCAAATAGGTTGCCAGAGATACAGGATGACCCAATTCGTTGACGGCAAACAGACGCTCCCCCGTATCCATGAGATTTCCAACCAGTCCCAGGTAGACCTTGCGGTTGTTGGGCATCTGCGTGAAGGCCAAGGCATAGTCTCGGGTGGCAAGCTCGGTCTTGCCAATGTCATTATAGTATCTGGCGCGCGCCGCGATGAACACGCCGAGCATTTCCCGCCCCGATAGCTTTCGGAGATCGCTGCCACAGGCAATCGCCTTCTGCGAAACGCCCTCGATCTCCATGTACTGCTTGTCGCTGCCCTCGGAGAAGCCGCCTTCAGTGCAGGTCGCTTCGATGTTGTAGACCACTTTGCCGTCGTCATACCGTGAGACGAAGTGCGAGTTGGTACACGCCAGGCCCACCGGCCACCCCAGCCGTCGGGCCATGGCCACGTGCAGCGTCGGCATCGTCCCGCAGGTGCCGCGTTTGCTGTCGATGAGACCGTGAAGCAGCAAATGGCCGGGATCGGTGTACAGAATCTCGGTCTTCTTGCCTGCCTTTCGATCCACGACTTGGGCCTGCTTCTGCTCTTCGATATACGCGATGCCGACGTTATGGCTCAGGAATTGCGCGAGCATCCCCAGATGGAAAAAATGGATGTCGTCCTTGTACTTCGCGGGGTTCTCCCGGAACCCGTGTTCAACCGTGGGCAGCCAGCGAAGAAATTCTTCCGCCCAGACGTCGACGATCTCTCGGTAGTGATCGTAATCGAGTCCTTCCAGACCGGGGATTTCGCGAGCGACCGCGATGTTCATCTCGACAAGGTCAACCTTCTCCAATTCGGCGTCGGAAAGCGCCATGAGTTGGGAAACCGTGCGATGGCCGGCCTTCGAATGCCCTACAGATTGTCCTTGTGAGAAGAAGACGAGATAAGCAGCGGCGGCAAGGACTGCTACGACGAGCATGGGCAAGACAAGAGTGCGCAGCTTGCTTTTGCGCCCAACACTCGTTGGCGGACAGGCTGCTTTGTCTTTTCGGTCCTTCCGTCTGTGGTCTGCCATACATATTCCCCCGATGGCAGGTGACTCGGCCAATAAGGCTCCGCGTCGATCCTCTGAGACCGACGGTGAAGGTAAACAAGGTGGTCAATGGCGTCAAGAGAAAATGATAAACTATTCTATGATGCTCTTGGCCTTTTCAGGCGACGGAGAAGGAAAGGAGGGGGGCATCTTCGTCTCATCTCCCAATTTCCGCCCGTCTCTGTTCCGGGCGCAATCCCCGCTCACATCCGCTTCTTCCGCCTCACGCCTCCAAGCCACGCCGCCCCGCACAGCATCAGCATCAGCGTCCCCGGCTCGGGCACCGTTTCCGCCACCCCGATGGGCCGATAGTTCTGCTGCCACAGCGCAAGGTCCGCCCCGTCGATTCGTCCATCCACATTCCAGTCGCCCATCGCGAACGTATTCTCATTCAACCCCAGCGGATCGTAATGCTGCTGCCAGATCGCCAGGTCCACCCCGTCGATCAGGTGATCGTTATTGCAGTCGCCGATCTCGGGCAGCGTCAGAACCTTGATGCACCAGTTCGCCGAATGATCCGACTGCACGTCGTACAGGTCCGCCCAGAGACTGCCGTCCACGCTGTAGAAGCTCTCGCCCGCGTTGGCCTCCGATTCCACCAGGTAGCCGCTGTACGTCGTCTCGCCCTCCATCAGCACGTTCTTCATCACCGTCATGTCCACCGCCTGGCTGCCGTTATTCACGTAAAGGCTGACGTAGAACGCCTCGCCGTTCGCCACGCTGATGGGCGCATCCAGGTCCAGCGTGTGATAACCGGCGGCGTCATAGCTGCCGCTCTTCTCGGCCAGCAGCCCGCTTGTCGTCCCGTTTTCCAGCGTCGAGAAGATCCGGATCACGTACTCGACGTCGGGCTCCACCGTGTAGAACCCCACCGCCGCCAGCTGCCCCGCCTCGGCGGCGTTGTACGCGTTCATCGCGTACGCATAGTCCTTCTCAGCGCACCAGCCATGATCGTCATGTCCGTAAATCCTTTGCTGAAAAGCGGGTACGACGTTGTGGAACGACACCGCACCCATCTCCGGATCCTTCGCCGCGTGCTTGTCGTAGTACGAAACCCAGAAGTACCCGTCGCCATTCCACGTGCTGCCCCAGCTGTTTTTGCAGAGCCATGCGCCGGGCTGGGGTGCCTGAGTGACTTTGGCGTCGTCCCAGCCGACGATGGTGACGGAATGGTTGGGGAGGTTGGTGTCGGCGGCGGGCTGGTAGTAGGAACCCTTCGAGGCGTTGAAGTAGATCCCATACCAGTAGATGCAAGTCGAGACGGCGCCATAGGTTGTGAGCGCGTTCTTGACCTCGCCGATGTTCGAGAGATCCTGGCCGGCGTTATACCACTCGATGTCCCGCACATAGTAGTGCACCGGCTGATCAATGGGCGTGGAGGTGTTGTGGTAAGGGTCGTCGGATTCGTAAACCGGTCCGCTGCCCCGAGTTAGGTACGCGGCGGACATGCGGTAGTCGCCGCCCTGATCCACGGGGATGGGATAGAAGCCGACGCCGTTGTTGAGGTTGTTCTCGGAAAGATCGGGAACCGTGCCCAGTCCTAACCAATTGCCCTGCATGAGGATAGAGCTTTCGATGGAGGCCATGGTGCCGAAACACCAGCAGGTGCCATAAGAACCCTGGTTCTTGACGGGGGTGACATAACTGGTGCCATCAACATTTCGCAAGTCGTAACTGTCGGCATGAGTTATGGTTACGATGAAGCAGGTGCAGAGCAGGACGTAGAACAGGAGCCGCCTCAAGGCATTCCCCTCCCAAAGCCAAACCGCGATAGTGCGCTGAAAAGCTGGTAGAACCTGATAGAAGCTATCTAAAGGCAAATTCCGTGCCACGCAAGGCCCCATCGGGTGGGATGGAATTGGGGTTGGTTCACAACGTGTTGTATAGAAAGGGGATCGGGCGAGAAATGAGTTGAAGATTTTTGGGGATCGCCTGGCGCCCCGCAGGCCGGGGCGTCAAAAATGGTGGAAAGACACAACATCTTGTGGGTTTTGTGTTGGATCAGCACGACATGGGGGAAGCTGTTGGGGTCGGCCCGGATGCCCTTTTGACGCCGACGCAGCGTGCTCAGATCGGCCAATGGGGGCGGTTTATGCGTAGGATGGGGATGCGGTTGTGTTCGCCAGATGCGTTATATTGGAAGTATCGGGCAATCTGTGCCGGAAACCGCTGTACAGAAGGGCTTGAATCGAGGAATAGCGGTCGACTTCAACGCTCCGACATAGACTTAGACTTGTCCGGAACCGCGTTTTTGAGCTAAAAACGGGGGTGTGGTCGTACCAAACCGCTCGAATTCGAGCGAATTTGGGTCGAATTTGGTCAAGAAGTGAGCGAATTTGCGATGATTTTGAAAGCGTTTTGCCACAGAGGCACGGAGAGCACAGAGAACAGCCCGACTTTGTTAAACGGCAGAAGAAACTGCCATCCCGATGGATCGGGACGAGGGCACAGACTCGGAGCGGGAGTGGTTTGGAGGTACGACTATTGAGGGGGTAAAGGATCGGGGGTGGTTCAGAGGCTGTTGTTTTTTGGGGTGGGGATTTCGAGGTCATGGAAGGTATGGCGGTGGCGGAGGAAGAGAAGGATGGAGGCAAGGAGAAAGAGGGAGTTCAGAGGCCAGAAGTGACGCAGAAGGAAGCGCCGCGCGAGGAATCCGACCTCCTCCTGGTTGGGGACGATGCAGGCAGCGAGTATCAGCATCAGCATGACAGCCAAGGGGATGTATTTTGCGGCCCTGGCAGAAGAAGGCATGGGATGGACCGGGGACGAATAAAGGGAGAACCCCATGGAGATGAGAAGGACGAGAAGAGAGAGCATTGCGGCAGAGCAAGCCCATTGAAGGAGATGCGGGATCGTGTCATGGGCGTACGGGAAGATTCGGGCTGAAGTTCTGGCCGCAGGAACGAGGAGCACGTTGGTCGCGATGAGCAGGATGAAGAGCGGAGCGGAGGCAAGATGAAAGATGCGTGCCCTGTGAAGAGGCAGCACAAGGACAAGCTGCAGATGGTCGACGGTCGTACGGATAAAGGTCGGGCCGAGAACGAAAGTCGAGAAGAGGAGGCAAAACAGAAGAGGAGTGCCGCCATCGCCCAAGAGCAGAAGCCAGAGGGGAAGGACGACGCCGAGGACGCCCAGGAAGATTGTGACAAGGTACCAAGGGCGGAACCAGACAGCTTGCGCAGTGACGCGGAGAACGGGGGAGAGGAGGCCGGGGTGTCGTATCGATCCGGCATGGAGGGAAAAGGGCGGGGCAGGCATTGCACAGGGG
>CAZVTD010000148.1:2500-6236 GCA_964629945.1 uncultured Planctomycetota bacterium | reverse complement strand
AGTCCACCGTCGTCTCCAGAGACTTCCCTTCCTCGACCGTGATCACGCCGTCCTTGCCCACCTTCTCCATCGCCTCGGCCAGCATGTTGCCGATCTCCGGATCGTTGTTGGCGGCAATCGTCCCGACCTGCGCGATCTCCTTGCGTCCCTTCACCGGGACGCTCATCTTCTTCAACTGTCCCACCACGTCTTCCACCGCCGCCTCGATCCCGCGCTTCAGCGACATCGGGTTCGCGCCCGCCACCACGTTCTTCAGTCCTTCGGTGAAGATCGCCTCGGCCAGGATCGTCGCCGACGTCGTGCCGTCGCCGGCCACGTCGCTCGTCTTGCTGGCCACTTCCTTCACCATCTGCGCGCCCATGTTCTCATACTTGTCTTCCAGCGAGATCTCCTTCGCCACGGTCACGCCGTCTTTCGTCACCGTCGGAGACCCGAACGACTTCTCCAGAATGACGTTTCGGCCGCGCGGCCCCAGGGTCGTCTTCACCGCACGGGCCAGCTTCGCCACGCCGTCCCGAATCGCTTCTCGTGCTTCCTGGTTGAACGCTAGTTTCTTTGCAGCCATCTCATCCCTCCAATGTTTCTACCCGGCGTCTGCCGGAAGGGAAATGCCGTCCTATGCTTCCACGACCGCCAATACGTCCTCTTCACCCATGACCAGCAGTTCTTCGCCGTCCACCGTGATCTCACTGCCGGCGTAGCTGCTGAAGATGATCCGGTCACCCTTCTTCACCTGGAAGCTCGCACGCTCTCCTGAATCCAGCAGCTTCCCGTCGCCCACCGCAAGCACCACACCTTCTGCGGGCTTCTCTTTCGCCGTGTCGGGCAGGACGATGCCACCCTTCGTCTTGTTCTCCGCCTCCACGCGTTTCACAAGAATCTTGTCTCCCAAAGGTCTCACCTTTGTCGCCATGGTTGCTCCTTCCTCCTAAAAGTTTCTCGCACTCGAACCTGTTGGATGTGCCCCAACCCCTCAAACGAAATCCACCACCACGGCCTTTTCTGTCCCGCCCTACTGCTCCGGCGGTCCGTAGTAGCGATGAACCACTCTCCACACCGTATCCCGGAGAACCTGCGGACGGAACGGCTCTTCCAGGACCGCAAACGCATCCGCCGTCATCGCCTTCAGACGCATCTCCTTGCTCAGGTGCTCCCCGATGAAGATGCAGGGCAGCGGACGCGACACCCTCCGGATCAGCGACAGCGCGTTCAACCCGTCCACGTCCGGAAGCAGCATGTTCAGGATCAGCACGTCCACCACCGAACGCTGGACCACTTCCAGCGCTTCGCGTCCCCGCGACGCCTCGAACACGCTGAACCCTTCAGGCTCCAGGACCGACGCCAGCTCCCGACGGATCACGGCATCACCGTCGGTCACCAGGATCGAACGATGCCACCTCGGTCTTTCCAGAAGTCCGCGCAAAGGCATTTCAGCACTCTTCGCTGATACCAGCCCCGGCAGCCTGCCGCGCCCATCACGGCCGGATCACCGGGCCATACAAAATCTCATCCCAAGACTACGCAAAATCCGTGCCAAACGCCCCCGCTTCCCGCGAGTCGCCCTAAGTTATTCCCCAACAATACGTTACGCTGGAAATATAATCCAGAAACGCCCCGCAGAACCTCAAAACCTGACATCTTGGCACAAAATCCAACCCCGGCTGCTGTCAATTTGACAGCTAGCCTCGAAGTATTCAGGCACTCGGCCGCTCTCGTCCCGACCTCTGCGTTTACTTGTCTCCACCCAGCCCCGGCAACTTCGGCAGGTCCTTCGTCACATCGGGCAGTGCTTTCAACGTCTCGTCCAGCGTCTTCTGAAGCGCACCTGCGATTTCTCCCGCCGCCTTACTCGCGTCTTTCACGGCCGAGTCCATCCCCTTCAGCACGTCTGCCGGAATCTGACCCGCGCTATCCACCACCACCTCCTGCGCCAACCGCGTCAGGATCACCAGCGTGACCACTCCCATCTTGATCCCGTTGTCTTCCCCTGTCCCCAGGTCTTTCATCTCGATGTCGCCCAGCTCGATCGTCACCGGCTCCTGACCGACCAGAAGGAACTTCGCCTTGGCGTCCTTCACCAGGAGATGCTTGATCTTGAATCCCTTCCCCTTCCCGGTCTCCTTCTCCTTCGTCTCCGTCCCCTTGGCGTTCTTCGACAGGTTATCCAGGATCACGTTCAGGTTCGTGGTCAGGTCCTTCCGTTCGATGGTCAGCACCGGACTCTCGATGCTGATCTCCTCCACCACCACCGGATCCGAAAGCAGCGACCCCATCGCCACGTCCACGGCCCCCTTCTTCATCGTGAGAAACTCCCCCGTCTGGAACCCCTCCGGGTTGGCGATCTCCAGCGAAACCAGCGTCACCTTCCCTGCAAACGGGTGCACCGCCGCCGATCCCAGGCTCGTTTTGGTCCCCAGCGCGTTCCCCGCCCCCGTTTCGATCGCCCGTCGCACGATGCTGTTCATCGCGAAATACACCATCAGCACGCCGACGACGATCACGATGACCGCGATGATCAAAACCTTCTTCAGGATCTTCATCTCGGCTCCCCCTCAAAAGAGACACGCTTCAACGACCCCGGCTTGCATCCGGCCCGACTTCTGGTAGTATAGAATACGTCCCCGCAACACAAAAAGCAAAGTCCTGGAGCGATGATTATGGAACAATCGACGCACGAACCCCTCCAGCGCCTCAGACGCATCGTCCGGGAACTCGACAGCGCCGTCATCGCCTTCTCCGGAGGCGTCGACAGCACCCTCCTGGCCAGGATCGCCCACGACGAACTCGGCGACCGCGTCCTCGCCGTCACCGCCACCGGGGGCCTCCACCCCCCCGATGAAGCCGAACACGCCCGTCGGCTCGCCCTTCAGATCGGCATCCCCCATCGCGTCATCCACGCCCCAGGACTCGAACTCCCGGGCTTTGCCTCCAATCCACCCGACCGCTGCTACCTCTGCAAGAAAGCCCTCCTGGAACGCCTCCGGGATCTTGCCCGGGAACTCGGTTTCTGCCACGTCGCCGAGGGCTCCAATGCCGACGACGACCTCAGCTATCGCCCGGGTTCCAAAGCCGTCAGTGAACTCGGCATCCGCAGTCCCCTGCGCGAAGCTGGCCTCACCAAAATCCTCGTCCGGGTCATCTCCAGGGAACTCGGACTCCCCACCTGGAACCAGCCCTCCTCCCCCTGTCTCGCCACCCGCTTCCCCTATGGCGAACACATGACCGTCGAGAATCTCCAGCGCGTCTCCCGGGCGGAAGCACACCTCCGACCGCTGCTTTCCGGACCATTCCGTGTCCGTGTCCATGGCGCCCTTGCCCGCATCGAGGCCGACCCCGCGGACTTCCCCCGCCACACCCATCCCGACACCCGCGCCGAGATCACACGCGTCTTCAAAGACCTCGGCTTTCATTACGTCACGGTTGACCTCCAGGGCTATCGCTCCGGCGCCATGGATGAGAACCTGCCACGTTGAACCGGAGCCTCTTCTCTGCTTTGTCCACGATCATCGGAAAGGAGAACCACGCATGCTTGCCAGTTTTTCCGTAGTCCCCGTCGGCGCCGGCGAGGAGATCAAGCAGTTGATCGCCGAGCTCGTTCCCATCATGGAGAGCTCGCGCCTCCCTTACGTGATGGGCGCCATGCAGACCACCGTTGAAGGCGACCCCGACCAGGTCATGACCCTTATCATGGCCTGCCATACGCACATGAGGACCCGTGCCGCTCGTGGCCTCACCC
>CAZVTD010000148.1:0-2490 GCA_964629945.1 uncultured Planctomycetota bacterium | reverse complement strand
GCGCGGCCTGGGGGGCGATGACGCCCAGACTCGCGCCGACGTGGAGGCCGTGCTTGGCAGGAGAATATCCCATGAGTGAGCGTCGCGTCGGCAAACCATCCGCAGGTCGTCTCAAGGCCCTCCTGGGCTCCAACTTCGGGGCCTCCTCCGCACAGACCCTCCTCGGCCCCGGACCCGGACTCGACGCCGCCGTAATCGACCTCCTCGACGGGCGCGTCATGGCCATCGCCGAGGATCCCATCTTCCCCGCCCCGGGTCTTCCCCTCGACATCATGGGCTGGTTCACCGTCCATATCGGTGCCAGCGACGTCGCCGTCACCGGCATCCCTCCCCAGTTCATGACCTACACCCTCCTCCTCCCGCCCACCTGTCCCGAGAGCGACGCCGAAACCATCATCGTCTCCGTCTCCGACGCCGCCCGCGCTCTCGGCATAACCATCGTCGGCGGACATACCGGCTGGTACGACGCCGTCGTCATCCCCACCGTCGGCGGAGTCACCGTCTGGGGTCTGGCTGACCGCGCCGCCTGGGTCTCCCCCGGTGGCGCTCGCGACGGAGACGTCCTCCTCATCACCAAAGGCCCAGCCATCGAAGCCGTCGCCTTGCTCACCGTTCTCTACAAGGACCGACTCGACGACCGCGTATCCCCTGTCTCCATCAAGAAAGCCCTCTCGCGCGTCAATCAGATCACCGTGGTCAACGAGGCACTCACCGCCTTCGCCGCGGGAGGCGTCCACGCCATGCACGACGCCACAGAAGGAGGCGTCCTCGGCGGCGTCATCGAAATGTCCGCTGCCGCCGGTATCCACGCCCACATCGACCTCGACGCGATCGATATCCCGTCTGATATTCGCGACCTGTCCATCGCCCTGGCCTTTGACCCCTGGATCGCCATCAGCGAAGGCACCCTCCTCGCCTCCGTTGACCCCCAAAGCGCCCCCCGCATCCGTCAGGCTTGGCGCAAAGCCGGCATCGACAGCTATCAGCTCGGACGCTTCGACAAACGCCTCACGTCCTGCCTCGTCCATCGCGACGGCAAGACCTCCGAACTCTCCGACACCATAGTCGACCCCTTCTGGGATCTCTTCTTCGCCGCCCTTCGCCAGCCCGGTTGAACATCATCAGAAAGTCACCTCCCTGATCTCGACCTTTTCGTCTGGGCGAGCGGGCAAGAAATATCCAATAATTAACGGGCATTTCGGGCCGAAATGGTGTACAGTATGTCGATGAAGCAGGTGTCGCTCCCTGTGTTGTGCCGGAGCGGACTGATCGGTTTGATGCCGCCAGGCGGTTTTTCACGCCTTCTTGGACATTCCTGACTGGTTCGAATCCCTCACACATCCATCGAGAGTGACCGGTCCACGTGCGCTTTGGCGCCGGACCTTGCAGCAAGCGGGGCGCCCGACAGAAACGGATTCGGGCGCACGGAAAGGACTCTGCGCGATCGTCGCGCTGCCTTTCTTATGGGTTCGTCGGAGCGCTTCACCTGAAGCGCCGCGAACCGGCTGGTGTGCCCTTAGCCTTCGAATGCGGGCATCTTGCGTTGAGAGGAATAGAACGTTGTTGAAGCAGGATCAGTCGTTGACGTTCAGTCAGTTCGCGTTTTGTGAGTCCCTGCAAACCGACATCCGCACCGCCGGTTTCGTCACCCCCACCCCCGTCCAGGCTCAGACCATCCCCCTGGCTCTCCAGGGAAAGGACGTCATCGCCCTGGCTCAGACCGGCACCGGAAAGACCGCGGCCTTCGCCCTGCCCATCATCCATCGCCTCGCCGGGACCATGAATATGAAAGCCCTCGTCCTGGCCCCCACCCGCGAACTCGCCCAGCAGATCGCCGGCGTCTTCAACGAACTGGGAGCCTCCACCGGCGTCAGCACCGCCGTCGTCGTCGGAGGAATCCCCATCCAGAAGGACTACCGCGCGCTCCAGCAATGGCCCAACGTCCTCGTCGCCACGCCGGGCCGGCTCATCGACCATCTCCAGGGACGTTCCGTCATCCTCAAGGACATCGAAATCCTCGTCATCGACGAAGCCGACCGCATGCACGACATGGGTTTCATGCCCCAGATCAACCGAATCCTCGCCGCCCTCCCAAAGCAGCGCCAGACCATGCTCTTCAGTGCCACCATGCCCGACGACGTCGAACGCATCGCGCGTCGGAACATGCGCTCCCCCGTTCGCGTCCAGGTCGGACGCCGCGGAGCCGCCGCCGAGCGTGCCGAGCATCATCTCCTCCACGTCCCCGAAAGCGGCAAAACCCCCATCCTCCTCGACCTCCTCAAGGACAGCGTCGGCCGCTTCCTCATCTTCGCACGAACCAAGCGCTCCGTCGATCGACTCGCACGCGCCCTCGGACGCATCGGCCAGGTCGCACGTCTCCATGGCGACCGCTCCCAGGCCGATCGGGACAAGGTCATGACCGGCTTCCGCAACCAACACTACCGCATCCTCATCGCCACCGACATCGCCGCACGAGGACTCGACGTCGCC
>CAZVTD010000147.1:1601-6321 GCA_964629945.1 uncultured Planctomycetota bacterium | reverse complement strand
TGTCATGACCGGCATCGAAACCCCAATTACTTTCTTCACTGCCAACGCTCCCTGCCATTGAAGACACCCATTGTGCCTGGGCGGAATCCGCCCCGCCGTATCCCGTCCTGGATTGTATGAGTGCCCCCTCACCCGTCCGGACTTACCTCTTTTTCGTCCCTTTCTGATGACTTCCCTATGTCGGCGGTTGTCGCTGTTTTCCTCAATTTCTGCTTTATACTCTTCCGCCTTCCGTGTAGAATAGGTCCCCCAGACGCCTTCACATACGAAAGCTTACGCCCAATGTCGGCCGGTCGTTCCGTACTCTTACAGGTTGAGTTGCCCCCCGACCTCGCACGTCGTGCACGCGTCGAAATACCCGACTTCGATGCCGCCTGGCTCTCGGCCTGTACCGACCTCAACCTCGCCGGCTCCTACGAGACCACCTTCATCCTCGCCACGCCCGACCGTCTCTACACCCTCGCCCAGACGTCGCCGGAACAGCCCGTCACGCGCATCGCCCTCAACCGGGCCGATATCGCCGAAATCCGCACCCGTCAGGGTGTCGGGGGCGGCTTCCTCGAAGCCCTCGTCGAGGGCGTCTACATCGAAATCCTCGCCTATTCCAACGCCCGGGCCGATCTCTTCGCCAAGGTCTCCACCAAGCTCAAGCTCTGGCGCAGCGACGGACCCCCCGAAGTCGGTCCCGAAGACGACGTCGATCCCCGACGTTGTCCCAAGTGCGGCATGACCCTCGAGTTCAAGGGCGACCTCTGCCGACGCTGCATCAACCGGGCCGCCATCCTCTCGCGCGTCTTCTCCATGATGCGTCCCTACGCCGGCAAAGCCGTCCTCATGATGGTCCTCGTCCTGCTCACCATCGGGCTCGCCCTCGTGCCCCAGCTGATGGTCCGCGTCCTCGTCGACAAGGTCCTCGCCCCCGTCCAGGCCGGAAACCCCGTACTACCCTTCGCCGAAGCCTCCCGCTGGCTCCTGCTCCTGGTCGCCGCCATCTTCGGCGCCTACTTCTTCATCGCCATGCTCAACATGCTCACCGGACGCCTCTCCTCCTTCGTCGGGACCCAAATCACCTTCGACATGCGCTCCCGTGTCTTCAAGCACCTCACGCGTCTCGGCGTCGATTATTACGACCGCTACAACGTCGGTCAGCTCATGAGCCGCGTCGCCACCGACACCGAGCAGATGAAAGGCTTCGTCAACCAGCTCACCTCGGGCTTCATGGCCCAGATGATCACCGTCATCGCCGTCGGGATCGTCCTCTTCTCGCTCTCCTGGAAGCTCGCCCTCATCACGCTCTTCCCCGCCCCCTTCGTGGTGGTCGTCGTCTACTTCTTCTGGCGGCGAATCTATCCCCGTTACTACCGTGTCTGGGACGCCCACTCCAAGCTCAACTCCGCCCTCACCACCATCCTCTCCGGGATCCGCGTCGTCAAAGCCTTCGGTCAGGAAGCCCGCGAGCAGGACCGCTTCGGTCGATCCGCCTCCTACGTCCGCGACTCCTTCCGCTCCGTCGAATACACCGTCGCCTCCTTCAACCCCTTCATCACCCTCGTCTTCCAGTTCGGCGGCGTCGTCGTCTGGTTCGTCGGTGGTCGCGCCGTCCTCCAGCATGACATGACCCTCGGGAACCTCCTCGCCTTCCTCGGTTTCCTCTGGATGTTCTACACCCCGCTCGGACAGCTTTCCCAGCTTACCAACTGGCTCACCGGCTTCCTCACCGCCACCCAGCGCACCCTCGAAATCCTCGACACCACGCCCCAGATCGCCGAATCCGACTCCCCCACGCCCATCCCCGACACCGGCGGCGCCATCCGCTTCGAAAACGTCTCCTTCGGCTACTCCCGGCACGAACCCGTCATCCGGGGCGTCTCACTGTCCGTCAACCCGGGCGAGCACATCGGCATCGTCGGCAAATCCGGCTCCGGGAAAACCACCCTCATCAATCTCCTCGCCCGCTTCTACGACCCCGACGAGGGACGCATCCTCATCAACGACGTCGACATCCGCGACCTCACGCTCAACCAGCTCCGCTCCTACGTCGGCGTCGTCCTCCAGGACCCCTTCCTCTTCCGTGGGACCATCTACGCCAACATCACCTATGGCCGGCGCGACGCCACCCCCGAGCAGGTCCTGGCCGCCGCCAAGGCCGCCAACGCACACAATTTCATCATCCGTCATCCCCTCGGCTACGACACCTACATCGGTGAACGCGGCGCCGGACTCTCAGGCGGCGAACGTCAGCGCATCTCCATCGCCCGCGCGCTCCTCTACGACCCCAGGATCCTCATCCTCGACGAGGCCACCTCCAACGTCGACACCGAATCCGAGCTCCTCATCCAGCAGGCCCTCGAACGCGTCACCGCAGGCCGCACCACCATCGCCATCGCACACCGACTCAGCACCCTCAAAAACTCCGACCGCATCTTCGTCGTCGATGACGGGCGCATCGTCGAAAACGGCACCCACGAGGAACTCCTCGCACTCGGTGGAATCTACTCCCGGCTCGTCACCATCCAGACCGAACTCTCCCGCGAGCCCTCCATCGACGCCCTCAACACCCGCGACAAACTCGAGGGAAAGAAATGACCACCGAACCGACGCCCGAAAGCGCGTTTGCACAGCCCCTCGCCCAGCCCCCAAAGACCGAGGTCCGCTACCTCACCCCGGAGACCTGCTTCATCCACCTCGGCTCCTACGGAACCCTGCACGTCACCATCCCCGACGAGTGGGTCTATGGCGGCGTCTATGCCGTCTACGCCTTCCCCGTCGCACACAAGGACCGTTTCATTTCCCTGCTCCATCGGGTTCCGGGCTCCGAAGACGTCGAAATCGGCGTCATCCGCGACCTCACCGATTTTCCTCCCGAGCAAGCCCGCCTGGTGCGTCGCGCCCTCCAGCAGCGCTACTTCATCCACACCATCACCCGCATCCACGAGATCCGCTGGAAATACGGACTCGTCGCCCTCAAGGTGGACACCGACAAGGGCCCCGTCGACTTCCTCATGCGCTGGAAGATCGACCGTGCCGTCGATTATGGCGAAGCTGGAAAGGTCCTCATCGACCTCGACGAGAACCGCTACCTCATCCCCGACCTCCGAAAGCTCACCCCCCGCGAGCTCGCCGACTTCACACGCATCATCTACTGGTAATCCTCTCCGTCGCGTTGCCTTCGTTCTTGCTGCTGCGGTCCGTCGTTTCCTGTTCCATGATCACGGATCGTCGTGCTTTCCCCTTTTCCTGGCCCATCGGACAGAATTCGCCCGTTTTCTGCCGGAATTCTCTTGAACCCCTCCCCGGCACCTCGATAGCATCCATTCCGATTTCACCGAATCCCACCCCATCGTCCTATGCAAACACCACCACCATTAGCAGGGAGGATATGCACATGACCGTTGACCATCGAAATGTTCAGAAACTCGCCCTCGAAGGCGGACTCAAGGCCGTCTCCACCGTCCGCGGCAAAGGACGTCCCAAAATCGACATCGACGAGTTCATGTCCGTCGCCAGGCGCTTCGGCTATTCTCCGGCCGTCCTCCGCAAGATCCGCGCCATCCTCAGGAAGGAGCCTCCGGGAACCGGACCCTTCCTGGCCAATTACTACTCCAGCCTCAAGGAGACGTGCGTCCAGGCCTTCGAGCGCACCGCACGCGAGATCTTCGGCTCCAGGTACGCCATCGGACTCTCCTCCGGGACCGGCGCCCTCCACGCCGCCTTTGTCGCCGCCGGTGTCGGACCTGGGACCGAGGTCATCGTCCCCGCCATCGGCTTCGTCGCCACCGCTGCTGCCGTCGTCACCGCCAAGGGCATCCCCGTCTTCTGCGACGTCGATGAGTCCCTCGCCATGGACCCGAAGAAGATCTCCGCCCTGGTCACCCCGCGCACCGTCGCCATCGCCCCCACCCACGTCCTCGGCGCCGTCTGCGACATGCCCGCCATCATGAAGGTCGCACGAAAGCACCGCCTCATGGTCGTCGAGGACTGTGCACAGTCCTGTGCCGCCACCGTCAAGGGACGCTTCGTCGGCACCTGGGGACACATCGGCTGCTTCTCCATCTCCGCCTACAAGATCGTCGGAGGCGGCGAAGGCGGACTCCTGGTCACCAACGATCGACGTCTCTACGAACGCGCCTCCAACCTCGCCGAATGTGGCGGACTCTGGCGGCCCAACCGCTTCGCCCCCGAGCGCTACCCCGGCGAAATCTTCTCCGGGACCAATTACCGCATGTCCGAGATCGAAGCCGCCATCGACGTCGTCCAGCTCCGCAAGGCCCGCACCGTCGTCGCACGGTTCCACCGCGTCAAGCAGCGCGTCATCTCCCGGCTCAAGACCTTCGCCGAAATCACCCCGCAGAAGACCAACGACCCCGCAGGCGAGGTCGGCTACACCCTCCGCTTCTTCCCCGACACCTTCGACCTGGCCGCCAGGATCGCCGCCGCGCTCCGCGCCGAGGGCATCACCTGTCATTATCGTGGACCCGACGCCGCCCCCGATTGGCACGTCTATCACGACATGTTCCCCGTCATCCTAAAGCAGGGCCCCACGTCCGACAACTGTCCCTTCGAGTGTCCCCTCTACAAGTCCCGGGGCGGCAAGGTCTCCTACGACCGGGGCGATTGTCCCGTCGCCGACGACCTCTACGACCGCGCCGTCCCCGTCAGTCTCAACCAGTGGTTCTCCGCGAAGGACTGCGCCGACGTCGCACGGGGCATCAATAAAGTC
>CAZVTD010000147.1:0-1591 GCA_964629945.1 uncultured Planctomycetota bacterium | reverse complement strand
CCTCTCCGCCTACTGCACCCCGGACCCCAAAGCCGTTCCCTGGTCCTGACCGGAAAAGGAGCCCCCGTGGAACTCTCGCTCTGCATCGAAATGGTCCTCCGGGAAATTCCCTTTGAGCAGCGCTTCGCCCGCGCCGCCGAACTCGGCTTCAACAACGTCGAGATGTTCTTCGTCGACCGGTCCTTCAAGGGAACCCCCGCGCAGCTTGCCCGTCTTGCCTCCGACGCGGGCGTCCGCGTCGTCAACACCGTCATCGGTGCCCCCAATGGCGGGCTCGGCGGCGGACTCACCGACTCCCGCAACCGTGCCACCTGGCTCGACCGCACGCGGCTGACCCTCGACTTCAACCAGGCCGCCGGCATCCCCAACACCATCGTCTGCACCGGGAACCTCGTCGATGGACTCACCGACGCCCAGATGGAAGCGTCCGTCCTCGACGGACTCGCCGAAACCGCTTCCCTCGCCGAAGCCGCCGGCGTCACGCTGCTGCTCGAACCCCTCAACACCCGCTGCGACCACGCCGGCTACTGGCTCACGTCCTCGGATCGTGCCGCCCAAATCTGTCGGCGCATCGCCTCACCCCGGCTCAAGCTCCTCTTCGATTGCTACCACATGCAGGTCATGGAAGGCGACCTCCTCGCACACATCCAGCGCAACCTCGACGTCATCGGCCACTTCCACGCCGCCGGTGTCCCCGGACGTCACGAACTCTTCTTCGGCGAGTTGAACTACCCCTTCATCCTCGACCGCATCCGATCCCTCGGATACCCCGCCCTCTTCGGACTCGAATACCTCCCCTCGCTCCCCTCCGACGAATCCCTCCGCCCGACCCACGCCAACCTCCCCCCCAGATTCCCATTCCTCGGGCCTTCACACCCCTGCTTATTCCTCTCGCAGCACAAGGGCGGTTCGTGCCGACTCCCGCTGCGAATCTGTGCCCTCTCTGT
Source organism: uncultured Planctomycetota bacterium (assembly GCA_964629945.1). Lineage (GTDB taxonomy): Bacteria > Planctomycetota > DG-23 > DATKVD01 > CAZVTD01 > CAZVTD01. The sequence goes on along the minus strand of CAZVTD010000147.1, from coordinate 644 downwards.
TGTGGCCGTTTCTTCTTGTCCTGGCTTTTTGCTTTTCTCTGAGTCCTCTGTGTCTCTGTGGCTAATTTCTTTTTCTTGCCAAGATCGCCCGCATGTTCGCCCCCAGGATCGGCCGCAGCACCTCTTCCTCCACCTCCAGCGACAGCAGTCTCCCCAGTTCCCACGCCCAGTCGTGTCCCATCGCGTCCGACCCGAACACCAGCCGATCGTTCCCCACTTCCCGGATCGTCTTTTCCCAGGGTGCGTTCCCGCAGAACGTCCCGCACCATTCCAGACACACGTTCCGGTTCGCCTGGACCAGTTCGACCGCCTCGCGTCGTCCCTAGTTCGTCCCCCCCGAATGTCCCAGCAGGAACGTCGCCTCCGGATACTCAGGCACGATCTCCTTCAGCATCCCGGGCGAATCATACGCGCTCTCCCACGTGTGCAGCAGGATCGGCAGCCGGTGCTCGTTCGCATACGCCAGTGCCGGACGGAACCGCTTGTCCGTCACCGGAACCAGCCAATACCCGCACAGAAACTTGAACCCCACGAAAAACTCGTCCGCGAAGAACTCGTCCAGCCTCGGCGTCAGCTCCGCCTCATAGATCGGATTGAACGCCACGTATCCCTTGAACGTCTCGCCCCATTTCTTCGCCGCCCTG
>CAZVTD010000146.1:0-6350 GCA_964629945.1 uncultured Planctomycetota bacterium | reverse complement strand
CCCGACACCAGGATCCCGCCCACCGACGCCACACCCACCCCGTTGCGCAGTTCCGCCCCGATCCCCTGGCTGACCGCCAGCGGAAGCATCCCAAGAACCGCCGCCACCGTCGTCATCAGGATCGGACGGAAACGTTCCGACGCCGCCGAAATCATCGCACGGTGACGCGGAATCCCCTCCGCAACGTGCATGTTGAACTGGTCCATGATCAGGATCGCGTTGTTCACCACGATCCCCACCATCATCACGCACCCCATGATCGCGAAAATGTCCATGCTCAGACCCACCAGATACAGCGACCACATCACACCGATCACCGCCAGGGGCAGCGTCACCAGGATCAGGAACGTCTGCTTGAACGACTCCAGGATCGCCGACAGCGACAGCACCACCAGCATGATCGCGATCAGCATCGCCTCCAGGAACCCCGCCTGAGCCTCCGCCATCACCTCGAACATCCCCGTGAAACGCGGCTCATACCCGGGCGGATAATTCCCACGCTCCGCGATCGCCGCCGTCAGTTCATCCGCCGCCGTCCCAAGGGCCTTGCCCTGTTCGAGGTTCGCGAACACCTTCGACACGCGCTGCTTGTCCTTCCGCGTGATCTGCACCGGCGCCAGACGTTCCGTCGTCGACGAAACCGTCTCCAGAAGCACCGGACGTCCCGGCGCACCCGGAAGCTGGAACTCCGCGATCTGTCCTTTCCCCTCCTCCTTCTCCATCAGCACCACGATGTCGTAGTTCCGCGCGTTTTGCTTGTACGTCCCGGCCTTCAATCCCTCCAGGTTCCCGCGAAGAACCGTCCCCAGCATCACCGCCGGCACCCGACGGTCCGCCAGCACCGAACGCTTCGGACGGATGCGAAGTTCGGGCTTCCCTTCGCGCACCGTCGTGTCCACGTCTCGATACCCGGAAATCCGCTCCGCCAGACTCCCCGTGCTCACCGCCAGACGGTCCAGCGTCGACAGCGACTGACCCGAAATCTCCATCTCGATCGGCGCCGTCTGGCCACCCATCATCGAAGGCCGGCTCACCGTCAGGATCGCCTCCGGAATGTCCCGAACCCGCGCACGCGCCATGTTCATAAGCTCATCCAGCGTGATCGCCCGCTCGTCCCGGTTCGAAAACTTCAGCAGAAGCTGCGCCAGATACACACCCTCCGACGACTGACCGATCACCCCCTGCACCTTCCCCACCGTCACCAGACAGTGACGCAGGTCCGGCAGGTCTTTCAGACGACCCTCGATCTCTCCCGCCCGACGCCACGTCTCCTCCAGGTCATATCGCGTCGGAAACTCCATCTTCACATACACTTCCCCACGGTCGCTCTCCGTCGCCAGGCTGAACCCGATCGCCTTCATCAGGCTCATCGAATGCACCAGCACCACCGCCGTGATCAGGACCACCAGCACCGCCGCCAGACGGTGACGTTCCAGAAACCTCAGGATCGCCTGATACACGCTCAGCACCGCGTCGAACCCCCGGTTCCAGCCCCCTTCCAGACGCGCAAGCACCCCGCGACGGTTCTCACCCCGGAACTTCAGAAGCAGCGAACACAGCATCGGCGTCAGCGTGAACGAAATGAACAGCGACACCAGCGTCATGATCACCATCGTCAGCGCCAGAGGCTTGATGAACATCCCCACCTTGCTCGGCATGATCGACAGCGGAAACAGCACCACTGCGTTCGTCCCCGCACTCGCCAACACCGCGATGAACGTCTCCTTCGCCCCCAGGGACGACGCCTCCTTCGGAGACTTCCCCTCCTCCAGACGCTTCACGATCCCTTCCAGCACCACGATCGAATTCGCCACAAGGATACCCACAGACATGCTGATCGCGATCAGCGTCGGCATGTTCAGCGTGAAACCCGCCATCTCCATGAAGAACAGCCCGATGATGATCGTCAACGGCATCGTGATGCTCACCACCAGCAGCGTCCGAAAATCATAAAGGAACACGAACAGGATCCCCGCCGTCAGAAGGATCCCCACGATCACGTCCGACCACGCACTGCTCACCGTCGCCTCGATGAATCGGCCGTCGTCCGTCACCCACACCAGTTCCATCCCGCCGGGCAGGTCCTTCGACAGGTCCGCCATCGCCTCCCGAACCCGACGCGTCACCGCCACCGCGTTCGCCGCCGCCTTCTTCACCACACGGATCGAGATGCACTGCTTCCCGTCCACCGACGCACGCTGACGCACTTCCTCCGTCCCCATCGCCACATGACCGATGTCCGAGATCCGGCACCGCTGGCCACTCTCGTTGGCCACCTCCAGACCCCCGATCTCTCCCACCGTCGCGAAGTCCGCGTCGAACTTCACGCTGTACTCCGTCCCTCGGTCCTGAACACGACCGCTCGGGATCGTCCGAACCCCCTGCTGGATCGCCGTCGTCACGTCCAGCGTCGTCAATCCACGAGCCTCCAGACGCCCTCGGTCCGCCAGCACACGGACCTCTCGACGCGCCCCGCCGATCAGTTCCACCTCCGCCACACCCGAGATCGTCGTCAAACGGTCCTTCAGCTCGTTGTCCGCGTAGTCATACAGCACGTCGATCGGCACGTCCCCCGTCAGCGCCAGCGTGATGATCGGCTGCGCGTTCACGTCGAACTTCTGGATCTTCGGGTCCTCCACGTCCGCCGGAAAATCCGCCCTCACCAGGTCGATCTTCTCTCGAACGTCCGTCGCCGCGATGTCCACGTCCACGTCCATGTTGAACTCGAGCATCGTGTGGCACACGTTCTCCATGCACGCCGAGCTCACGTGTTTCAGCCCGTCGATCGACACCACCACGTCCTCGATGCGCTTCGCCACGTCCGTCTCGATCTCTTCCGGCGAAGCCCCGGGATACACCGTCACCACCGTGATGTAAGGCGCGTCCACCTTCGGCATGAACTCCAGACCCATCTTCCGCCACGAGTTCATCCCCAACAGCGCCAGACCGATAATCAGACTCGCCATCGCCACCGGACGACGGATTGCCGCATTCGAGAGGAACATTACTGGGCACCCTCCTTCACCTCGACGATAGACGTGCCCTCATTCAGACGGTCCTGACCCATCCGAACCACCGGCATCTCCTTCGCCAGTCCTTCGCCGCGAACCTCCAGCCAGCCTGACGACTCCAACCCTGTCGTCACCGCCACCATCCGCGCCGCCCCCTCTCGAACCGTGAACACCACCCACCCCTGGCCGCGACGGATCACCGACGACCTCGGCACACCCAGACCCGTGTGCTTCTCCAGGATCACTTCCAGCTCCGCGCGAGCACCCGGAACCACCCCCGCAGGAGGGTTCTTCACCAGCGCCTTGATCTCGAACGTCCTCAGCTGAGGCTGAACCGTCGGACTCTTCGTCGTCACCACCACCTCGCCCAGGTCGATCCCCTGAACCGTCGCACTCACCTTCGTCGTCCCTTCCACCACCCGGATGTAATACGCCTCGGGCAGATACGCCGCCAGTTCCACCACCCCAAGGTCGTCCACGCGAACCACAGGCGTCCCCGCCTTCGCGTTCTCCCCGGGTTCCAGGAACCGCACCGAAACCTTCCCACCGATCGGCGCCATCACCAGCGAATCTTCCAGGTCCTTTTCCGCGATCGCCAGACTGCTCTTGGCCTGTTCCACCTGCGCCTTCGACAGTTCCAGTCCCGCCTTCGCCTCCACCAGACCCGCCTGCACCTGCTTCAGGTGCGACTCCTGACCCTCCAGCGCGCTCTGCGTGATCGCGTGATCATCCTCGTACAGCCGCTTGTACCGATCGTAATCCAGTTGCACCTTCACCAGGTCCGCCTCGATCCGCACCACCGTCGCCTCGCGTGCGCGGACCGTCGCCTCCGCCACCCCCACCTGCTGCTGCGACGCCTCCACCGCCCGACTCAGTTTCACCTTCTCCGTCTGGAACAGCTTCTGTCCCGCCTCGACCGTGTCCCCCTCGTCCACGAAAATCTCGTCCACGATCCCCGGAATCCGCGCCGACACCAGCGCCGTGTTCTTCGCCTCCACGTCTCCCGACAGCACCACCCGTTCCTCGAACACCATCTCCCGAACCGCCTCCGAAACCACGGGCATCCGACGTTCACCCTCCCCCGTCGTCACCGTCGGCGTCTTCTTCCCGCCTTTCGCGTGAACCCACGCCCCGATCCCGATCCCCACCACCGCCAGAATCACCATCCACACCACAACCTTACTTGCTTTCTTCACGGTCCACCCCTTCGGGAGAATCACCCATCACGTTCTTCAGCGCCGCCGACGTCACCTCCGTCTGAAACGCCGCGACCGACACGTTGGCCACTGCCCCTGCGTGACGCGTCGTCGCCTCCAGACGTTCCGACGACATCAGCAGTCCTTCTCGCCACTTCGCTTCCGTCTCCTTCAGCAGCGTCTCCGACGCCGCCAGGTCCTGCTCGGCCACCTTCTGCTGTTCCACCGCCTGGTCATACTGCAGACGCGCCTCGATTACCTCCAGCATGATCTGCAGGCACGCCCGCTCTCGGTCCACCCCTGCCTGCTTCTCGCGTTCGCGTGCCGCCTCGTATTCCGCCACGTTCTTGAACCCGTCGAACACCGTCAGCACGCTCGACACACCCAGCGTCCACAGGTTGCTGTACTTCAGATACGAGTTGCTGCTGTGCGTGTAATCCGCAAACCCCGACAGCTTCGGCAGGAACTGCGCAATCGCGATCTTCGTCTCCGCCTTCCTCACCTCGATCGTCCGGTCCGCCACGTACAGCTCCGGACGGTTCAGCATCGCATACAAAATCTGGTCCGCCAGTTCCTCCTCCTTCACCACCGTCGGCGTCTCCCGCTTCAGCGCAATCTCCCCCGCCGGCGAAAGTCCCATCGCCTCAAGCAGTGCCGCACGCGTCTTGCGTTGTGAACGCTGGTTCCCCGCAAGGTCCGACTCCTGCGCGCGCACCAACGCCCGAACCCCTTCCAGCTGGCTCGCCATCGCCACTCCCTCCCGAACCAGCGCCTCCACTTCCTTCTCCAGCGCACGCGACTGCTCCACCGAGCTCGCCAGAACCTTCTCATACTCCGCCTGCGACAGGCACGAATAATACAGCATCGTCACCTGGAGCCGGATCATGTCTCGCGTGCGACGTTCCACCAGCTTGCTGATGTCCTCTCCGCGCACGTACGCCTCATACAGAAACCACGTCTCGGGCGCAAGAATCCCTTCCTGCACGCTCACCGTCGTCTCGTTGATTGTCCGGTCCGACGTCGACTGGAAACGTCCCCCCAGCCCGATCGCCTGCTGCTTCGACGACGCGTAATGTGTGAACCCCGCGTCTACGTGGGGCAGAAAGTTGCTGAACGCGATCTTCCGGTCCAGCCCCGCCAGCCGTCGACTGATCCGGACCGAGGCCACGTCCAGGTTGTTCTCCAGCGCAATCCGGATGCACGCCTCCAGCCCCAGCGACTCCTGCCCGCCCAGCGCTGCCGCCGTCTTCGTCTCCAGCTCACTCGAATACGCCGCCGCGTGCTCGCGACGCACCTTCTCCGAATCCACCTGGCACCCCGCCGGCAGGACCACCGCACACATCACCACCAGCACGCCGCACCATCGCCCCATCTCTCTTGCACTCTTCACGTCGGCTCCTTCGCCACGTCCTGCCCCAGGAACTCCAGCACCCGCTCGAACCCTCGCACGATGCAGTCCCGCTCCTCCTTCGACAGACAGTTCGCCGTAATGTGATGCACTCGGCGATATCGCTCGGGCAGGTGTTTCTCCATCATCCCGCGCCCCGACTCCGTCAGACTGATCGCCACCATTCGACGGTCTGTCGGGTGTGGATTTCGCACCGTGTACCCCTGCTTCTCCAGCGAATCCAGCGCACTCGTCATCGCCGACCGCGTCAATCCCACCTCATCCGAAAGGTCCGCGGGCGTCAACGTCCCCGCCGCGTTGTGATACAGCGCCTCCATGAGCTCCACCTGACGGATCGTCAAACCCCACCCCGACAGATCATTCTCGATCACCTGCTCCACGCGGCGGTGAAGACGCATCACCTCGAACCCCTCCCGAAGCACGCTCACGTCCATCCCCTTCAGCTCCTTCGCATACGCCAGGATCCCCTCGATCGTCCTATCGCTTGGCATCGCACACCTCTCCCATGCCCGAAAAGCCCCCGTCCAGGCCACTTTAGTCCTACGCAAGATAATACACCATCGAACTATCCGACGCGATACTATTTCTAAAAATTCTTCCGCACTCCCCTTCCACAGCCCTAACACATTCACATAAAACAGGTTACGACCGAACTCCAGGCCCGCCCACTCCCGACCCCGAAGGGCCTGCCTCAGCGCCGTTCCGCCTGACGCCCCTGCAAACCCACGGCCCCGC
>CAZVTD010000145.1:0-6421 GCA_964629945.1 uncultured Planctomycetota bacterium | reverse complement strand
CCTCTCCTCCTCCCCCCCCTTCTCACACGCCACCTCCACCTCCCCGAACTGCCCCCTCCCCCCGCTCAGCCGCACCGACAGCCCCGCCCCCTCCTTCTCTGAAAACGAACACGACCCGGAGAGATCGCTCCGCGACAACGACGTCTGGCTCAGCAGACTCACCTCCTCCCCCTTGTCATCGACGATGCGCACCCCCATCAGATCGTAAGCCACAAGCTTGTCAGACATCCGGCCCGCCCAGGCCCACGCCTCCTCCAGACCCACCTCTTCCTCGAGGATCTTCTGCCAATACTCCGCATCCGACCCTTTCAACCCATTGGCCCACGTGACCAGATAATCCACCTCCACCCGATCCCCGACCTGGGCCAATCTCGTGATGCTTGCCCGAAGCCCCGCGTGTTCCACCTCCTGATTCTCCGACAGGGGAACGACCACGTCTGTCGGGTCCTGCACAAGACGTGCCCGAAAACCTCCACGCACCCCGACCGCCCGATCCCCAAGAGCGTCAGGCACCGAATACACCAGCTCTCCCTCGTCGATCCCCATCTCCCCCGCCTCGGCGGCAAGAGGTTCCCCCAACGCCTTTCCCTCACCATCGGTCAGGACGATCTCCGGCTCCTTCAGGTCGTGGCACGCCTCCCCGAGCCCGATAATCCGGACCCGAAACGTCTTGACCTGCTTCTCCGCCCCCTCGGCGACCTCTTTCGTCTGAGACCCGGACGCCTCCGTCTTCTCCGACTCATCAACCCCCTTCACCAGACCGATCAACACGGGCCCCACGACACGATACTCCTGGAGCACCGCTTCGTCCGGCGTGAAAGCAGCCCCTCCATACCTCACCATAAAGCCCACATCGGCAGCACACGAAGCCTCGGCAACCGCCTTCCAGAACGGCGCGTCTTTCAGAACCAGCGTGATCCGCCTGTCGGAGATCACCTCCAGGTCCTCCTGGAACGGATACACCTTCACCGTCCTCCCGGATTGACGACTGATCTCCTCGGCAACCTTCGACAGAGGCGTGTCCTTCATCTCCAGCGACACCAACCGTTCATACCGCCAGTCCCCCGGGTCGGCGGTGATGGCCTTCATGCCTTCCTGACGCCCACACCCCGAGGCCGCCATGACAACCCCGATAACGGCGATGAAACTCGACACGATACGCATCGTTTCACCTCCTTGCCGAAAAAGCACCTCCGATTCTGAATAACCCCGCCCCATCCTCCTCAACACAGCCCCACCATTCTTCCCTCAACAGCCCCCGCTCCCGCCAGTCACTTGCGCATCGCCTCCAGCGCATCCCGGGCGTTCTCGCGCATATACTTGCTCCGATCCTTCTGCGCTATACGCTCAAGTTCCGGGATCGCCACTGCCGCCTCCGGACCCATCTCGCCCAGCGCCTCTGCCGCTCCCCATCGCACATACGCGTCATGGTCATTAAGGACTTTCATAAGCACCGGCACGACCCCCTCCACCCCGCGACCGATCTGCCCTAATGCCCTGACGGCGAACCACCGCAGATGATCAGCCCTCCTCACCCCACGCTCGGCCTCCGTCTCCTCAAGAACCCTGATGAGGGTGGGGATGGCCTCCTTCGCTTCCGGACCTATCCGCGCCAGAGCCTCCACCGCATTCTCTTGCACGATGAGACCCGGATCATAAAGCGCCTTCATCAGGGCCGGAACGGCTTCCTTTGCCCTCGGACCCATCCAGCCCAACGCCTCCGCCGCCGACTCCCGCACCGATTCATTCTTGTCTTCAAGGGCCCTGATGAGTGCCACCACGGCATCCCTCGACCCGACATCCCGCGAGCCGAGCGCACCGAGCGCACCGATCGCCGCCACCCGCACGCCTGGGTCCGGGTCATCAACAGCTTTGAGAAGCGCCGCGGCCACCTCTTGACCGGCTTTCTCCTGCCATCCCAAGGCCCTCGCGGCAATCGCTCGCACCCCGTAATCCTCGTCCCGAAGAGCCTTCATCAGTCCCGGGACAAGGTCCACCACGGACGGGTCAATCGTGCGGAGTCTTATGACGGCAACCAGCCGCACAGCGTAGTCGGCGTCGTCGAGATCCTTGATCAGCGCCGGAACCGTCTCCGGCGTCGCCGGACTGATCATCTCGATCGCAGCGATGGCCACGTCCTGCTCATGATCCCACAGATAGTCGTCAAGGGTCTCGACCAGCACCGGGATCGCGTCCTTCGCGGCGGGACCAATTTGCCCCAGCGCACGCGCAGCGGAGGATTTCACAAACAAGTCATCCCCGGCGACGACCTTGATGAGTGCCGGGACCACATCCTCTGTCACCGCACCGATCTCCCCCAGTGCCTGGACGGCGGCCCTTCGCAACATGCTTTCCTCGCCATAGGACTCCCCGCTCGTCCTATCCAGCACCTTGATCAGCACCGGCACCGCATCCTTCGCGTCAGGACCAATCTGACCCAGCGCAAACGCCGACAACAATCGCACCTCAGCGTTTTCGTCACCAAGGGCTTTGATCAGCGCCGGAACCGCTTCCTTCGCCCCCGGACCGATTCCGCCCAATGCCCCCGCGGCCTCCTCTTGCACCCAGAGATCCCTGTCACCGAGAGCCTTGACGAGCGCGGGCACCGCGGCCTTCGCCTCAGGACCGATCGCGCCTAACGCAAAAGCGGCCCTGGCTCGCCGTGTCCTGTCCGGCTCTCTGAGCACCTTAAGCAGCGCGGGCACCGCCTCTTTCGCCCCCGGATCGCCCGACGGTAGCGCACGGACAGCAGCCTCGCGTACCCGGGCGTCCCTGTCTCCGAGGGCCTTGATCAGCACCGGAACCACCTCCGTCGCCTTCGGGTCCATCGACCCCAGCGCATCGATCGCGGCTTCTCGCACGCGGGCCGCCTTGTCCCCAACGGCCTTCGTCAGTGCTCCAACGGCCTCCTGCCTCTCGCCGCCCCGCCATTCCAGGGCTCTCGCCGACACCATCCGCACCCGGTAGTCCTTGTCTTCAAGAGCCTTCACCAGACCCGACACGGCTTCCTTGACCGACGCACCGCTGCGCCCCAGTCTTATCGCGGAAACCGCCCGCACCCGGTAGTCCGGGTCATCAAGTTTCTCGATGAGTTCCGGCACCGTCTCCAGCTTCTCCGGACCCATCTGTGCCAGCGCATGACCAGCACTCTCCCGCACGTCGCACCACTCGTCCTCGAGGGCTTTCAGCAGCGCGGGAATCGCTTCTCCTGCCGCCGGACCCAGGTCGGCCAACGTCAGGGCCGCCTCTTCTCGCACCCAGTAGTCCTTGTCGCCAAGACTCTTGATCAGCGCCGGAACCGCTTCCCTCGCTTCGAGACCCATTCTGCCCAGAGCCCTTGCCGCCTCACATCGTATGTGAGAGTCCTTGTCGCCCAGGGCCTTGATGAGAGCCGCCACGTCAGCCTTCGCCTCATCCTCGCAGTACCCCGCACCCGCCCACATAACTAGCAGCAATGCTCCAAGAGCACCGATGGTCGAGATCCGCAGCGCGTTCCTGCCAACCCGGCCCCTGATCCGCCCTCGACTCATCTCTGCTCCTCCCTTGTCGTGCTTCACACACTTCCACCCTCGACCGCATCCAGTCTACAGACCGCAATGAATTCCCGTCAATCCTCATTCACACACACGTCCCCATCCTTCACAAAGCGGCGGCTGTCCACACCCCCTGAGCACCGCGTCGATACTTTGCCGCTTCAATAGTTGTGCCCCTAAAACACCCACACCCCGAGTCTGTGATTTCTCCGCGTCTCCGTGGCAAAAACCATGTCAAAAACAGCGCGAATTCGCTCACTTTTGGGGCAAATTCGATGCAAATTCGACCGAATTCGAGCGGTTTTGGCGGGCACGCCGCCGACCGACCCCCGTTTTTCGCTCAAAAACGCGGTTTTTGACAACTCTCAGTCTATGTCGGAGTGTTGAAGTCGCTCGCCATTTGCTGATTCGCGACCATCTGTACCACGATTTTCGGTACCGATTGCCCAATACGGCTCGTATAACTCATCTTAAGAAATAGGAGCGAACGAATCCTCTATGTGTATAGTTCGTCTATTCGCCTATCTGGTCTTTGGGGCGTTTCTGTTTTCCATTTGCCCCTCGCCGGGCGTGTGATATGATGTCAGGAGCAACCTAACCCCACACAGGGAGAACACTTATGGTGGATATTCTGGCCATCGGCGCACATCCGGACGACATCGAGATCTCCATCGGCGGCACCCTCATCAAGATGCGCAAACGCGGACACTCCATCGCCATCTGCCACTGCTCCGACGGTGAACCTACCCCCAATGGTACCAGAGAGTTACGTCTGGCCGAGGCAGCCAGAGCCGCCGACCTCCTGGGGGCGGAATTGCTCATCCTGGACCTGCCCAACCGCTACATGACCGACACGATTGAAAACAGGATCAAGATTGCTAACGTCATCCGTAAGTACAAGCCCCGTATCCTGTTATCGCCATACCCCGCCGGTAACCACCCGGACCACCGCATGGTAAGTCATCTCGTTGATGCAGCACGCTTTACGGCGAAATTGACCAAATACGACCACAACGGAACGCCCTGGGAATTGGAGCCGTACTGGTGCCCGACGCAATTCCTTTATTCGCTTGGGGTTAGGGCGGAAGAGGCCCTGCCCAGCTTCATCGTGGACATCAGTGCCGAGCATGACGCAAAGCTTGACGTGCTAAGAAGTTACGCCAGCCAGTTCAACGTGAATATGCGCTTTCTGGGCGGAAGCGACACCTGGGGCCCGTGGATCGGCGCGAAATACGGGGAGGCGTTCTGGTCCCGCCGAACGCTCGGAGTCGTTGACCTGTTTGATGTTACGACACGAGACCAGTAGCTCAACCGCCCCGGAACGCCCACGCCAACCCCGCCGGGACCACCCATCCAGATCGACGAATACTCGCGTTCTACGCATAGATGGCCCACCCAAGCCCCAGCGAAAGATGCCTTATACGGTCCGTATTTGGCAATCTGTACCGAGAATCGCGGCGCAGACCTTTCTTAATCGCCCAATGGCGGGCGACTTCAACAATCCGACATAGACTGATAGTTGTCCGGAACTGCGTTTTTAGCTCAAAAACGGGGGTGGAGCGGCAGCATACCCTCCAAAACCGCTCGAATTCGGGCGAATTTGAGTCGAATTTGCCCCAAAAGTGAACGAATTTGCGCTGTTTTTGATACCGCCTTCCGCTGGCCGCTTGCCTCCGGCTACTTATGAAGAAAAACAAAAGAAGCGCTCAACGCAAAGACGCAAAGAGCGCAAAGAACGGCGAAACCCAGGCAAACAACAGCACAAGAAACGGCGGGAGGACAGAAAGGGCGCAAACCTCGGAGACGGGGATGGTTTGGCGGGATGAATGTTGAGCGGCTGAAGGATTCCGGCGATGGATTCACCCGCCTTCGCTTGGAAGGACCGTTCCTTGGGTCGGGGAGGAAGGGCATGTTGTCCTGCCCCGAGCTGGAGAAAGCCCGGATGCTTCGGCGGGCTCCGCCTCTTCTGCTGTTCGAAGGACGGGAGGCTTCACAGCGTGAGGGCGGATGAGTGCTGAGCGCTATCCGAGGGAATTACTTGTGGGTGATGACGGCGGCACGGATGAAGTCGGAGAGGCCACGGTAGCCTTTGCGTCGTGCTTTGCTTTCGAGAAGCGTCTTCTCCTCGGCGGTGAGCCTGACGTTGACCTGTTCGGTGCGGATGCCTTCGCGTGCGGGAGGGGGAGGCGTCTGACCCGCCTCGATCATGGTGGCCAGCGCGACGGTGAGGACCTGGCGCGTGGCGCGTACGCACTGCTGGGGGGTTTTGCCGTCGCCCATGGCTTCGGGATATTCGAGGGCATGAGCGTACCATTCATCGTCCTCATAGCGGAGGATGAGATCATAGGAGGCGGCGATGCTCCGGGCCTGGCGGAGGACGGCAGGGGTGAAACGTGAGCGTTTTGGTCTGGCGGTTTGCATGAAGTGAAGTATAGCGTGGAATATGCGGGGGTCAAGCCCCCAGAGTCGGATCATGGGGTTGGGAGGGAAAAAGTATCATGTCCCCGTTTTCCCTGTCCCCGTTTTCCCGTTTTCTCCCCGTTTTCCCGTTTTCCTTGTGGTGATGAAAGTCCCGTTGCTTTCATCATCACCGTTGTGAGACGCATTGGATTATAGAAGGCGACGGTGAATGAAGAAAGAGGAAAACGGTATCGTGGCAAGGGATGTTTGATTTGATATAATCAATCCGGATGAAAAGAGGTGAATGGCGAGGCCGGGCTGGTGGTATACGAAATGTCCCGCCCAGGCAGGGCGTGAGCGAGGGGTGGGAGAGAGATCAGGCGGAAGGGCGGGGCCCGGCCCTCCAAGATGCGGGCGGGTAAACCCTCCTGAGGCGGGTAAACTTCGTCCCGATAGACAGCATCGGGGCTACGCCGAGGCGGCCCCGG
>CAZVTD010000144.1:0-6451 GCA_964629945.1 uncultured Planctomycetota bacterium | reverse complement strand
GTGTGGGAGAAGGGCGGGGCGGGGGGGACGGAACTGGCCGAGGCGGTGGCGGCGGCGTGCGAGAAGCCTTCACGGTTCGAGCTGCTGTATCCGGACGCGATGCCGATCAAGGAGAAGATCGAGCGGATCGCGACGAGGATGTATGGTGCGGACGGGTGCGATTACGAGGAGTCGGCCGAGAAGCAGATCGCCCGGTTCGAGGCGCTGGGGTGGGGGAGGCTGCCGATCTGCATGGCGAAGACGCACCTGTCGCTGTCGCATGACGCGAATCTGAAGGGACGTCCGCGGGGGTTCCGGTGTCCGATCCGTGAGGTCCGGGTTTCGGCGGGAGCGGGGTTCCTGTATCCGCTGCTGGGGAAGATGCGGACGATTCCGGGGCTTCCGACGCACCCGGCGGGGGAGAAGATGGACCTGACGCCCGACGGGAAGATCGTGGGGTTGTTCTGAGCGGCGGGTCCGGGCGCGGCTTGCACGACAGGGCTTTGTGTGATACCCTCGGGTGAGCTCGGCGTTCGGGCCGAGTGTTTCGTCGCGATTCCGGAATCGGGAGGCACGTCGATGCGACACGTGATCATGCGTCTTGTGGCGGCTGGTCTGCTGGTGAGCGTCGTTTCCTGCTCGTCGAAACCGTTCCCCGGGCCTGAGCCGGCTGCAGGGACGGATGCGAAACCCGCTGGTGTCATCACGCCCGAGCCCGGTGTGGAGACGGAGACGACCTCCGGCGCCGTCAGCACGCCCAAGCCGGCGGCGGAGCCGGTGCGGACCGAGGCGGCCGAGGTGCGTCGCGGGGTGCACGTCTTCGTCAGCGGACGGGTGCAGGGCGTCGGGTTCCGAGCCTTCACGCAGCGGTCGGCGCTCGAGCTGGGTGTCACGGGGTGGGTTCGCAATCTTGCGGACGGACGCGTCGAGGCCGTGGCGGAGGGTTCCGTCGAGGCGATCAATAAGTTCCTGGAGGCGGTGAACCGCGGCCCCCAGGCGGCACGCGTGGACAAGGTCGAACTGACCGAACAGAAACCGACGGGGGAGTTCAAGACCTTCGAAGTGCGCCGATAGGCGGTCTTGCCCGGATTTCGGACGGGCGAGATTTCAGGCTGCTCCGGAAAGGATGGACATGAGAAAACTGGGCAAGGTCATGCTTCGCGGACTGGTGGTGCTGCTCCCCACCGTGTTGACGATCTATCTGTGCTGGCGCATCGCGGCGGGGACGGAGGCGTTCCTGGCGGGGTTGATTCCTGAACGGTATTACATTCCCGGGATGGGGTTGGTGGCGGCGGTGGGTCTGGTCTTCCTGGTGGGACTGTTCGCGCAGTGGTGGGTTCTGAATGCGTTCTTCCGGCTGATCGAGCGGGAGATCAACCGGATTCCGCTGGTGAAGACGCTGTTCGGTGCGATCAAGGACCTCATGGCGTTCTTCCCGGGGCAGGGCGGACAGCCCACGATGGCGAGGGTGGTGATGACGGAGATCGCGGGGCGGAAGGTGATGGGGATGGTGACGCGGGAGGACCTTTCCGGACTGCCCCAGGCGATGCAGCGCAAGGATGAGGTGCTGGTGTATATCCCGATGAGCTACCAGATCGGGGGGTTCACGCTGTGGATTCCGCGGGAGGCGCTGACGCCGGTGGAGATCAGCATCCCGGAGGCGATGCGCTTTGCGATGACCGCCGGGATGTCCACGACGCCCGAGGGGGTGGCTGCTCCGCCTGTCGAGAAGACGTGAGGGCGATTACGTTCGGCGACGTCGGGTTTCCGTAATTTCCCCGTGGGGACCCAGGACGGTGGGCGTCAGCCGAACCAACTGGACCTTTCCCTTGCTGCGACCGGTTTTGTAGGCCGACGAGCCTTTTTTCAGCGCCACGGCCCGGTTCAGCTCCGTACCCACGAAGTGGAGTGCCACGTTGTCCTCGATGGCGTATCCGGGTTTCATCTGTCCGGACTTCATGGTTTCCCTCAGGGCTCCGACGGAGAGCGGGTTTCCGCGGTAGTGCACCACGCAGCTGTGGGGCAGGAGTTTCGGGAATTTGCATTTCAGGAGGGTCAGTGTTCCCGGGAAGGAATCGCTGAGTCCCTGGGTGAACCAGCACAGGGCTCCGGCGCTGACGCCCGAGAGGACGATGCCCGCTTTCCAGGCTTTGCGAAGGACCTTGTCGAGTCCGAACTCCTGCCAGAGGGCCAGCATGGCCTTGGTGTTTCCGCCACCGACCCACACGACATCGTGCTGGAGGACCCAGTCTTCGAGGTCCGCCGTGGGCAGACGGAAGAGGGAGAGGTGCGACATGCGGCAGTCCAGCTCCGAGAAGAAGGTGAAGTATTTGTAGCCCTGAGCGGTCTCGTCGTGGCCGGGTCCGGTGATCAGCACGCGCGGGCGTTCGGTGCGCGCCTGCTTGAGGATGTAGCTCAAGAGGGGCACGTTGTCCTGGGCTTTGGCCGAGGTCATGCCGCCCACTGCTACGATGTGTCGTTCCGTCGTCATGCAGCTATCTCCTTCTTTCATGGATTACGCCTCTTCCGGAGGCGGTTCGTTCGTCCGGGCTTTCCGGTGAGCGCGGAAGTGCAGCTTCAGGTCCAGGATGATCTTGCCGATCACCAGTGCGATGAGAAACGGGCTTCCGATGATCCCGCGAAACGGGAACATCAAGGGCGCAAAGATCGGCAACAGCGGCAGCAGGATCACGAACTGGAGCAGTACGATCCGCGAATACGGACTGGTGAAAACCTGTTCCACCGTCAGATGAGCATATTCCTGACGCTTCAGGTAGTTCTGCACGTAGGAAACCCCGTGGCGGACGAAAAGCGCCGCCGCCGCACACACGAATCCGCCCGAGAGCTGGCTGACAAGGAAATGCAGGGTTTTCCCGAACAGGGTTCCCTCCTGCACCAGGAAAGGTTCCGACCCCGGGGCGTTGTTCCTGGCCAGGAGGGACAGGATCAGCAGGAACAGGGCGTGTGCCGCGCAGAAGGCCCCGTAGTGTGCGCAGAAGAGTCCCACCACGGATCGCTTTCGGTTCGGAAGACGGAATTCCCAGACTCTGTGTTTTCCCTCCAGGGTCTCGGGCGGGAGATCCAGGAGCTTGATGAGGGTGTACATGCCGACGACGAGGTTCTCCACCCAGTAGAGCCAGACGATATTCCAGGCGCTCCATCCGGCGAAGATGACGCCTGCCAGCGGGATGCAGTTGACCGCCACCAGGGAGACCACCGAGACCCAGTCGCTTGCGATGGCCCGGCGGGTTCGGTCGAATGTTCGGATCAGCCAGGGCTGAGCGGGCACTTCCGGTGCCGACATCTCATCTCCTTGTGCCGGAATCACGTCTCTTCCGGAGGCGGTTCGTTCGTCCGGGCTTTCCGGTGGGTGCGCGTGTGCAGGCGCAGGTCGAGGAGTATCTTTCCCACGACGATCACCAGCAGCAGGACCATCGGCGAACCGATCAGTACCGTCGTGATACCTCCGGCGATGATCGCCACGTGCAGCACGAACATCCGCGGGTACGGACCGAAGAACACCCAGCCGAACGGCAGTCTGCGATATTCCCCGGCCAGCAGGTAGTTCTGGACGAAGGAGACGCCGTGACTGACCCCCAGGCTGAGCGCCGTCCACAGGAACCCGGCTGGCATCGTCCTCCACAGATGCTTTCCCATTTCGATCGGGCTGCCGTCGGGCGGGCCGCCGGGACCTCCGGAGAGCAGACCTCCCGACGCCCCCACGCCGAACATGACCACCAGGAAGATGCCGTGGACCATGCAGAACATGCCGTAATGCACGCAGAAGAAAGGCACCATGAAGAGTTTTGCCGCGATGGGGGCCTCCTCCGGGGTGCTCAGCGTGATCATTTTCAGGATGGTGTAGAATCCGACGACGAGGTTTTCGACCCAGTAGAGCAGGACGATGGTCCGGGTGTCCCATCCCCACCAGAGGACGCCGACGAGCGGCAGGCAGTTTGCCACCACCAGCGCGACCACTGACGCGCGGTCCTGCGACCGAGGCTTATCCATCTCGTGCATCACGGTTTCCACGTTTCCCTCGCGTGTCCTGTCAGGCCGACCCGAACTCGGTCATCCAGTTCTTCAGCATGGCGGTCCCGATCTCCACATACCGGCTCAGGGCCTCTCTATTCACCCAGCGCATGTCGTCGTCCGGACTGTGTCCGGGGAAGCCGGCAATGTGCGATGATTCGTCCCGTGCGCCACGCAGCCAGACGGTTTCGAGGCCGGCTTCCACGAAGGGGACGTTGTCGCCGATCACGTGGTGCATGGGGTTGCTCACCATCACGTCGGGGTAATCGCCGGCGAAGCGGCGCATGCGCTCCACCAGACCCTCGGGTCCATAGACGGCCAGGTCCAGTTTTCGTCCCTTCATTCCCGCGCCGTCGAAGTTCAGCATGCGCTTGTATCGCTTCAGCTCATCGGCGCAGCGGCTCACGTAGAGTCTCGAGCCGAGTCCGCCGAACTCGTGTCCACCGAACGTGCAGAAGCGCAGTCGTGCCGTCGTTTTGATTTTCGCGAACGCCTCCGCCATCGCCAGCGCCGCACCCACGCCCGAGGCGTTATCGAGTGCGCCGGGTGAATCGGGCGTCGCCTCGTGGTGTGCCGACACCATGATGACGGGACCGTCGGACGGACCCTTTTCCCCGATGACGTTGGAGGTGGTCCCCTGCGTCTGCTTCGCGCGGATCACCAGCTTCACGGGCTTGTCCAATCCGGCGTAGAGCTTCGCGCCGTCCCACGCGCTCACCGCCACCGAGCCCAGCCTGCTCTCGGGCGTTCGGAAGAGCTTCGTCGAATAGGTGTCCTCGCACGTGCTCACGATGATGGCGGCCAGGGCGCCCGCTTTTTCCAGGCTGCAGAGCATCGCGTTGCGGTCGTTCACGTCGTTGGTCTGTTCTTCCCGGCAGAGCGCAATCTTCCCCTTCACGTCCCCGGAGAATCCGCCCTTTCTGTCCGGCTCGATCGCGGCCAGCTTTCCCTGGACGCTGCAGGGTGCGCTGAAGAACTGCGCTCCGGCGACGACCGGCTCGTTCCCCAGGAACAGTTCTTCCCCGTCGTATTCCCACGCCGGACATTCGAAGCGCGTCTGTCGCGTCTCGTATCCCATCCGTGCGAGCTGCGTCTCGATCCAGTCGCCCGCCCGACGCTCGCCGGGTGAACCCGTCCAGCGGTTGCCGATTTTGAGCGCCAGGTATCGGCAGTAGTCATATCCGTCCATGCGGTTCTCCTTTTCCACGGGCCGTTCTTCCCGTGCAAGATACGATTCGTCCCTCTTCCCCGCAATCATAATCGACCGCTCCGCTGGTTCACCGACGAAGCATGAGCCCGTTCGCCGGGGAGGCCAACGGGCTCACGTGTCGTCTTTCGGTCTTCGGTCTTCCGCTTTCTATTCCGGGGATTTCGTCTCCAGTTTCCTGATCCCCACGGTGAGCGCTTCGCACCGGGTGCAGTCCAGACATCGGATGCAGCGCGGGTCGTTGGCGCGCTCATCGGGCTTCACGCCCACGCGGCACTGCGTGTGACACAGCTTGCACGAGGTGCACTTGTCACTGTTGAAGCGCAGGAACAGCAGCGATCCGCGGTTGAACAATCCGAAGAGGGCGCCCAGCGGACACAACAGCGTGCACCACGGACGGTACTTCACGAACATCGCCACCACCACGAAGATGGTCACGGAGAGCTTGATGGCGTTCATTCCCGAGGCGGCGTTTCCGGCGGCGACCTGCTGGATCCGCAGCGGCACACCGGCTTCCAGCGCTCCCGCCGGACACGTGCTGCAGATGAACAGGGGATGATCGTTCCCCAGGAAGAACGGCACGGCGATCACCGCCCCCAGCAGGACGACGTAGCGGAAGTGTCCGGTCCACGCCGGGAGTTTCAGTCGACACGTGGGGAGTTTTCCGGCCAGGTCCTGGAGGAAGCCAAACGGACACGCCCATCCGCAGACGAACGCTCCCACGGCGCCTCCCACCAGCAGCAGCGTCCCCGCCGCGATGAAGGGGAACACGTGCAGTGCGCTGAACTGCGCGGTGACGCCGATGGGACAGGCGAACAGGGCGAGTGGACAGGCGTAGCAGTGGAACACCGTCCCGCAGACGTTGAACAGTCTCAAGGGGATGAGCCACACCACCATGAACCCCACCTGGATCAGGGTCCGCCAGCGCACAAGTCGGGACGTTTTGAACTTCGGATTGGTCTTAGTCATGGGCACCATGACACCGGGTCAGTTTGCTCAGGTAGGGCACGGCTCTTCAGTGTCCGCGGGGGTGGTCTCCTGGATCTGCCCCGCGTCATCCCGCTGGGCTCCCCCATGCGTCACTTTTTCCACCAGCGCCGCTCCGCCGACTTCCTGGGACACCCCTGGCGTCTCCGTCGTTCCGGCCGATGTTCCTTCCACGCGGACCGTCTGAAACCGGAACCCGTAGACCAGGCAGGCGTTCGCGCCCTCCTGATACTGGGCCTGCACCAG
>CAZVTD010000143.1:0-6562 GCA_964629945.1 uncultured Planctomycetota bacterium | reverse complement strand
CCTCCATCCCCACGCGACCACCATCGCCGTCACAATCCACGCCCCACAGGTTCTCATGGTCAGTCCGCCTCTCTCTCGGGTCCCGCACATCACCGTTCTGCCCTATGCCCCCGATGCAGCGTCAGGCGTCAATTTTTCCCCTCCCCGCCGCCTGGACTCTTTCCTTTAACCCTCAGTACAGACAGACGTTCCGCCCGTAGAAATTCTTTTTGAAATCCCCGGAATGGGGGCAACCGCTCCCGACGGGCATCCTCATCTCAGATGCGCGGAATATCCCGAAGGATCTTCAACTCCTCCCGCGTTACCTGTCGGCTGTTGTTGTTCCCCGAACGCGGACGGCGATTACTCGAACTTCAGCAGGCGATAATTCTTCTTCCCCGTCCTGAGCACCGCAAAGTGCTCCGACGCAAGGTCTTTCTCCGTCAGACGATACTCCGCCTCGTTCACCCGCACGTTATTGACGTACACCCCGCCCGCCGCCAGCAGCCGTCTGGCCTCGCCCTTCGACTTCAGGGTCCCGCTTTCGACCAGCGCCTCCACGACGTCGATCCCCTCGCTCAGCCGGGCCCGCTTCATCACGCTCGAAGGCACGTCCCGGAAGATTTCCGTGATCATTTCGTCCGAAAGGTCCCTGATTTCCGACCCGAACAGCACCTCCGAGGCCCGTTTTGACGTCTCGACGGCGGCTTTGCCATGCACCATCTCCGTCATCGCTTCGGCCAGGCGTTTCTGCGCGGCCCGTTCCTGGGGCGCGTTTTTCACGGCCTCTGCCAGCGTCTCGATCTCCTCCAACGTCAGGAACGTGAAGAGCTTCAGGTAATCCACCACGTCTGCGTCTTCCGTCCTCACCCAGAACTGGTAGAACTGGTAGGGGCTGGTCATCGCCGGGTCCAGCCAGACCGCGTTGCCTTCGGACTTGCCGAACTTCGCCCCCGACGCCGTCGTGATGAGTTCCGACGTCATCCCGTAAGCGGACCCTCCCGCCTTGCGCCGGATCAGTTCCACCCCCGCGGTGATGTTCCCCCACTGGTCCTGTCCACCCACCTGTACCTTGCAGCCGTGTTCGGTGTAGAGGTGGTAGAAGTCATATCCCTGCAGCACCTGGTATGCGAACTCCGTGAACGAGATCCCCCCGGCCAGCCGGCTCTTCACCGAGTCTTTTGCCAGCATATTGGGCACCGAGAAGTGTTTCCCCACGTCGCGCAGGAACTCCAGGAACGTGAACTTCCCCAGCCAGTCGGCGTTGTTCATGATCCGCGCCGGGTTTGTTGGACTCTCGAAGTCCAATATCCTCTTCATCTGTTCCGTATGTCGCGACAGGTTCTCACGGATCTCATCGTCGGCGAGCAGGTTGCGTTCACTCGATTTCCCGCTCGGGTCCCCGATCATCCCCGTCGCCCCGCCCGCAATCGCGATCGGGTGGTGTCCCGCACGCTGGAACCGTGCCAGGGTCACCAGGTGCAGAAGGTTCCCCACGTGCAGGCTCTTCCCCGTCGGGTCGAACCCGCAATACAGTGTCACCTTCTCCTTCGAGAGAACCTCCCCCAGCCCCTCGTCCGTCAACTGGTACACCAGTCCTCGTGCCCTCAGTTCGCCCAGAAGATCCATGATTCGCCTTTCTTCAACGCGGTCTTGCGTGTCACGATTCTACCTCCATCATCTTCTCCTGCAAGCACTTTCGCACCGAGTCGGCTTGACCCCGCATCCGCCCGGGCTATAATCCTGCCTCAGGTTCCGCCTTTTCCTGGAGTGCCCGTGAAAGACCGATTGGCCGTTGAGATTTCGAATGTCACCGTCGAGCGCGATTCTCGCACCATCCTGCGCGGCGTCTCCTGGCAGGGTCGGCAGGGCGATTGCTGGGCCGGCCTCGGTCCCAACGGGGCCGGAAAGTCCACCCTCATCCGCGTGCTCACCGCCTATCTCTGGCCCACCGAGGGCTCCGTCCGCATCCTCGGTCACACCCTCGGTCGCGTCAACGTCCACGACCTGCGCCGCCACATCGGTCTGGTCGGCACCTCCGGGGCCTTCAAGGTCGATCCCCGTCTTCCCGTACGCTCCGTCGTCCTCACCGGTTTCTTCGGCACCCTCGGACTCTTCGATGCGCCTACCCCGCGTCAGCTTGCCCATGCCGATGAACTCCTCGGCGATCTCTCCCTCGACCACCTTGCCGCCCAGCGTTACGCGCTCCTCTCCTCGGGCGAGCAGATGCGCGTCCTCCTCGCGCGTGCCCTTGCCGCCCGTCCCAGACTCCTTCTTCTCGACGAGCCCACCGCCGGACTCGACCTCCGCGCACGCGAATCCGTCCTGGCCACCATCCAGCGTCTCGCCGGACGTCCCAACGCCCCCACGCTGGTCGTTGTCACTCACCGTCCGGAGGAACTGCCGCCCGTTGTCGAACACGCGCTCCTCCTTTCGGACGGCGCCGTCCTGGCGTCGGGCCCCGTCGCCTCCGTCCTCACCGCCCCCACGCTTTCCAAAGCCTATGGCTGTCCCGTCCAGGTCCACAAAAAACACGGGCGCTGGATGCTTTCCGTGCATCCACGCGCCTGGTCTTCACTGCTCGGCAAGCCCAAATCCCGGCCCTGAGTCCGCTTACACCTCCCGCTGGTCTAGGATCCGCCGGCTCTTCGGACGGTCCTTCGTCAGAGACCCCCGCGGAACGTTCCGGATCGCTCCCAGTCTCAGCGTCTTCGTTTCGTCCATGCTCATCTTCACGTACTTCACCCGGCGCATCGCTTCCGTCATCGTCTGCTTCAGCGTCTCCCCACCTATTTCCGTTTCCACCACCAGGTGCAGCACGTCGCAGAAGCCGTCCCGCTCGACCGTCAACTGGAAGTCCGTCACCCCGGGAACGCCCAGAATCGCCTCGTCGAACTCATCCGGAAACACGTTCAATCCCGTCCCGACGATCAGCATGTCATCCGTCCGACCCCGGATCCGTGCGATCTTCCGCACCGCCAGACCGCATTTGCATCGTTTCTCCCGGGGCAGAAAACGCGTCAGGTCGCCCACACGGTAACGCACCAGGGGCATCCCCCGGCGGCTGAGCGTCGTCACCACCAGCTCACCTTCTTCGCCATCCGCCACCGCCTCGCCTGTTGCCGGATCGATGATCTCCAGCCAGAAGTCCGCCTCCGACACGTGCAGTCCGGCCTGCTCCAGACATTCCGACGCGATGCCGCACCCGCACTCGTTCGTTCCGTACGCGTCCAGCACCTTGGCGCCCCACGCGTCTTCCAATTCCGTCCTCAGACTCTCCGACCATGCCTGGGTGGAAAGCAGAATGTAACGCATTCCCAGGGCCTTCAGGTCCGTTTCCGCCTCCACCGTCAGACGGTGCACACACGATGCCGAGCTGAGGATCACATCGATTCCATACGTCCGGATGAGTTTGACCGCCTCATTCGGCGTCACCAGGTTCCCCGCCAGCAGACCGAACATTCCCGCTTCCTCGATGCCCCGTCTCACCACGGCCCCGGCCGACCACGTCGGATCGTTGACCCGGAACATGCCTATCGCTCGGCTTGCCCCCGGGAGTCGTCGCAGGTTCGTGCCCAGCATGCGGGTCTGGCGGATCAGGTCGTCCCGCGTGAAATACAGCTTCTTTGCGTGTCCGGTGGTCCCCGACGTCGTCAGCACGTGGAGCAGTTCCTCCCGTGCGACACACACGTATGCCTCCGGCTCGTCCGTCAGGTGCTGTACGTCGCAGAACGGAATCCGCTGCATCACCTCGGGCCTCCCCAGGTCCCGGTACCGCACCCCGGCCTTCTGCCATGCCTCCCTCTGGACGGGCGAGTTCCGCCACACGTGCCGAAGAACTGATGCCAGTTTCGCCTTTGCGATCCGGCGGATGAACCACCCCGGAACATGATTCAATCGCTTGGCCAGTCCCTTCGGATCCGGTCGACCGTAGCGGTCCACCGCAACGTAGAACCAATCAAAAAATCTCAATACGCATCCCCTTCTCAGCGGTCTCTCTCGCGCTTGTCCACGATTCGCACGCTTTTCGTTCGACCCTCGGCCAGGGCTCCCGACGGCACCGTCTGGAAGCGTCCGAACTCCACCATCTTCGTCTCGTCCACCGCCTCGCGGATCGCCTCTACCTCTTTCAGCGCGCCCCACATCTCCTGCGCCATGTGTTCCTGGCCGTTGCCTCCGCTCACCTCCACCGTCAGGTGCATCACGTCCCGGTAGCGGTCCCGCTCGATCACCAGTTGATAGTCCGTCACGCCCTGCGACCGCAGAACCGCCCGGTCGATCTCGTCCGGATACACGTTGATCCCGTTACCCACGAACAGCATGTCGTCCACGCGTCCCTTAATCCGCGACATCTTCCGCACCGCCAGGCCGCATCGACAGCGTCCTTCCCGCGGACACAGGCTCGCCAGGTCCCCGATCCGGTACCGAACCAGCGGCATGCCCCGCCGGCTCAGCGTCGTCACCACCACGTCGCCTTCCTGACCGTCCTCCAGCACTTTCCCCGTCACCGGGTCCACGATCTCCAGCCAGAAGTCCGCCTCCGACACGTGCAGTCCGTCCTGTTCCAGACACTCCGACGAGATCCCGCACCCGCACTCGTTCGTCCCGTAGGCGTCCAGCGCCTTGGCGCCCCACGCCGCTTCCAGTTCCTGGCGACACTTCTCCGTCCAGGGCTGCCCCGAAAGCAGCAGATACTTTACCCCGAGTTCCTTCAGGTTCCCCCCGCCTTCCAGGGTGACCCGGTGCACGTAGCTCGGCACCCCCATGATGACGTTCACCCGGTAGTCCCGGATGTAGCGGACCTGCTCCTCCGCGCACGTGTCCGTTCCCGCCAACAGGGCCAGCATCCGTGCGCTGACGATCCCTTGCCACGAGACCATGCCCGCCGGCCACGTCGGCAGCTTCATCCGATACATCGTCAGCACGCGGCTCGCTCCGGGAAGCCGCCGCAGGTTCGTCCCGATCATTCCCGCCTGGGCCGCCATGTCATCCGCCGTGAAATACACGCGCTTGGCGGTGCCTTTGGTCCCCGACGTCGCGATCACGTGCACCAGCTCTTCCGTCGGCACGCAGAACAACTCCTCCGGACATTCCCGCAGGTCCTCGCTTCTCAGGAAGGGCAGCCGTTCCAGCACCTCGGGGCCGCGCAGGTCCTTCAGCCGGATCCCGGCCTTCGCCCAGCGTTCCCGCTGCATCGGTGAGTTCCGCCACACGTGACGCAGCGTTCGGACCAGTTTCGCCTTGGCCAATCCCTGGATGAAGTGTGCGGGAAGCCAGTTCAACCGTCTTGCCACCGTCTTCGCGTTCCCACGACCGTACTTCTCGATCGCCAGATACACGCCCCCCAGCATCTTCCGACTCCTTGTTGACTTCCATGCTACAGGATGTACCGCGAAAGATCCTCATCCGCGATGATCTCTTTCAGCTTTTCCCGAACGTAATTCGCGTCCACCACCACCGACTTCACCTCCGGGTCAGGCGCCAGGAACGACACCTCCTCGAACATCTTCTCCATCACCGTATACAGTCGTCTGGCTCCGATGTTCTCCGCCCGTCCGTTGATCAGCGCCCCCACCTCCGCCACCTCGTCGATCCCCGCCTTCGTGAACCGCACCTTCACCCCTTCGGTCGCCAGCAGCGCCTCGTACTGCTTGGTCAGCGCGTTATCCGGCTCCGTCAGGATGCGCACGAAGTCCTCCTTCGCCAGCGCTTTCAGTTCCACCCGGATCGGGAAACGCCCCTGAAGTTCCGGAATCAGGTCCGAAGGCTTGCTCACGTGGAACGCCCCCGCCGCGATGAACAGCACGTGATCCGTCCGGATCATCCCGTGTTTCGTCTGGACCGAGCATCCCTCCACGATCGGCAGCAGGTCCCGCTGGACTCCTTCCCGCGACACGTCCGGACCGTGTCCGCTTTCCCGTCCCGCCACCTTGTCCAGTTCGTCCAGGAACACGATTCCGCTGTCCTCGGCACGCGCAATCGCCTCCTCGGTCACCTTCTGACGGTCGATCAGCTTCTCGCATTCCTGCGCCGTCAACACCCGTCTCGCCTCGGCAACCGTCAGCTTCCGGTCCCGGGGCTGTCCGGGCATGATCTTCTCGAACATGTTCTGCAGGTCCACGTCCATCGACTCCATCCCCATCGCCCCGAAGATCTGCACCGGAACCAGCCGTTCTTCCACCTTCAATTCCACCGGACGGTCTTCCAGCTTCCCCGCCTTCAGTTTCTCCCTCAGACTCTCCCGCGTGCGTCGACGCTGCTCCATCCGGTCGGCTTCATCCTTGAACGCGTCCGTCGCCGGAACCAGCAGGTCCAGCAGCTTCTCCTCCGCTGCCACGACGGCCTTCGCCTCCACTTCCGCCGTCTGCTCCGCCCGGACCATCGCCACCGAAATCTCCACCAGTTCCCGGATGATGCTCTCCACGTCGCGTCCGACGTATCCCACCTCCGTGTACTTCGACGCCTCCACCTTGACGAAGGGCGCCTTCACCAGCCCCGCCAGCCGACGGGCGATCTCCGTCTTGCCCACGAGGAGCGTTTTCACTTCACCCGCGACAAGCGCGGGTTCAAACGGCAATTCTCC
>CAZVTD010000142.1:0-6662 GCA_964629945.1 uncultured Planctomycetota bacterium | reverse complement strand
GGCATCGGCACCGTGATCGTGGCGTCCAGGTTCCACAACGCTGCCGCCGCACCTCCCGGACCGTCCAGCAGAATGCACGCCACCTGGCCGCTCCCAAGCTCCATCCGACCCGTCACCTGACGGCCCTTCAGAAGTCGTGCCACCCCGTTCAGTGCGATCAGTCTCGGACGCGGAATGTAGTTCTCGTAGAACACCGCCCACCCATACCTCGGCGTCGTCTGCGCGCTGAACCAGAAGAACTTTTCCACCCCGGCTCCCGTCGCCGAGAGATGCGCCTGCGCCAGACTCGTCGCACAGTCCTCCTCGCTCATCTCCACCATGATGTAGCCTTCACCGTCCGCCTTCGTCCCCTGTTCCGTGTGCCACATCCGCTGCGTGCAGCCATACTTGTCCGCCAGGAATCTCTGGTGCACCGCCGTCGCCGCCATCTGCTCGAACGGACGTCCCAGCGCGCTGTAGCTGTGATACGTCACCACGTCCATTTCCTTCACCGTCCCCGCCTGGCACACTTCCCCCACGTACCCGTCCTTCTCGCCCTCGCCACCGCCGCTCCCCACCACCACCATCGTCGGGTCCACCTTCTTGATCCGGTCGTAGCTCTTCTTCAGAAGCTCCGCATACACCGGCGCCGTCATCTTGTACACCGGCTCGTTCCAGATCTCCCACGCGTGGACCCGTCCCTTGTACTGCTTCGCCGTCGTCTCCACGAAGTTCGCCCACAGCTCCATGTCGTAAGGCGGCATCGCGTAAGGCTCCAGTTCACCCGACCACGCCGCCTCGAACTGCATCGAATATCGCAGCAGCACAGGCAGCACTTCCAACCCCGCTTTGTGCACCGCGGTAAACTGACGGTCATACTCGTCCCACGTCCACACCCCTTTCTCGTGCTCCGCCATCCCCCATCCCCACCACGCACGGATCCACTTCACCCCGCACAGGCTCAGCATCCCCAGGTTGCAGTCCAGGTGGGCGTTCGGCTCCCGTTCCATGTGCGTCACCATCCCCAGCGGACTGCTCATCGCGTCGCCCACGCCCTTCATCGGCTCGATCACGTTGAAGATCCGCTTCGTCTCGCCCAGCACGTCCTTCCCGTCCAGGATCGTCATCGTCAGCGTATACCAGCTCACCCGCTCATCGGGCAGCGCAAGCGTCTTTGTCACGTTGGCCCCGGGTCCCAGCCTGCCCACCTCCACCGTCTCCTGCTTGGCCGCCTGTCCCTGCCAGTCCACGATCTCGTACGCCAGTTTCAGGTCTCGCGCCGCGTCTCCCGTGTTCGTGATCGCCAGATCCAGCTTGCTCCCGCTCTTCAGCAGGTACGTGTTCCCCGCCGGAAACGCTGTCGCGATCCCGATCGACTGTTCCGCCGTCTGCGTGTACTCCTTGTTCTCTCCCACGACCACGCACACCGCGTCGATGTCCAGCTTGGTCCCGTCCGACACGCCGATCTCCACGTACGCCATGTCGCTCGGCCAGTCCTCTCCGACCTCCGCCTTCACCGAATACCGCTTCCACTCGTTCGTGATGTCGCACCATCCCGACTTCCTCGGCCCCGACACCCCCGAACCCGTCCCTGTGTTGCGCAGTCCCATGTGGGCCTGGCACGCCTTCTCCGCCTTCAACATCGCCGAGATCGTGTGGGTCTTCCCGCGCTCCACACGGAGCGGATAGGAAATAATGTCTCCCACCTTCTGTTCGCTCGCACGGAGGAACGACTTCCCCTGGGGCGCCTCGCCCGTCTCCACCTGCCACAGCAGAAGCGTATTGTTCTCCTGGTTCACCCGCCAGCCGTACAGTCCGCTCTCGAATCCCGGGTTCGTCACCAGGTTCGTGTTCGCCGGAACCGCCGCCGCTTCCGCCTTGTGCAGGGGCGCATATTCCCGTGCCACATTCGACACCCGGACCTCGTCCAGTTTCCCGTTCATCGTCGAGCTTGCCGGCGACCACGTGTTGCATCCCATCCTCAGAATCGAATCTCCTGCTCTTAGTTTACCGTCTGTTACGCCGTCGGCCACCTTCGACGTGTCCAACTGGCCATCCACGTAGATGCTCGTCTTCTTTGTCTTCTCGTCATACGTGATTGCCAGGTGCGTCCAGCGGTCCACCGGCACCGGGATCGATCCCACCACAGGACGCCATTTCCCGTCGATCGAGATCGACGCCGTCACCGTCCCCGCGATCCGCATCATGTACCCCTGGTTTCGGCACAGGATGTCCCCCGACGCCTTGTCTCGGAACTTCGCCCAGCACTCCACCGTCAGACTTGTGGGACTGCCCTGGTTATCCTCCGTAACATCCACCCACCCCTTCACCCCGTCCACGCTCATCCCGTCCCCGAACCGTCCCAGCGTCGGAAGCGCGTCCTTCACCTCACCGACCGCGCCGCCGGCCGCCGCGTCCTTCACCTTCCCGCTCGCCATGTCCTCGAACCGGAACAGGTGGATCGTGTCCTTGTCCACCTCCAGAGGCTTGCTCAGGTCCACCACCGCAGCACCGACGCTCCCGCAGACCCATAACATCAGGGCCGCGACCACCAGTCCCCTCATCAACATGTCTCTCTCCTCTTCTTGCGGATTCCGCTGTCTGGTCTCATCCCGCTTTGTTTCGGATTCATTTCGCGCTTATTGTTTCCCGATCTTCCGCTCCACCTCGCCTGCCAGGCTGAACAGTTCCATCGTCCGGTTCTGCCAGCCCGATCCGATGTACCAGTTCCCGCCCGTCACGTTGTACCCACCGGTGCCCATCGCCAGGATCGTCGGGTTCGGCGACTTCCCCGTGTTCGAGCCGTTCAGGTTGCTCAGGCTCAGCCACAGCATCATGTGTCGTGCGTGGATGAACTCCTCGCACCGCTTCGCAAGGTCCGCACCCAGTTTCTCCTTCAGCTTCGCGTCGGTGATCGCACGCTCGATCACGATCCGCGCCTCGCATTCCTGCACCCCGTCTCGGAACGCGTCCATGTGGTCCGTCGCCACCGGACCGTTCGGCCCGGGCGCCACAAGCGACGAATACATGATCCGCATCATCCGCTGGAAGCTCTCCGGATACCGGTCATTCACCTGGCCCTGGCGTCCGCCGCGCTTGTCCTTCACCGCGCTCCAGTAATCCGCCCCGATTCGTCCCGGTCCCCTCACGGATGCCGTGATGCACACCTCCGGATACTGCTTCCATCGCACCGACGGATGCTCCGCCGCACCCCACAACCGGCTGAAGCACGTCATGACGTACGGACTCTTCCAGCCCAGCAGACTCGACGTGTTCCCCTTGTCCCGGTGACCCGCCTTGTTCACGTCGTCCGAATACTTCACCGTCCAGATCCGTGCCTGGTACCCAACGTCCGCGATCTCGTAAATCTTCTTCCCTTCCGGGTTCCCAAGATGTGAATGAACCGCCCACGGCGCGTTCCCCGTCAGTTCCGAAAGCAGTTCCACCTCGGGCTTGCTCGGGTAGATGTCCGAGGCCAACCCCAGCATGATCGTCTTCTCCAGTCCACGCGCCTTCAGCCGCTCACGGATGCCGTCGAACACCGGCTTCCACAGCGGACCACTCGCCTTCTTGTCATACATCGGCGGAAGGTTCTCGATCGTCACCTTCCCCGTCCCGCGATCCAGCAGCGTCACCATCGGCTGACCCGTCCGGTGTTTCGCCAGGACCTCATTGTTCGTCACCAGTTCCTTCCCGCGATACCGGCTGTCCTGCTCGATCCCCTGCGCCGAATCCGCGTTCGGCATCATGTAGATGTCCCACGCCACCAACACGACCGCCTGCGGCTTCCCCATCGTCTTGATCGCCGTGTCCAGATACTTCTCCATCACGCTGAAGTCATACTCATACGTCCCGTCCGCCTTCTTCACCCACCGCACCATCGACTCCTCGTTCCCAAGGTTCGTGTGCGAGATCAGCGGAACATACAGCATCCGGTTCCCCGACTCCCCGATCACCTTCAGCGATTTCCCGATCAGGTCGAAGTGCTTCTCGCTCCACAACGGCACGTTGTACTCCAGCGACAGCGAGTCCGGACTCTGGATCATGTCCACCCACGTCCGCCATTCCGTCGTTTCCGGAATCGTCCAGTCCGCCACCCGCACCTCCACCGGCACCTGCACCGCTCCCATCCCCGCCGCCGTCAGCGTCACCTGCCCGCGATACACCCCCGCCGCGGCTGCCTTCGGAACCTCCACCAGAATCCACACCGGTGCCACCGCGCCCGGAACATATGCCGGTCCCACCGGAACCCCGGGGTCCGTGTTCCGTCCCGCCGGGTCCACCGCATACTCCGCCAGCGGCTCATCCGTCAGCGCGTCCAGCAGCTTCGCCTGGACCGGATACGGACTATATCCCCGCTGTCCCCCGGCCCAGTCGGCCAGTGCCCGGTTGTAGCCCCAGCCCATCCCATATCGGAAGCGCACCGCCGTCGCCGGGATGCTGTT
This sequence comes from uncultured Planctomycetota bacterium, assembly GCA_964629945.1. Lineage (GTDB taxonomy): Bacteria > Planctomycetota > DG-23 > DATKVD01 > CAZVTD01 > CAZVTD01. The sequence goes on along the minus strand of CAZVTD010000142.1, from coordinate 2,238 downwards.
GTCCCCGTTCTTCAGTGCGCCCGCCGTTGCCTTCAATCCCTTGATCGCTTCCGTGGAGCCCACCACCACCTTTCCGCTGAACAGCCCATTCCGTGCCCCCACGATCACCACCGGCCTCAGCGTTTCCGACGCGTTCTCATAGTCCACGCTCAGGTCCGTCGAAAGCACGTCTGCGTTCCACACCTGGAAACCCTTCGGACGCCTCGGACACGCCTGCAGCCCCGCCTCCGCTCCCGCCGAAAGCGCCGCGCTGATGATCTGCGCCGAAGGTGCCCCGAAGTCCTTCGTCTCCGACGGATACGCCGCGGGCCTCACCTCGATCGCCACCACGTTCACCCCGCGCTGCAGGACCTTCGTCGGAATCGCCAGTGCCAGGTTCCGGTCGGCCCCCGCCGGTCCCTTCGCCAGCTTCGCGTCCTTCTCCAGATTTTCCCGTCCCACTTCCGTCCCGTTGACGTACACTGCGATCCCGCCGTGATAGCTCATCGAAAGCGTCAATCCCTTGACCGCTCCCGCGTTCGTCACCGTGAACTTCCCGCGAACGTACACCCCGCGCGCCATCGCCGACCGTGTCGCCAGTGTCAGTGGGCCGCGGTTCCAGAGCACGTCGTCGAACTCCGCCTGCATCCACTCGCCCGTCATCACGGGCGTCTCACTGTTCAGCCACACGCAGCCCATGTCCGCCGGCTTCCCGTTCTCCAGCATCGGTGGCCCCAACTCACTGCTCATCCTCCACATGCTGAACGTGTCCAGAACCACCACCCCGGCGGGTTCCCCTGGCGCCCCTTGACCCCACACGTGTCCTGTGCCAACACACACAACCGCAACCATCACCACCGCACATGCGGCCTTCACAATATTCATCTCGCTTCTCCTATCTGGAATCGCCCTCATCCGGTTTATTCTGATTCTTTCGGAACTCTCGCCGCAAACGCGGGATTCTACCGCTTATATGTCCGCGTGGCCAAAGTATTCTTACGGCGGAATGGCCCCTTTCCGGGGCGCTTTCGGAAATGATCGGAACCGTCAAGGACGAACTCTTTCCTCGACGGTTCCGAGATGTCTTGCACGAGGGTGACTACTGCGGTTTTACGACGATCGTCTCGACGCCGAGCGCACGCGCCGCCTCCAGAATATCCTTCGGCATCCCGTCGTCCGTGATCAGCGTCTCGAATTGGTCCAGGTTCCCGAAAGGCGTGAACTCATGAAAGTTCGCCTTGCTCGAATCCACCAGCAGCACCGCGTGCTGAGAACTCTGCAGTTGAAGACGGTTCACCCGTGCTTCCTGCGGATTGATCTCCGTCAGAATCCCCTTCGCCGAGATGCTGTCCGTCCCCACGAACACACGGTCCACGTGCACCCGCGACAGGTGGTCTTCCAGAAGGGGACCATACAGATCCGGCGAGTCCTGTCCGATCATCCCCCCCACCAGTTCGCACTTCACCCCCTTCGCCCCCAGAAGCACCGAGACGATTGCCAGACTCGCCGTCACCACGAACACGTCTTCGCGGTTCCGAAGCTCTCGGGCCATCGACATCGCCGTCGTGCCTCGTCCGATCAGTATCCGTTCCCCGGGCTTCACCATTCGTGCCGCGGTCTGACCGATCGCCGCCTTCTGACGACGGTTCTGCTTCACGCGTTCCGCCAGGGTGAACGCCAGCCTCACCCTCGGCGTCGCCAGCGCTCCCCCGTGGAGACGCACCAGCACGCCTTCTCCTTCCAGACGTGCCAGGTCACGACGGATCGTCCTCGTCGAGCACTTCAGACGCTTCGCGATGGAGGACACCTTGCACGTCGACTCCCCTCCGTTCAGATAACGCAAAATCATCTCGCGACGACACATCGGCGCCTTCTTCATCCCCGTTTTTCCTCCTTCCTCTTATTATTACTATCCCGCTGACGGGTGGAAGGCAAGCCCCTTTCACCCGCCTTTTCCCCGCTTCCCGACGACCTCTCTCGTGCTGTCCCTCGCGCAGGGGACCATCTTCACGGAGCGTCTCCGCTGGACAGAGAGGGACGGAACACGGAAACGGGACGGAACAGCGGGCTGCGGATTGAAACACCCCTCCGGGCATGACCCGGAGGGGTGTCTCCCGAATCAGACTTCTCTCTCCCGGCCTCACCGACCGGGTTGTCTTCAGCCCCTCATCCCATCAGGCGTCTGCGGACCACGCCCGCCAGCCCCATCCGCCCCGTCCCCAACAGCACCATCCTCCCCGGCTCCGGACCCACACCCCA
>CAZVTD010000141.1:1430-6677 GCA_964629945.1 uncultured Planctomycetota bacterium | reverse complement strand
GCCCCGATGCCGTCGATCCTTGACGCCTCCGCCGCCCCAACCTGCTTGCGATGCCGGAAGCGCCTGACGGAATGAGCTTCGTCGCCCCAAGGCCCGGCGACAAAAACAGAATTCTGTCAGGCGCCTCAAATCATTTCCTCTTCTTCCACCTCATGCGCCATTGCTTCCAGCGGACATCCCGCGCACCGTGCCCTCGGCTTGCAGTGTTCCTTCCCCACCTTCACCAGCAGCGCGTGGAACTCGTTATACAGTTGCACGTTCTCATCCAGCGACTCCTCGAACACCTCCCTGATCCGCTCGTAATCTGCCTCCATGTCGATCATCCGGTGTCGTCTCAGCACGCGGTACGTGTACGTATCCACCACGAAACTCGCCTTGTTCCCCGCGTACAGCAGGATGCTGTCCGCCGTCTCCTTCCCGATCCCATTCACCCCCAGCAGCCGCTCCCTCAGCGCCCGCGTCCCTGTCGCGAACATCCTCTCCGTCTCCCCGCCATACTCCTCCACCAGCATCCTCATCAGGTTCTTGAGCCTCACCGCCTTCACCCGATAATACCCCGCCGGACGGACCACCTCCCCCAGCGCTTCCGCGTCCATCGCGTGGATTGCCTCCGCGCTCAACAGCCCCTCCCGTTTCAGGTTCGCAATCGCCTTCTCCACGTTGGCCCAGTTCGTGTTCTGTGTCAGAACCGCCCCCACCATCACCTCCAAAGGCGTTTCTCCGGGCCACCAGTGCTGGGGCCCATACGCCCCCATCAGCCGCTCATAGATCTCCATCAACGTCGTCCGCGTGCTCATGCTTCCTCCTTCCCTGCGCCTGCGCGGTTGTCGCGGTTCTCTGCCTCCGTGGCCGTCGACTTTCCCGTTTCCACTGTTCAGTTTCCAGTCTCTCCCAACATATTACTTGCCCCGCACGCCGCCTTCACTATAATCCCTTGGTCTTTTCTCTTGCAGGTCCCGATTCCCGATGGCACGCAAAAAAAACTCGTCCCCACGATCGAAGCCCGGACCCGCACGTCGGCGTCCCTCACCACGAACCCCAAAACCTCTCCCCCTCGCCACCGAAACCTATTGGCAGGCCATCCGAAGACCCGTTTACGCACTCGTCTTCCTCCTCCCCATGATGGCACTCTACGAGTTCGGGGTCGTCCTCTGGGGACAGCGTGCCGCCAAACTCATCCTCACCAGCGCACACAAACCCTACAACAGGGAAGTCCTCCGGAACTTCGCCGACGACTTCATCCGACTCTTCTTCTCCCGACTCACCGACGCCCTCGGATGGTCCGGACTCTTCCTCTGCGGCTCCGTCATCATCCTCACCCTCCTGGCCTGGCAGATCCTCTCCAGGCGTTCCTGGTCCGTCAAGCTCGACCACGTCGTCGGGATGACCGGCGAATCCATCCTCTACGCCTCCGTCCTCATGCTCCCCTACGTCATCGTCAACTTCCACCCCGTCCGGAACTCATGGGGACCCTCCACCGACCGCCTCATGAACCTCTTCTTCGGGCTCGGAGCGGGCGTCTACGAGGAATTCATCTTCCGCTTCATCCTCATGGGGCTCCTCATCTTCATCCTCGTCCGGGCCGCCGAGTTCCATCCCCTCCCCGCCTCTTTCGCCGCCGCCCTCGTCGCCGCGCTCGTCTTCGCCGCCGTCCACCACTTCGGCCCAGGCGCCGATCCCTTCCGCTGGACCCTCTTCGCCACGCGGACCGTCTTCGGTCTCGCCTTCGGCGCCGTCTTCATCGCACGCGGTTTTGCTGTTGCAGCCGGAACCCATGCCTTCTATAACATTCTCGTCGGAATGGCCGACTTCTGATCCATCGGACCCGGGTCCCCGCGGGAGAGCACATGAACTTTAAGACACCCAAACGCCCCAAAGACCAGCTCGCCGGAACACCTCGACCCACGCGCACCCTCTGGATCATCATCGCGGGCGTCCTTCTCCTCGCCATCGTCGCCCTGGTCGTCATCATCCCCTTCCTCCCCCCCGACGACGATGCCGACGCACTCATCGTCCGCGGACACCAGCAGTTCACCGCCGGAGATTTCCCCGCCGCCATCGACACCTTCAACCGAGCCATCAGGGCCAACCCCAGAAAATCCATGCCTCACGCCTATCTCGGCCTCATCGCCCAGCGACAGGAGCGCTTCGACGACGCCGAAGCCTGCTTCAAAAAAGCCATCGAGCTCGACCCCGCCTCCGCACCACACCATTACAGCCTCGCGCTCCTCTACCTCCAGGTCAACCGTCTCGACGAGGCCGAAGTCGAATACCACGCCTCCGTCAAACTCGCCCCCAAGGCCCAGTATGTCCTCCTCTACGCCAACATCGCCGAGCGCCGGAAGCTTCCCCCCGAAGAGCTCACCCGACGTCTGCGCCTCACCGCGGACGTCTCCGCCAATCAGGCCGCTTCACTCGCCAAGGACAACCCCGAAGGACTTCCCCTGGAAATCGGACTCCTCAACGCCTGGACCGTCGCCGCAAAAAGACTCCTGGACTTCCACGACACCCATGGCCTCCTCGTCGCCGCCCGTTCCTTCACCGACCCCAACGCCAAACCCGCACTCGCCGACTTCGCCGCCCGGATACTCAAAAACGCCGGCGCTCCTTTCTCGCTCCTCCAGATCCTCGACGCCCCCGATCCCGACGCCCGGAAAACAGCCCTCGCCGCGCTCGAAAAACTCACCGCACGAAAGCTCGACTTCAGCCCCGACGCCGATTCCGACACCCGCGCCGCTCAGCTCGCTAAACTCCGTAACGATCCCCAGCTCAAGCCCGAACCATCTCAACCTGTCGCACAGGAACCCGAACCGGAGAACGAACCATGAACAAAACCGTCGAAAAATTCCTCGCCGATCTCATCAACACACCCTCCCCCTCGGGCTTCGAAGAGCCCGCACAGATCCTCGTCCACGACTACATGAAACCCTTCTGCGACGACCTCTCCTCCGACGTCCACGGCAACGTCATCGGCGTCATCAACCCAAAAGCCAGACTCCGCGTCATGCTCGCCGGACACGTCGACCAGATCGGACTCATGGTCAAGCACATCACCGACGACGGCTACATCCACTTCGGTGCCATCGGCGGCGTCGATGAATCCATCGTCCCCACACAGCGCGTCATCCTCCATGGCGCCAAGGGGCCCATCCCGGGCGTCATCGGCAAAAAACCCATCCACCTCATGTCCCCCGACGACCGCAAAAAAGTCGCTGAAATGAAAACCCTCTTCATCGACATCGGCGTCTCCTCACGCAAGGAAGCCGAAAAGCTCGTGCGCATCTCCGACCCCATCACCTTCGTCGCGCCCTATCAGCGCCTCGCCGGAGACATCGCCGTCGGAGGCGGCTTCGATGACCGCGTCGGGTCCTTCGTCGTCGCCGAAACCCTCCGGCTGCTCGCCGACCGCAAACCCAAAGTCGCCGTCTTCGGCGTCTCCACCGTCCAGGAGGAACTCGGACTCCGAGGCGCCCGAACCTCCGCCTTCGGCATCGACCCACACGCCGGAATCGCCATCGACGTCACCTTCGCCACCGACCACCCGGGCGGCGAAAAAACCGTCGCCGGTGAGGTCTCTCTCGGAAAAGGTCCCGTCCTCCATCGGGGCGGAAACATCAACGCCGTCCTCGGTGAACTCCTGGTCGAAACCGCTAAGAAAAAGAAAATCCCCTATCAGTTCACCGGCGAGCCCCGAGCCACAGGCACCGACGCCAACGCCATCCAGCTTAACCGCGCAGGCGTCGCCGCCGCTCTCCTCTCCATTCCCAACCGCTACATGCACACCCCCGTCGAAGCCATCGCCCTGACCGACCTCGAAAACGCCGCAAAGCTCCTCGCCGAAACCATCCTCACACTCTCCGACAAAACCGACTTCCGTCCCCTCAATCACCACCGCGCAAAAAACGCCAGAACCCGGGCGCGAAAGCGTTGAGCCCGGCGCCGCACCGGTCCCCTCTGCCCGAAAGGAGATGACGATGAAGCTTCATCCCGTCGTCCTTCTGCCGCTCCTCCTCGCCCTCTTCTGCCTCTCCCCCCGCTTCGTGTTCGCACAGCAGTACGACTACGAAAAGGATGCCGTGCGAGCCCTCCGGCAGGCCCAGGCCCAGGACCGTGCCATCCGCGAAGCCACCTTCAAAATCCTCGACACCACGAAGGTCTCCTTCGTCTTCAACGACCAGCCCGTCCATGAGGCCTTCGAATTCCTCGCCGCCGTCGCCAACCTCAACCTTGTGGTCGACATGGCCAAACTCCCCAAGCCCGACATGACCGTCACCCTCAAGCTCACCGACGTCACCGTCCGTACCGCCCTCGACCACATGACGCAGCAGCTCGGACTCGCCTGGGTCTACCGTGAAGGCCGAATCTACATCACCGACCCCGACTCCGCCAAAGAACTCCCCGAAACCCGCTTCTACGACGTCTCCAGCCTTCTCAAAGACGCCGGTTCTATCCAGGACTCGGACTTTCTCCTCCAGCGTCTCATGAACGTCGTCACCACCCTCGTCGAGCCCGGCTCATGGAGCCCGGAAAAGAAAACCGCTGTCACCGGCTTCCGTCATCTCCTCATCGTCACCCACACCCCCCGGACCCAGCTCCAGGTCCAACTCCTCCTCGACCAGATCCAAAACCCACCCCAGGCCGCTCCCCCGAAACCGGAGCGCTGACTCCCCCATCATCATCCCGCTGTTGCTGCTGTTGCTGTCACTTGCCCGTTTTGCATTGGCCGTTGTCCATTTTACATTGCTCGCTTGTCGAAAGCCCACTCATGACGCAACGCCCGCTGCTCCCGCCGATCGCCAACCAACCCGTCTTCACCTCCTGGTCGGGCGGAAAGGATTCCTGCCTCGCCCTCCATCGCGCCGTCGCTCTCGGAGCAAAGCCCGCCTTCCTCTTCACCATGTTCATCGAATCAGGCACCCGCTCCCGCTCCCATGGCCTCGCTCGCGACGTCATCCTCGCTCAAGCCGTCTCCCTGAACATTCCCCTGATCTCCCGCGCCGCCTCCTGGAACGATTACGAAACCGCCTTCCTCGATGGCCTCCACGAACTCCACGCCGCCGGGGTTTCCATCGGCATCTTCGGCGACATCGACACCCAGGCCCATCTCGATTGGGTCCGGCGAGTCTGCGCCCTCGCCTCCATCACCCCCGTCGAGCCCCTCTGGCAGGCCCCGCGTCGCCAGCTCCTCGATGAGTTCCTCGCCGCCGGTTTCCGTGGAGCATATCCACGCCGTGATGAACGGACACG
>CAZVTD010000141.1:0-1420 GCA_964629945.1 uncultured Planctomycetota bacterium | reverse complement strand
CCTCCTCGCTCAGTTCCGCGCCGCCGGCTTCCGTGCCACCCCCGTCGCCCTCAAGCCCAACCTCATCCCCCCCGACTTCATCGGCCGAACCCTCGACCATCCCCTCATCGACGAACTCGCCGACCTCGGCGTTGACCCCTCAGGCGAAAACGGCGAATACCACACCGTCGTCACCGATGGCCCCCTCTTCTCCGAACCCCTCCACCTCCACCCCGGGGAAACCGTCCTCCGCAATGGCTGCCTCTTCCTCGACTTCGCCCTCGCCTGATCATCCCCTGATGACGGTTGCCGTTTCGTTGTTGTTGCCGTTGTTGCTGTTTCGTTGTTGTTGCTGTTCACGGTTTCCTGTTTCCGGTCTACGGTTTACGGTGCACGGTTTACGGACCCCGAACATGAGTCCTTATCTCCTCATCATCGTCGCCTTTCTCATCTCCAGCCAGTTCCCTGCCTCCACCTCATCCCCTCTGTTCGACCCCGCCGTTGCGCTCATGCTCAATCTCATCGCCCTCTGTCTGGCCCCTCTTCCCGCCGCCCTCTTCGCGCGTTGGGTCTACGCCCGCTCCCAGCGCAACCCCCTCCATCTCCACCCCCGCGCCTACACCGTCTTGCGTGCCTCCGTCTCGATCTTCCTCCTCCTCGACTTCGCCGCCGTCACCTACCTCCTCGATTGGCCCGCCCTGATCGACACCTCGCTCCCCGTCCGGAACCTCGTCACCTGGCCCCGTTTCTGCCACTTCCCTCCCATCGCCCTCCTCCTTCCCCTGCATGACCTCCTCAAGTTCCTCCCCTTCCTCCTCATGCTCTTCATGGCCTGGGTCCCGCTCTATCGCGTCGATCTCCTCGTCCGTCGCGGAACCTGGTCGCTTGCCGACTACCTCCGCTTCCGTTTCCGTCACTACGTCCTCTTCCTCCTCGTCCCCTTCTTCCTGCTCCTCCTGGCCGACGATGTCTGGCGCATCCTCCTCCCCCCGACCGTCCGCGCCGACCTCCTCAAGTCGGGCCTCCCCTACTTCATCGTCCCCGCCCTCTATGCCCTCGCCCACCTCTTCTACCCCCACCTGCTCCGCGACCTCTGGAAGACCACCCCCCACCCCGCCGGACCCATCCGTTCCCGTCTCGAAGACCTCCTGCGCACCACGCGTCTGGGTTGTGGCCAGATCCTCCTCTGGCACACCTATGGCGGACAACTCGCCAACGCCTGTGTCACCGGCTTCGTCCGCTTCATGCGTTACATCTTCATCACCGATTCCCTCCTCTCACGTCTCACCCCCGACGAGATCGTGGCCGTCTTCGCCCACGAGACCGCCCACGTCCGTCGCCACCACATCATCCTTTTCCTCCTCTTCGCCCTCGGCTTCATCCCCATCGCCTTCCTGCCACTCCCCGCCCTCGCCCGGCTCCCTCTCCCCGAAATCCTCCA
>CAZVTD010000140.1:0-6731 GCA_964629945.1 uncultured Planctomycetota bacterium | reverse complement strand
GCGGAAGCACTCGCCGCACGTCTCCGCAACCGCATCGACACCCGAAAGTTCCGCCCCGCCGGACGCGAATCCATCGACGTCACCGTCTCGCTGGGCGTCGCCGCCCTCACCGACGACCTCCACGAACCCGAGCAGTTCATCGCCGCCGCCGACCAAGCCCTCTACGCCGCAAAAAACGCCGGACGAAACTGTGTCCGAACCGCACCTGTGTCCCCGACCCCCTGAACCCGAATACATCCCGCGCCACACGAACGCGGAGGAGAACATGGCCGACACCTTCAAGCTTACCACCGACATGACCCCCAAGGGCGACCAGCCCCAGGCCATCGAAGCCCTCCTGCGAGGCATCGACGAAAAGCGTCCCCACCAGGTCCTCCTCGGCGTCACCGGCTCCGGAAAAACCTTCACCATGGCCAACGTCATCGCGCGGCTCAATCGTCCCGTCCTCGTCATCAGCCACAACAAGACCCTTGCCGCCCAGCTCTACTCCGAGTTCCGCGACTTCTTCCAGGAAAACGCTGTCGAATACTTCGTCTCCTACTACGACTACTATCAGCCCGAAGCCTACATCCCCCAGAAGGACATCTACATCGAGAAGGACGCCTCCATCAACGAGGACCTCGACCGTCTCCGTCTCTCCGCCACCAGTTCCCTCATGGGTCGACGCGACGTCATCATCGTCGCCTCCGTCTCCTGCATCTACGGCCTCGGCGCCCCCGAAGACTGGCAGGAGATGATGGTCAATCTCGCTGTCGGTCAGACCGTCGAGCGCGACCAGGTCCTCATGCGCCTCGTCAAAATCCAGTACTCCCGCAACGACGTGGACTTCAAGCGCGGCACCTTCCGCGTCCGGGGCGACGTCCTCGAAATCTATCCCGCCTACGAGGAGTTCGCCTATCGCGTCGAGCTCTTCGGCGACGCCGTCGATTCCATCGTCTCCATCGACCCGCTCACCAGCGAGGAACTCGCACGTCACCAGAACCTCACCATCTGGCCGGCCAAGCACTTCGTCATGCCCCAGGAGCGCATCGACGCCGCACTCAACTCCATCGAACAGGAACTCGTCGATCGTCTCATCGAATTCCGCTCCCAGGGCAAACTCCTCGAAGCACAGCGCCTCGAAGCGCGCACCCGCTACGACATGGAAATGATGACCGAAATCGGCTACTGCTCTGGCATCGAAAATTATTCCCGGCACCTCTCGGGCCGGCTCCCCGGACAGCGCCCCTACACCCTCCTGGATTACTTCCCCGAGGACTACCTCCTCATCATCGACGAATCACACGTCACCCTTCCCCAGGTCCGGGGAATGTTCGCCGGCGACCGCTCCCGCAAGGAAGTCCTCGTCCAGCACGGCTTCCGCCTTCCCTCCGCGCTCGACAATCGCCCCTTGCGCTTCGACGAGGTCGAACAGCTCATCGGCCAGCCCGGCTTCGTCTCCGCCCCCCCCGGACCCTACGAACTCGAAAAGGTCGGAGGTGAAGTCGTCGAGCAGATCATTCGTCCCACGGGCCTGGTGGACCCTCACATCCGCGTCGAGTCCGCCCACACCCAGGTCCTCCACCTCATCGAAGAGATCCGCAAGCGGGTCGCCGTCCACGAACGCGTCCTCGTCACCACCCTCACCAAGCGCCTCGCCGAGGAACTCTCCACCTACATCCAGGCCGAAGGGATCAAGGGCGCCTACCTCCACTCCGAGCTCGACGCCATCGAGCGCGTCCAGGTCCTCAAGGACCTCCGGCTCGGCAACTTCGACGTCGTCGTCGGCGTCAACCTCCTCCGCGAAGGGCTCGACCTCCCCGAAGTTTCGCTTGTCGCCATCATGGACGCCGACCGCGAGGGCTTCCTGCGCTCGGAAACCTCTCTCATTCAGACCATCGGTCGCGCCGCGCGAAACGTCAACGCCGAAGTCATCCTCTACGCCGACCAGATCACCCGGTCCATTGAAAAGGCCATCTCCGAGACCAACCGTCGTCGGGAAATCCAGCTTGCCTACAACGCCGAGCATGGCATCACGCCCGAGACCGTTCGCAAGGCCATCCGTGCCGGCATCGAAACCGAAATCGCCGCACGCAAGACCATGCGCGAGATCATCCATCGCGACCCGACCGACCTCGAAAAGACCGAATACGTCCGCCAGCTCGAGCAGGACATGCTCACCGCCGCCGACAACCTCGACTTCGAGGAAGCCGCTCGACTCCGTGACCTCATCCTGGATATCCAGGGAAAGTCCCGCGAATCACAGGGAATGATTCAGACCGTGCTGACCAGCAAGGCCCGAAAAAAGAAGAGGAACCGGCTGTGACCCTGTTGGCTCCCGAACTCCGCTTCACCGGACCCGTTGCGTTGCGCGCGGGGCGAACACGCTAGGTGCCACAAGTTTCGCCCTGAAAAGCGCTCGACTCGTCCTCCATTCCACAGAGCTGCGCTTCAGGTCCATCAGGTTGCACTTGCCGCGCCTGTTGCTCCCTCCCATGTAGGAGAACGCCATGTCGTAGCCCGCCTCCCGAACCGCAAGCTTGACCTGGTCGGTCACATCGGGCCGCCCCCCGAAGGGGTAAGACATGGTTGTGATGGCTCGTCCGAGTTGCTCTTCCAGAATCCTCTTGGCTTCGCTCAATTCCATCTTCAGTGCGTCCGGAGACAGTCGTGCCAGGTTCCTGTGACTGTGGGAGTGTGCGCCGATCTCCATGCCGTTCTCGACGAGGGTCTTGATCTCCTCCCAGTTCATCACCACGCGTTCGTTGGTCTCCCTCGTGATTCCCTTCTGCCTTTCACCCTCGTCCAGAAGTGAATCCCGCTGCTCGGCCGGAAGTCCCTTGAGAAAATCGTAAAGACGTCGCTTGGCCTGAGCGCTGTTTTCCTGGGCCGCCACCTCGCCGTCCCAGCGCCAGCCCGCGTTCACAAGACGGGCGACCCGGTCCCACCAGAATCGACGTGTCGTCTCCACATACGCCGTCGGGATGAAAAAAACAGCCGACAACCCCAATTCCTTCAGGATTGGAAACGCATTGGTGAAGTTGTCCACGTAGCCGTCGTCAAACGTGATCATAACCTGAGGCCGGCGTCCTGATGACCGCCCTCCTTTCAGGAAGGCGTAGGCCTGTTCCGTGTTCAGCACCGCGGTCTCTTCCGAAAGCAGCTGCATCTGCCATCGGAAGTTCGCCAGCGTGGCGTCGAGAAGACCTCGGTCCTCGTGGAAATCCTCCTTGGGATCCAGAATTCGGTGGTAGTTGACCACCATCAATCGGTCTGGAACCAATCGTCGCCAGAGCCATAACAGCCGCAACAGCCCCACGCTTCCGAGGCTTCTGGCCAGGCGATCTCGTTTCGACATGAGATTTCCGCTGCGCGACGATTCAGGCATCCTGCCCCACTCCTTCGCAGACTCCTGTGCCCACTCCGCCACAACGCCGATCGATGCAACCACCACAGCGTCTGATGATAGACCTTCTTCCTCCAGTATCCGTCGGCACGTCTTGAACTATCCTACCGTCGGATCATCCCCAATAACTGTTTCGCGTTCGTCGAAAGCAGTTTCTTCTTCGTCTCTTCCGGAATGTCGGCCCCGAGCACCCGACCGATCTGGTGGGCCATGTTGATGAAATACGTGTCCGATCCCCATAGGATCTTTTCCACCGGCACGCTCTTCACAAACTTCTCGATCAGCCCGTACGCGCACATGCTCCCGCACAGCTCAAGATACACGTTCGAATGCTCCCCGGCCATGCGGATGTATTCCTCCACCGCATCCACCCCCGAATGCGCCAGCAGGAAGTTCGCCCCCGGATACAGCTTTGCCAGGCCTGGAATCTGTTCCAGCCCCCGCTGTCTCCCGTACGTGTGCACCAGCACCGGCAGCCGCCGCTCATCCGCAATCTCATACGCGGGCGCATAATTCGGGTGGGTATAGTCGAACCCGTTGGCGATGTGCAGCTTCACCCCGCTGAATCCTTCCGCCAGCCGCTGCTCCACTTCCGTCCGAACCGCTTGGGTGCTCTCGGGCCATACCGTCACGTACCCCAGGAACCGTCCCGGGAACTCCCGCATCGCCGCCAGCACTTCGTCGTTCCCCGGCCCGGTTCGTGCCCCCGTGCACTCCAGCGAGCTGACGAAGATCTGCTCCACACCGATGCGGTCCATCACCGTCACGATCCCCGCCGCCGACGTGTCCGGAATCGGAAACTCCCACCGCGTCAGGTGCCCGTGGAAGTCGATCACCCCATATCCCGTCAGAGGTTCGCCCGACAACCCCTTCGCCAGCAAACTCCCCGCCGCCTCGTCCTTTGCTCTTCGTCCGCTCATGACTACGCCTTCCCCAACAGGGCCTTCGCGTTCTTCGACAGGATCTTCACCTTCACCGCTTCCGGGATCTCCGCGCCCAGAACCTTCCCCACCTGGTGCGACATGTTCAGCGGCAGGTCGTCCGAACCCCACACGATCCGTTCCACCGGCACGTTCGCCACCAGCGTCTCCACCGCGCGATACGTGCAGCTGCTCGTGCAGATCTCCAGCCACACGTTCTCGTGGTCTTGTGCGATCTTGATGTGCTCTTCCACTTTCTGTGCCCCCGCGTGCGCAAAGATGAACTTCACCCCCGGGTAGCGCGTCGCCAGTTTCGGACCCTGTTCCGACAGCCCATGCTGTCCCCCGTACGTGTGCAGCAGAACCGGAAGACCCCGCTCGTTCGCAATCTCGAACGCCGGCGCGAATCCCGCGTCCAGATACTCATATCCCGCACACTCGTGCATCTTGATCCCCACGAACCCCTGCTTCAACCGCTTCAGGACCTCCGTCTTGACCGCCGGCCCGTCCCCGGCCCACACGTAAGCATACCCCATCAGCCGGTCAGGATATTTCTTCAACGCCGCCAGCATCTCCTCGTTGCACCGTTCGATGCGGAAATCCCCAGCGCCCAGCGAGCTCACCACCGCCGTCTTCACCCCGGAGCGGTCCATCGCCCAGACCAGCTCGTCCGCCGCCGCTTTCCCCGCGGGCGCACCCAGATACAGGTGCGCGTGCATGTCGATGATCTCGTACGCCGACAGCAATTCTCCCAGCCGGCCCTTCTCCAGAAGTGTCTTCATTTCCGGATCCCTCCGATCAGCCGGTCCAGGTTCCCCGACCCGATGAGCTGCTTGTCCTCCTCGCTGATCTGGGCATACATCAGCACCGTGATCCCGGGCATCAGGTCCGACGCCGGGAATCCCGTCCCGAACAACAGTTGCTTCACCCCCACCCTCTCCACCAGCAGTTCCACGCCCCGGTGAACGCTGTACGGACTCCCCAGAACCAGGTGCACGTTCCGGAACTGCTGCAGCAGCGCAACCAGCGTCCGTTGATCGCGATATCCCGCCTGATACAGAATGATCGGCAGGACCGGATAGCTCTTCGCCAGCACCCCGATCTCCTCCAGCGTGAAGGACGAATACCGGCACAGCACCGGAACCCGACGCTCCATCAGCGCGTTCATCAGTTTCCCGCTGCACCACTCCGCCAGGCTCCACGCGTCTTTCTTGGGACGGATCGTCGCCGCCCCGGCCCCCTTCGCAATCAGTTCCTCCACCTGCTCCACTTCGCCGGGCACGTCCCCACCCGAAGCCGGCAGCACCGTCGGACACGCCACCAGACCCTTGTGCTTCGCACACGCCTCGTACAGAAGCTCGTTCGACAGCATATAGTTCCGGTCCATGTCCTCGAAATCCGTCCGGACCAGGGCCCGCCCGATCGACAGACGCTTCATGTGACCCGTCAGCTCTTCCGCCGACGGAATCCGTTCCTGTCCCGGCTTAGCGCCCCCGAAACCCGCCTGGGCGTCAAATAACTTGATCATCATCCTCTCCCTGTCTCGTAAAGTCGCCGCTCACTTCGCCGCGTTTCTCATCCGTTCAATCAGGGCCTTCACCTCGCTCGCCTTCCGATCCGGATGGTTCCCGAACTTCACCGTCCGGTTCACGATATCCACCGTCCGTCGACACATCCCCGCCGGGTAGTTCCGACGACACTTCCGGTTCGCCGCCATCTTGTACGGGTTCATCGCCGGGTGATGTCCACCCTCGTGATGCAGGATCGGCGCCCAGTCGAAGAAGTTGTGTCGGCCCGTCCGGCTTACCAGGTTCCCGCCCGACTTCTCCGCGAACGTCTTCGCTTCCTCGGCCGTCTTGAACTGGAACGCCACCGTCGAACCGCAGTCCCCGTTCACGTCCCGATACGGAATGTGCTGCAGCACGTCGCTCGTCTCCCTGATGATCCGCTTCTTCTGCTGACGCAGCGCCTTGATCATTCCCGGAAGCCGTCCCAGCTGTGCCGTCAGGATCGCCCCCTCGAACTCCGACGCACGCGAGCTGTTCGTCACGAAGCCCCGGAAGTCCGACCGGTCCTCGTTCCAGAAGAACCCGCAGCAGTCCACCGCGCAGTGGATCCGTTCCGCAACCTTCGCGTCATTCGTCACCACCGCCCCGCCTTCCCCGCACGTGATGTGCTTGTAGAAGTTGAAGCTGAACGCACCCACCTTCCCGATCGACCCCACCTTCTTTCCCTTGTACGCCCCGCCGATCGCCTGGCATGCGTCCTCCAGAACCAGCAGCTTCTTCTTGCGCGCCACGCGCATGATCGCGTCCATGTCGCACACCAGACCCCACATGTGGCAGGGGATGATCGCGCGGGTCCGCGGCCCCACCGCGTCTTCCGCCGCTTCCGGGTCCAGCATCAGGCTCTCGTCGCTGTCCTCG
>CAZVTD010000139.1:0-6752 GCA_964629945.1 uncultured Planctomycetota bacterium | reverse complement strand
AAAGGTGTGGGGGCGCTCTACATCCGCAAGGGCACGAGAATCGACCCACTGCTCCATGGTGGGCACCATGAGCATGGGAGACGCCCTGGAACCGAGAACGTTGCGGGCATCGTGGGCTTCGCAAAGGCCATAGCCTTGGCAACGGAAGATATTTCCTGCGCCTCGGAACACCTCGCGGCGCTACGAGATCGGCTGGAACATCGCGTTGCGCAGTCCATAGCGAATGTCCACCTCAACGGACACCCTCGCAGAAGGCTGCCCAATATCCTCAACCTGAGCATCGAGGGGGTCGAAGGAGAGTCTCTGCTTCTCGCGCTGGACCTTTGCGGCATTGCTGTCTCCACCGGTTCCGCATGCACCTCGGGCTCCCTGGGACCGTCCCACGTGCTCTCGGCCATGAGGGTGGCCCCGGAGCTTGCCCGCGGGAGCCTGCGGTTCTCGCTGGGACGGGACAACACCGAGGAGCAAATGGATTTCGTTGCAGAGCGTCTGGCCGAAGCCGTAGAGCGGCTGCGCGGAATGTCTCCCCTGGATGTCAGGGCGGTTTGAGAGAGACCGAATCTCCCTCTGTGAAAGGTCGCCTCGTGCGCGTTGTCGTGGCCATGTCGGGAGGTGTAGACTCCTCCACCGCAGCTGCTCTGCTCAAAGAACAGGGGCATGACGTCATAGGCATCGGACTGCGTTTGTCGCCGACAAACGGGCAATCGTCGGAAGAGCGCACCTGCTGCGGCCTGCGTCACATGGACGACGCTCGTCGGGTAGCTCACAGGCTCGACATCCCTTTCTACGTGCTCAACTATGAGGAGCGCTTCCAGCGGGCCGTAGTGGACTACTTCTGCCGGTCCTACCTCCGTGGCCAGACGCCGAATCCTTGCGTCGAGTGCAACCGCACCGTGAAATTCGGACACCTCTTGAGTCTTGCCGAGACGCTCGGGGCTGAGTTCGTGGCAACCGGACATTACGCTCGAGTGGAGCGCAACGGGAATGCCGGAAGGTGTCTGCTCAGGAAGGCAGCCGATCCCGCTGTTGACCAGTCGTACTTCCTCTACGCGCTCTCCCAGAAGCAACTCTCCCGCGCGTTGTTTCCGCTGGGCGAGATGTCCAAGGAGGAGACTCGCACGCTGGCCCGGTCGTTCGGACTGAACGTCCACGCCAAGCCCGGAAGCCAGGACATCTGCTTTCTCGAAGGCACCGACTACCGTGCCTTTCTCGCGCAGCGGTTT
The DNA here is from genome assembly GCA_964629945.1 of uncultured Planctomycetota bacterium. Lineage (GTDB taxonomy): Bacteria > Planctomycetota > DG-23 > DATKVD01 > CAZVTD01 > CAZVTD01. The sequence continues at coordinate 5,529 of CAZVTD010000139.1, read as the reverse complement.
CCGACCTCACTGGAACCGGGACCAATCACCAACAGGAACGGCGAAGTTGTAGGGACTCACCGTGGCTCAGCCGGTTTCACCGTCGGCCAGAGACGCGGAACGGGATTGGCTTTCGGCGTGCCTCGTTACGTCCTGAGTGTTCACGCGGCCACCAATACCGTGGTCGTGGGCTCTCGCGAAGAGCTGAACGTGGACCGATTCATCATCAGCGGGGTGAACTGGGGTGCCGTGCCTGCCACTTCGGAGATGTTCAATGCTTCCGTGAGGGTCCGTTATCGCCAGTTGGAGCAGCCCTGCACGGTCAGGCCTCTTGCTGAAGGGCGTGCCGAAGTGCGATTTGAGACACCCCATCCAGCCGCTGCCCGCGGTCAATCCGCCGTCCTCTATGCCGGCGACATCGTCCTCGCCGGCGGCATCATTGAGAACGCCGAAGACGAATAAGGAGGTGCTTGTGACGCAGCCCGCACCGGAATATCTGGCTGGACGTGTGATGCAGGGTGAGCTCCTCTCGGACGCCGAAGCGCGCACTATCGCGGAACTTGACCCCCATCGCCTCACGGACCTTCTATACTGGGCGAGCCGGATTCGGGAGCGCTTCTTCGGTCGTCGCATCAACTTCTGCTGCATCGCACCCGGGCGTCTCGGCGGGTGCGACCAGGACTGCGCCTGGTGCGGACAGTCCGGACAACATGTCCCGGCAACGCGCGACCTTCGACCTTCCGACCATAGTCGTCTCCTCGAGGCAGCCAGAGCCGCTGGACGGACACACGCGTCCTGCTTCTGCGTGGTCACCCCCGGCCGCCGGCCCACTGATAATGACCTGCGTACAATCGAAGCGCTGAATGCCGCGCTCGGAAACGAAGGATTGCCTTCTGCCTGCGCCTCCCTCGGCGAGCTCGACTCCGCAACCGCCCGGCGTCTGCGCTCAGCAGGCGTAGTCCGCTACAATCACAACCTGGAAACCTCCCGCGCGCACTTCGCACGCGTCGTGACCACCCACAGCTATGATGACCGCCTCTTAACGCTGCGTGCCGCTCGCGACGCCGGCATGGCCCTGTGCTGTGGCGGCATCTTCGGCATCGGCGAGACCTGGACCGATCGCATCGAGTTGGCCATGACCCTCCGGAACTCGGTCAAACCCGACGTGGTCCCACTGAACTTCCTCGATCCTCGTCCCGGCACTCCATTGGCGGATATGAGGCCACTCTCCCCGCGGGAATGCCTCCACATTATTGCCTTGTTCCGTTGCATCTTGCCCACAACCAACGTCAAGATTGCCGGCGGACGGCGGCTCTTACGCGACCTGCAGAGTTGGGTCTTCTTCGCCGGAGCCACGAGTCTGATGGTGGGCCACTACTTGACCACGACCGGCCGAAGTGCGGAGATAGACATTCAGATGGCAGCAGACCTTGGTTTGGAGTTGACCCGTGGTGATGAGGGGGCGAGATGCTGACCCGGCAAGAAATACTCGACTGGCTCCGCGAAGATGATCCAACAAGACTTGCTGGCCTGTGGGAAGCAGCCGATCAGGTTCGCAGGAGGCATGTCGGTGATGAGGTCCATCTGCGCGGCCTGCTGGAGATATCCAATCACTGCCGTCGGAACTGCGCATACTGCGGCATTCGAGCCGGCAGACAGAACCTCGTGCGATATCGCATGACGGCTGACGAAATCCTTGCCTGTGCCGGGATGGCCGCAAGCTTCGGATATGGCACGGTCGTTCTCCAAGCCGGTGAAGACCCTGCCCTCACGAGTTCAGTGATTGCTGATCTCGTAGCCGAGATCAAGTCCCGGCACCCGTTGGCGGTGACACTGAGCCTTGGGGAGCGGACAGACGAGGAGTTGTTCCTTTGGCGACAGGCGGGTGCTGATCGGTATCTACTGCGCTTCGAGACGTCCAATCCGGAGTTGTTCTCCCGCATCCATCCCCCACTGCTCGGCCAGAGCCGAGATCGCTTCGAGATGCTCAGGCGGCTGCGGCAGATGGGCTACGAGACCGGCAGCGGCGTGATGTGCGGAATTCCGGGTCAGAGTTATGAAGACTTGGTCGACGATGTCCTCTGGTTCGTCCGACTTGATCTGGACATGGTTGGCGTGGGACCGTTCATCCCGCACGATGAGACGCCGTTGGGACGTACTCAGCAGGACGGACAACTGTCTCTTGAGGAACAGGCCCCGAATACAGAACGGATGACCTACAAGCTGATTGCGCTGGCGCGCCTGGCGTGTCCCGAAGCCAATATCCCCAGCACCACGGCCCTGGCGACGCTCAATCGGGCTGAAGGACGTGAGTTGGGACTCCAGCGGGGGGCCAACGTCCTGATGCCGAACATGACGCCGACCGCGTACCGTCGTCTGTATGAGATATACCCCTCAAAGGCCTGCATCTTGGAGACGGCCGAGGAATGCCACTTCTGCATGCGACAACGAATCATGAGCATCCGGCGACAACCTGGCCGAGGTCCCGGGGGACGCTCTCGTCGGATTACCGATGTGAACGCTACGGAGCAATGCGATGACAGGGAATGCAGTCCATGCTGAGAAACCGGAAGACATTGATCACAAGCTGGCGGTATGCCGGTCGATCCTGCACCAGTTGGGGAATGTTGTTGTGGCATTCTCCGCTGGCGTGGACAGCACGTTCTTACTGGCTCTGGCGGTTGAGACGTTGAGGGCCAACCGCGTTCTGGCGGCAATCGGCGTCTCGCCAAGCCTGCCGCAACGGGAATTGGCCAGCGCACGCGATCTCGCGGCCCGACTGGGTGTGGAATTGGTGGAAACGCCGACGGGCGAGATGGACAACCCGCAGTACACTGCCAACCCTGTGGAGAGATGTTACTTCTGCAAACATGACCTGTTCTCTCGGCTGATCTCGATTGCGAAAGAACGCGGTTTCACCGCTGTGGTTAGCGGAGCCAACGATGACGACGCCGGAGACTATCGGCCGGGCCTCAAGGCTGGGGCCGAACTCGGGATCCGTGATCCTTTAATGGAGGCCCGCCTGAGCAAGGCCGACATTCGCGAGCTCTCCAGGCGGATGGGTCTGCCAACCTGGAACAAGCCTGCCGCAGCATGCCTGGCATCCCGCCTCCCATATGGGGAGACCATAACCCGCGAGAAGCTCAATAGGATCGAGCAAGCGGAGCGACTCCTTCATGACCAGGGCTTCGACGCACTCAGGGTGAGGGATCATGGCGGTCTTGCTCGCATCGAGGTGGAAGCGATTCGCATAGAGGACCTCGCTCGGGAAGAGGTGCGTGTCGCCATCACCAGAGAACTGAAGGGGCTGGGGTTTGCCTACGTATCACTGGATCTCGAGGGCTACAGAATCGGCAGCATGAACGAGCCTCTAGGACTTGGCGAGGCTGACAGACCCTGAGAACGTCGCTGTCCCATCAACCTCCGGGGTCTTACCCCGACGAGTTCGGCCTTCGGAGCAAAGCGAAAAAGAGGCACAAGCATAAGTCCTTGTGCCTTTTAGGCTTCAGTAGCGGGGGCAGGATTCGAAGGGGTAGAGACAACCCTCTGGGAGTGGGAAGAGCTGAAACTCGAAATGAATGAACTGGAACCGACCCTCGCCTAAGTGCGTTGCCCACATCCTCCGGGTCGTGCTCTGTTCCCTCTCCCTCGATCCACCTGCCGCTGAATCCATCCCATCCCCGACAGGAGACGGTACCCTGGCGTGGCCCTGACGGACCTGTTCTACGAGTCCGTGGTCTCGCCAACGAGAAATGCATCCTCCATGAGCTTGCGTTCCCGATCCCATCCCCTCAGTCGTTCAAGGCCGGTGCGAATCTCCGTCACAATCTCGGCTTGTTCCGCCTCTGATTCGCCCGAGAACCGCAGTGCAGCACCGACCAGGTAGTACAGTTCATGGGCAAGAATCAAGGTCGAAAGCGGTCGGACCTCCTCCGGCCCAAGACCTGCGATGCTGCAGAAGCGGGCCATCAGGAAACGATTCTCTTCCGGCGCGTGCTTGGCGTGGTACCAGTGTGCGGACCGAGCGAAGTCTGCGATTCTCGGCTCGAAGCAGAAACAGTCCAGGTCGAGTACGGTTGTTCCCAGCTCCGAGAGGCAGATGTTGCTCGCCCAGAAATCACCGTGGGATATCATGTGGCGCAGACTCGACACCGATTGCGCATCCAGAATGTCCCTGAGTCTCTGTCCGGCATCGGACAATCCAGGGAGAAGACTCTTCAGTCCGTCGGCGTGTGCGCCAACAAGATCGCATTCAGACAGAGCAGGCATGGCAATCTCATCCATGAAGGGGGGGAGTTGGTCCAGGGGAACGATCCACGCCCAGTCCTTTCGCCGCCGAAAGCGTTTTGCAGTGGACAACACCGCGTCCCAATGAGGTGACGTGGCGATCTTCCCGGCGAGCCTGACCCAATCGCCCTGCGCTTCCACGAGGGCGACAAGATCGGCGAAGTGACGTGAGTCGCCGCGCCGTCCCTCGCACCACGGGAATAACGCCCAGAGGCGACCGTCCAGTTCCACAAAGGCTTCTCCGTCATTCGCGGGGAGTGGCGGCGGAGTGGAGAGTCCGGCTTCGGCCATAGCGGCCGCCAGACGCGCCTGAGCCGCCAGGTCAGCCGAAGTCATGAATGGGTTGAACTGCCGAAGCGCATAGGATCGGCGCCCGGCATCGATTCTGTAAGCCCTGTGCGTCGCCTCCAGTTCAACTACAGAGCAGAGGCGCGCAGTCAAGCCGTAGCGTTGCAGGACCACCCCAAGGTCCGGTGCGCTGGAAGAAGGGGACATGTTTCTCTCTCTCCCCCTTGCGTGGCGTCCCACGCGGGCCAGTCGCGGGGACCCAACGTAATTCAGACGTTCCCCTCCGCCCTCGCGGATTTCCCCGCGCCTCTCGCTGTACGTCGTCAGCCTCTTGAGACAAATTGCGGCGTTTCAGATGAGACGCTTCCCTCCGGCCCGGCCACCACACTATTCTTGGCATTGACATCGCTTGAAGTCAAGTCTTTGAGCCGGTTCTTCCGCTCCTCGTGCCGCTCACTCCTTTCCGCCAGAGTTATGAGTCTCCGCTCCTTCCGCCGGGCGAGGATCTCCCCGGCCCTCCCGAAATACACGTCCAAGGGAACCTCGGTCTGCCGGAAATCCCTGGTCCCCGGGGACGCGATTGAGCATTATGTCTTCGCGGAGGTCGAGAAGTACATCCGGGAGTGCTTCGACGGGGAAAAGGTCCGGAAGAAACTCCTCGCGACTCTCCATGAGGTCTTCGGTCCCGAGGAGGGGCCGACCGCGAAGACTCGGGAGCGGCTTCTCAGGACGCAGGAAGAGACCGAGCAGAAGATCTACAGCATCATCGAGAACGCGACCCCAGCCACGAGGGAGTTCGCCGACCGGGGCGTGGCGCAGCTTAAGAACGAGCTGGACCGCATCGCCTGCGAACTGGAGCACCTGGACACCATCGCAGCCCGCAGGATAGATATGGATATACCGTGGTGGATGAGTTCCTGGGCTACATGAAGGAATCGGCATCCGTGGCCGCCCAGGGGACCGTCGAGGAAAAGC
>CAZVTD010000138.1:0-6753 GCA_964629945.1 uncultured Planctomycetota bacterium | reverse complement strand
ACCAGCGGACCCTTCAGACGAATCAGAATCATCGCCCCCCCGGGACGCACGTCCTGCATTACCCCGATCACTTCCACCGGAATCGATTCCACCCGGACTCCGGAGATCACCGTCTGACACACCCCCTCCATCCCGGGCTTCACGTCCTCCAGGTCCATGTACACCCCGCCTCCGTCCCCGCGAGCCCCACCGCACGTCAACACCATCACCACAATCCACCAGAGTGTTTTCTTCACCTCGATCCCTCGTCAGTTGGTCATAAAGAAGAGCATTTTCGAACTATATCCGTGCACGGACGCTTTTCAAGCCTCATCTCGCTCCCTTTGAATATTGTCCCCTGAAGACTCTTGCCAAATCCCTTTTTCTTGCCAACAATAGCCTGACTCAGTTCCCGGAGGGTGTCATGTCCTGTGATGTCCCGGATGATCGTGTTGAACAGTGTCAGCAGCTCCTCGGCCGACGTTACCAGAACCCCGCCCTCCTGCGCCTGGCGCTCACCCACTCCTCCGACAAATCCCCCGGTCAGAACCATCCCGCCCTCGACAACGAACGCCTCGAATTCCTCGGCGACGCCGTCCTCGGCATGATCGTCTGCGAAAAACTCTTCGCCGACTATCCCGATTTCACCGAAGGGGAGCTCACCGCCGTCAAGAGCGTCGTCGTCAGCCGAACCACCCTCGCCAAGGTCTCCGCACAGATCGGACTCCCCCGCTTCATGGCCCTCGGAAAGGGCCTGGGCGGACACGAGCACATCCCCCCCTCCCTGCGTGCCAACATCTTCGAAGCCATCGTCGGGGCGCTTTACCTCGACGGCGGACTCGACGCCGCCCGGACTTTCGTCATACAACACCTCAGCGAACAGATCACCCTCGTCGAGAAGAACCAGCACCAGCGTAATTTCAAGTCCCTCCTCCAGCATTACACCCAGAAGCACATGGGAATCACCCCCACCTATCGCGTCATCGCCGAAAAAGGACCCGACCACGTCAAGGAATTCTCCGTCGTCGCACTCATCGGTTCCACCGAATACGCCACCGGAAAGGGAAAGTCCAAAAAGGACGCCGAACAGCAGGCCGCCGAAAATACCCTGCGCCACCTCACCGAAGCCGAGACCGGCGCCTCCAAGGACCCCGACCCGCCGAACCCCTGAGCCCCTATCTCCCCATTGACAAAGCCGTTCCCCCCGGGCACAATGGTCCCCGTCAAAACCTTCCCAACGAAAGGATGGATATGGATTTCCAGCAGGCTTACAGAACCATTCTCGACGAACTCAACGACGCACTCTCCAAGGTGGACCCCGAGCGGGTCCTGAAGCTCATCGAAGCCATCGAGTCCGCCAAACGCATCTTCGTCGTCGGCGCCGGACGTTCGGGACTCATGGTCCGCACCTTCGCCATGCGACTCATGCAGATGGGACTCGAATCTTACGTCGCCGGCGAAACCACCACCCCACCCATCAGCGCAGGTGACCTCCTCATCGTCGGAAGCGCCTCCGGAGAGACCGGCGGACCCGTCAGTGTCGCACGCATCGCCAAGAGCCCCAAGGGCAAGCTCGTCGCCATCACCGTCTGCGCCGCCTCCACCCTTGGAAAGCTTGCCGACCTCGTCGTCACCATCCCCGCTCCCACCCCCAAGGCGCGTCGCAGCCAGCCTGCCACCTCCGTGCAGCCCATGGGCTCGCTCTTCGAACAGAGCCTCCTGGCCCTCCTCGACGCCTCCATCCTCATCCTCATGGAAAAACGACGGCTCACTTCCGATCAGATGTTCCAGAAGCACGCGGTCCTGGAATGATGTTCGTACAGAAAATCGGCCCCGAAGGTCCGAATCCCGGGGCCGACGTCGTTCATGGTTGAGGCGCCCGGATTCGAACCAGGAACAAGTGGTCCAGAGCCACTCGTGTTACCGTTACACCACGCCTCATCTTGCTTCGAACCGGTACTATAGCATCTCGTGGGCTGATTTGTCAAGCACGGAACCCGTTCGTCCCTTGGATTCCGATCCGTATGGAGGATACCCGACATGTCCGATTTCGGCCTGGACCTCGAAAAAGTCGCCCCGCTCCTCAAGCTCGCCCTCATCGAGGACATCGGCACCGGCGACGTCACCAGTGAACTCGTCGCTCCCCCGGCCTTGAGCGCACGCATGTCATTCGTCGCCCGGCAGACCGCCGTCATCGCCGGACTTCCCCTCCTCAAGCCCATCTTCCACGAAATTTCCCGTGCCGTCACCGTCGAACAGCAGGTCCAGGACGCCGACCACGTCCAGCCCGGACAGGTCATCGCCGTCGCCTCAGGCCCTGCCCACGCACTTCTTGCCGGCGAACGGCTCGTCCTCAACTTCCTCCAGAGGCTCTCGGGCATCGCCACCATCACCCACGCCTTCGTCCAGGCCGTCGCCGGAACCTCCGCACAGATCTACGACACCCGGAAGACCACTCCGGGACTCCGACTCCTCGAAAAATACGCCGTCCGCGTCGGAGGCGGCTGCAACCATCGCATGGGACTCTACGACCAGGTCCTCATCAAGGACAACCACCTCCACTGTCTCGCCCAGTCCTCCGGCAGCGGCGCCCTCGACGATCTTGTCGCCCGGACCCGCGAACACCTCCCCGGCATCCTCATCGAAATCGAGGTCGAGGATTTCGACATGCTCGAAACCGCGCTCAACGCCGGTGCCGACGTCCTCCTCCTCGACAACATGTCCCCCGAACAGCTTGTCCGCGCCGTCTCCCGTGTGCGCTCCCGACCCCATCCCCCCCTCCTGGAGTCTTCCGGGGGCGTCACCCTGCAGAACGTCGCCCGGATCGCCGCCTCGGGGGTCGATCGCATCTCCATCGGCCAGCTTACCCATTCCGCACCCGCCGTGGACGTCGCCGCGGACCTCCACGACATCCACAGGACCCAGGAGAAGCCTTGACCATGCCCCTCTGGCTCCAACTCCTCATCCAACTCCGAAATCGGCGGCCACGACCCGTCCGTCCCGCCACCCTCGCTCGGGCGCTCGACGTCACCCCCGCTATCCTCACACGTGAGCTTGCCATCCTGGCCCGCCATGGCTGTACCGTTCTCACCGATGCCACCGGACGACTCGCCCTTCCACCCGATACGCCCCTCTTCGCCCCCGAGCTCCAGGCTGCGCTCCGCGGACATCTCGTCTCGCGTTCCGTTCAGGTCCATCCCGAGGTCCAGTCCACCCAGGACCTCGTCCGGAAGGAAGCCGCCCGAACCGACGTCGGAGGCCTCGTCGTCTTCGCCGAAAGCCAGCGTCAGGGACGCGGACGGTTCGGCAGGACCTGGGTCTCTCCACCCGGACAGAACCTCCTCTTCTCCATCCTCCTGCGCCTCCCCCGAGTCCAGCCCTCCCCTTCCCTCGTCACCATCACCGCCTCCGTCGCCCTCTGCGAATGCCTCTTCGAGGACCTCAATCTCCCCTCCCAGATCCGCTGGCCCAATGACATCCTCCTGGCCGACCGAAAAGTCGCCGGAATCCTCGTCGAACGAACCGCCCCGCGCGCCACGCCCCCCGCATACCTCGTCGGCATCGGAATCAACGTCAATCTCGCCCCTCCCGCCATGGATACCGCCACCAGCATCAGCGAACTCCTCGGGGCCCCCATGGACCGCACCACCCTGGCCCTCAACGTCCTCCGACGACTCGAACACTGGTACCAGCTCCTCGACGACCGCGATGAGGACGAAATCGCCGAACATTGGCGTCGTCATTCCTCTACCCTCGGACGACGCGTCACCCTGCTCTCCCGCGGGAAAACCTTCACCGGACGCGTCCTCGACATCTCACCTGCCGAAGGACTGACCATCCAGATGGACGATTCCCTCCCCATGACCTTCCGGCCCGAGCAGACCACCCTGGTCCCCTGAGTACAGTCCTTCCACCCTGTCCTTCCCTGGAATTTCCCGTATCCACGCCCCCGCATCCCCGACCCGACCTTTCCCCGCCTACTTCGTCGCCCGCAATCCTGCCGTCGCCTTCAGAAACCCGTCCGCGTTCCGTCGCATCGCTGCGTTGCGTGTCGCGTTCGGGTAATGTATCCCCAGATACTTCTCTGCGTGTTCCACGCGGTTCCGCGTCAGCGGATGCGTCTGAAAATACTCCGTCCACCCCACCGGCTCCGTTTCCTGGAACCTGTTCAGCACCTTCAGCAATCCCACCATTCCCGTCGGGTCATACCCGGCCTTCCACGCATAGTTCATCCCAAGCTCATCCGCTTGCGTCTCCTGGTCCCGACTGTACCGTAGTGCCAGCAGGTTCGTCGTCACCTGGGCCAGTGCTGCTGCACGTTCCGAATCCGTGCTGCTCTTCACCGCGTCCACCAGGATCTGCATCCCCAGCGCCCGCTGAAGCTGGTTCACCCCGTGTTTTGCCGTCACGTGACCCGTCTCGTGACCCAGAACCGCCGCCAGTTGCGCCTCGTTCTCCAGCGACTTCAGCAATCCCCGCGTGATGTAGATATACCCCCCGGGCAGTGCCAGTGCGTTGGGCACCTCCGAGTTCACCACCTTGTAATGATACTCCAGCCCGGGACGGTGCGACACCCGTGCCACCCGTTGGCCCACCGTGTTCACATACCGCTGGACCGCCTCGTCCGCATAGGCCCCGCCCAGTTCCTTCTCCACGTCGGGAGCCGCGTCCTTCCCCAACGACACCTCATCCGCGTCCGTGAACAGGCTCACCTCGCGTTCCCCCGTCACGGGATTCACCGAACACCCCGCCAGCGCCACCGCCAGCAGAACCGCCCCCACCACCAGCCCTCGCCCTGTCATGTCCTGTCCCCTTATCCGACCGGTTTTACCCCAAGTGTATCCCCTTATCCTGTTCTTGTCCACCCCGGCCTTCCGGACCCGTTCGAACAGAACCACTCCCTTCCGCACACACCGGGTACATGAAGGCGGCCCCGATTCCTCGGGACCGCCTGTTTTCCTTCACCACCAGAACCAACCTTCGTCAGAACGCGTCGGCGCCACCACCATTACCACCACCGTTGCCACCGGCGCCACCGGCACCACCAGCCCCCCGACGACCGCCTCGACCACCCCGGCCGCCCTGGCCGGCACCCTCACCGGGCGCTCCACCACCTCCCATCCGTCCCTGATCCGGATTGGCCTTCAACTCTTCATACTGCTTCTTCTGCTCTTCCGTCAGAATCTCCTGGAACTTCCCTTCATACTCCAACCGGGTCTTCTCGATCTTCTCCAGGTATTCCTTCAGCAGGTCCTGCGTCTTCTGCTGCTGTTCCTGGGTCAGTTCCAATCCACCCAATGCCCGCATGTCGAAAGGCAGCACCTTCTGCATCACGTCCCGGAACGCCTCACCCATCCACTGCATCCGCTGACGCATCCCGCCCATCCGCGCCATTGGCGTCTCGTTATACTTCGTCTTCTGCTCCTCGGTCAGCGTCCCTTTCACCTTCTCCGTGAACTCCGTGAACGCCTGCTCGATCTCCTTGTTGGACTTGTCGATCTCCTCACGCATCTGGCGGATCCCCTCGGCGTCATCCGGATCGTTCTGCATCCGCTCCCTCAGGGCCGTCGAACGTTCATCCACCTTGTCCGCCATCGGCTTGATCTTCTCGTTGAACTCCACCCGAAGCTTCTCAACCGCCTGCTTCTGCTCCTCCGTCAATTCCAGCCCTTCCATCGTGCGAACCATCATCTCCACCCGCATCTGCGTCATTTCCGCCTGGGTTCGACCGCCCATCCGACCTTCCCGGCCCTGCCGTCCAGCACGGCCCCCAGCATCCCCTCCCGCCTGCGCCCAGCATAACCCGCCCAGCGCAAGAACGGCCAAACCCATTACTGCCAAAGACTTTATGACTCGCATGACTTCTCCTTTCACCTCGATCAACCCCACCAGGCACGCTCTTGAATCACGTCCTCACTCGGACGTCCCCTTCTTTAACACACCCTTTTCCCCCCAGTTTCGCTCGAAAAACTTCTTCCCTGTCTTTTCCTCAGTGATGCACCCGCAGCGTGCGCATCGCCTTGAACTCCCCGCCTTCCGACAGCCTCGCCTTCACCACCAGAACCACCTCTTTCCCCGTCGGTGTCCCGTTCACATACGACAGCTTGAACAGATACCCCGACGCAAGGTTCATCCAGTACCCCGACGCCGCCTCCGCCGTGAACGTCCACGTCTCGATCGCGTGGTCCTTGTCGCGCTCCAGGTCGAACAGTTCCAGGCGGAACGCCCCCGCACGTTTGATCGGATTGCCCGTCTGGTCCTCGATCACCACCAGCGCCTGGACCCCGTCGTCCCCACCGGCATCGTCCCAATCCACCGATGCCGTCAGCCAGCCCACCCGAACCGTCGCCGGAACGAACTCGAACGCCCCGGACTCCCCGCCCGCGCCTTGCGCCTGTCGTCGTGCCGCCTCCAGCTCGAGAAGCAGTTTCCCTCGTTCCTCCCGAAGCCCCGCAACCTCCTTCTCCTTCGTCTCCCGAAGCTCCCGCTCTCGCTTCAGGCTCTTCTCCAGCTCTTCCACGCGCAGCGAACCCGACGAAGCCGGCTGCATGCACCCGCCAGCCAGCACCGCCGCCCCAACCGTAAGCACCACCCACCATCGCATCGGTCTCATCGTTCCCCGTCCTTTCCCCGGCTGCGCTCCGTCCTCCCCTGCATCATATCGAGACCGGCTCACCCCTGTCACGCCCCCAAACCTCCCGTCTCCCCCCAAGAAGACCCGCGGCGCGTCGAGCTTGATCGACGCGCTGACCGACAATGGCGAGAACTCCGTGC
>CAZVTD010000137.1:0-6791 GCA_964629945.1 uncultured Planctomycetota bacterium | reverse complement strand
GCCGTCCTCACCTGCACCCCACCCTCCCCCTCTGGCCCCCAGGCGCAAGGCGACGCCATGATCCTCCCCAACCCCCTCCCCGGCTTCGGTCCCGGCAATCGCTTCGCCGCCGCCTACAGCATCGCCCTCTCATACCTCGGCGCCTCCGCCGACTACCACTCCGTCATGGCCGACAGCGGGCTGGCCTTCCTCTTCCAGGCCGACTCACTCCACAAACCCTTCGACACCAACATCAACCAGTTGGACATCGGCTGGTGGCCGCTCGACTCATGGGGTGCTTGCCTCCGGCTCGACTTCCTCACCCGGGTCCACGGCGTCCCCATGCGCCGGCTGACCAGTTCCCTCGAGGAGTACAAGGCCGACCCCGCAATGCACTACCGCAAGTACTTCGAAGCCGACGTGGTCGCCAACCTTCGTGCGGGCAGACCCGTCGTCGCCATCGAGCGCGACATCTATGTCGTCTTCGGATGGGATGGCGGAAACCCGCCGTTGCTCGGACAGATCACCTGCACAAGCAGCGCCGAACTGACTCGACTGACGGCGTTCCCCTGCGACGTCGTGGTCCTCGGCGAACGCACCGAACCTCTGAACCGCCTCCAGGCCGACCGGGAAGCCCTCGACTTTGCCGTGCGGCTCGGACGCGATGAAGTCGACCTCCGTCATCTCCCCGGCAAATCCGCCGGTCGGCGTTCCTGGAGCCTGTGGGCCCAGCAGCTCGCCGATTCGGAGTTGTGCGGACCGCACTTCTACCACGCCAACGTCGTCGGACATCTCAAGCTCGGCCGGAGGGCCGCCGCGGCTTATCTCCGCACGATGGCCGAGCGTCACCCATCACCCGCACGGGACGCACTCCTGCGTGCCGCGACGTCCTTCGACGAAGTCGTTGCCGTTCTGCAGAGGGCCGACATCGGTCAGCAGACCCTCGCCCAGGAGGAAGGCAGGCACAAGCTGATCGACCTCATCCGGCAGGCCGAGCAGCTCGAAGCCGCAGCCCAACAGCATCTCACCGCTGCCGTAGCCGCGATGTAACCCGCAAAACTCAGCAGACCGCCCCGCAAGGGGCGGTCTGCTGGGACATATCGACCTGACCGGATGCAAATCGATGACCCCAAGGCCCCCGCCTCACATACCTCATTGCGTGGATCGCTTCATGCACCTCTCCGGGAGGACAGGCGTTGGAGGTGAACCTCGACCGTGGGACCGGCACGTCCTGGTATTCGCGTGGGCTCTGGTGGAGGTCAAGCCCTACGGGGGGAAAGGAAGCGGATGGCCCGTCCGGCCGCCGTGTTCTGTGAGGTAACGGGCGACATCGGGATGCTTGGCTTGGGCGTAATCCCAGGCGGTGCGGCCCGTGGCGTCCTCGACGTTGATCTTCGCACCGGACTCCACGAGCAGCTTCACCAGGTCCGGATGCTCGACCGCACAGTGCAGCGCCGTGCAGCCGCCGATCCCGGGGATCACGGCCGACTTGGTGAGGGCATTGATGTCGGCACCCTTCGCAAGAAGCATCTCGACGATCTTCTTCCCGCCGCTAAGCGTGGCAGCGTGAATTGGCATTTGCCCGGAACGGTCAGCGATGTCGGTCCTCGCACCGGCTTCAAGAAGCAGTGCCACCATGTCGACGTGGTCCATCGCGATCGCCCGGTGCAGCGGCGTGCATTCGGCGTTGCCCTGGGCGTTGATGTCGGCACCCTTCTCGATCAGCAGCACGACGACCGCTTTCGAGTCCGCATTCACTGCCCAGTGCAGCGGCGTCCAGCCGTCGCCGCGTTCGGCGTTCACGTCGGCACCCTTGGCAAGGAGGACCGCCGCGGTGCCGGCCTGACCATTCCGCGCGGCAAAGTGCAGCGGCGTCTGCTCGACAAGCCGGACCTTCACAAGCTCGGCGTCCTGGTCGAGCAGTCGCGTGACGACCGCTTCCTCACCGAGACCCGACGCGATGAAGAGGTCCATGGCCGGAGGTTCACCCAGGAGCATCCGGGCTGCCTCCGTGTGTCCGTTCGCCAGGGCGTGGTGGACCGCCAGGGCTCCGTCAGGGCCGCGAACGTTGCACTTTGCACCGTGCTTCAGCAGCAGACCGATCATCTGTTTATCACCCATGGAGGCGGGGTGGGACAGCAGCGGCCAGCCAAAGAGACCGGTGGCATTCGGGTCGGCCTTCGCTTCGAGTAGAAGCTTGGCCGCTTCATCATGTCCCCGCCTCGCCGCCCGCGTAAGCGGGGTCTCGTTGCTCTGGTCCCGGACGTCCACCTCGGCCCCGTGGGCGAGCAGGAACACGACCATCTCCACGTTGCCCGCCTCGGCGGCGTAGTGCAGCGGCGTGCGTCCCTGGTGGTCCTTTTCGTTCACACGCGACGGCTGGTCGGACAGAAGTTGCCGGACAGGTTCGTTCGTGCCCTTCTCGATGGACTCCTGAAGGTTCACCTGCCCCGCGCATCCGATGGGTAAAAGCACGAGCACCGCGACGACCCGGAACAACAGGGCAGACGTCCTCATCTCTTTGCCCCCTCGCTTTGCCTGTTCGCCTTCCCGGCACGGACCCCGCCCGCCGGACAGGGACTAACCCGCCATACCCCTTCTTCCCCTGTCAAGGCATTGTGGATTGCTCAACTATTCTATACCACAAGGGGGCCCATGACCAGTCGTGAAGAGGAAAATCCGGCGATTCGACGGCGCGGGTCTTTGCGTGACAAAAAGAAAGCCGTTCGACGTTTTCGCCGGACAACCTTCTTGCTCAACGCGTCGAGGCGACGGATGCTCGCTTGAACCGTGCCCAATTAGTAAGTCACCAGCCCGGCAAGAAGAAAGCCGCACGACATATCCGCCACGCGGCTTCGTTGAAATTTGGTCGGCAAGGCCAGCTACCATTAGAACCGTACTGCCTTGCTGTTGCTGCCCTGGAGCCGGTTGTAGCGAACCTGATATTGGTTGCGTGACAATCAGGAGCGCCTCGATCTAGTCAGATATTGGCTCACCGATACACAGCGACCGCAGACATCATCTTTGCCGGCCCCCTGATAGCTGATGGTTCACAGTCTTCTTGTGGAGAGATTCAAGGTCAGAAATAAGGTTATCCCAGTCTCCAATGCTGCCGTTGTCACGCTTCCACGGGAAGTTCCTGTTGCTCGAATAGATGAACCTCTTCCCCGACGAGATCGTGCGAATATTGATATGGGCGACCATCTTCCGGTCACACCGAGCCACAGCGGGTTGTTCAGGCTCGTATCTTCCTCGGAGCGCGGTTCGTTTACCCAATGGCACTGTGAGGTCCGTACCATGCTCATCCAGACGCGCAACACGATCCTGACGAGACATATCAGTCCACGTCAGGCATACGGGAGCGTCGGAGCAGATGAATTCACCAGCGTCCTCGTCAGCCACAAAGACAGTCCAGTTCCGGTCGAAGACCATTTTCTGAGCCGGGACGGAAGCTTGGAGCATTTGACCGAGAAACCATTCTTTGTCCAAACTTATGGTGTAGCGGTCCTCGTTCTGAGCAAAACGCACGAGTTCCTCATAGTCCATGTTCTCGTAGTCGATGCCTTGTACACCTTCTTGCCGCATCTTCTCAAACTGCGTCCGCAACACCTGTGGATTATTGAAACGCTGGCGG
Organism: uncultured Planctomycetota bacterium; assembly: GCA_964629945.1. GTDB lineage: Bacteria > Planctomycetota > DG-23 > DATKVD01 > CAZVTD01 > CAZVTD01. The sequence goes on along the minus strand of CAZVTD010000137.1, from coordinate 3,178 downwards.
ACTATCTTCTTCAGGATCTGATCAAGTGCTCGGTCTACCCTTTGACGTGCGGCCGGCACTCTTATAACGAGTAGTCCGATCAATTCCATGAGATGATCGAATTCAGGGCGGTCAGGCAGGGAGTGTTGTTCCAATACATGCTTCACCGCAGGGGCCGCGCATCCCTCGAACCAGCCGAGAATCCTCTCCACGATGTCCGGCGGCGCGCCTTCGATATCCGCCCGGTAGAAGTCCTTCTGGAATCCAACGTTGCGCGGCTTGCCGGGAAATCCCTTTCGCTCTTTCCTGTCAGTGACCCACAGTAAGTCATCTTTCGTGCCAGAAGGCGTGAAGTTGCCCAGAAAGAACTGTGGGATGAAATGATGATCACGTGCAATGTCAGCCATTGACTTTGCCCCGTATCAATTCGATCTTCTCGAACTCATCACTACTCGTCCGGACCCCGACGCGAGGCCGCTCTTGATCAGCGCCTCCACTCAGTCCTGAATGTGGTTTGGATACAACAATAGCCTCGCAAAATCCTGCAGTCAAGCGCCGCATGGCTTCCTTCACCCCTTGCCTCCCACAGTCCCCGAGGCGACTGCGGTTCCCTGTTGTTTCTTCTTGGCTGTCATCCTAATCTGTGAAATCCGCCGTCAATTGCTGTTTCTTCTCCGTTTTTGGTTGTTTACCCAATCTGTGCAATTTCACCCGCCGGCCGTTTGGCGGGCTGTGTAATCTGTGGATTCCTGCCGTTTCTTCCTATCCCTATCCGTGTTCATCTGTGTTCATCCGTGGCTCCGTCGTTTCTTCTTCTGCCGTTTATTCCCTCACCTTATACGTTTTAATATCCGGTTCGCTGTTGTTGTTTCTTCTTGGCTGCTTCTTCTTTTCCCAGATCCGTGATTATCCGTGTTCATCCGTGGCTCCCGCTGTTGTTTGCTTCTTTGGCTATCGCCCTGATCTGTGGAATTTTATCCGCCGGCTTCTTGGCGGACTGTGGATAGGCTGTTGCAGTGCCGCGTCACCGCGTCTTGGCGTCGGCTTCCGGAAACTCGAACGCGACCTTGATCGCGCCCGCGCGTTCCTTGTTCATCAGCGTCCGGAACGCGGCTCGGTACTGCTCCAGCGGGAAGGTGTGTGTCAGCAGACTGTCGAAATCGACTTGGCTTGCCGACATCAGTTTGATTGCCAGCGCGAACGTCGTGAGCTGTTCGCCCTGATACGTCTCGGTCGCGTGACTCGCCGAGCCGTGGATGATGCACTCCTGCGCCCACAGGGGCGAAAAGTCCGCGTCCTTTACCCGCGAGATGCCCCCCAGCACCAGGTGTCCCCCGGGCTTCAACAGCTTCAGCGAATCCGTGATCGACTGCGACGTCCCCACCCAGTCGAAGATCGCGTCCACTCCGCCCATCAGCGTCGTACCGTTGGCGATTCGCCCGTGGTACATCTTCGCCCCGGTCAGCCGTGACGCCGACTCATAGAGCGCATTGCCGCGGGGAGGAAGGATTTCATCCGCGCCCAGCATCCGTGCCGCTTGCGCCTGGAACGGATACTTGGCTGCCACCAGCAGACGACCCGAAAAGCCCATCATGCGCAGCGCCGCCACCGTCATCAATCCCAGCGTGCCCGCACCGAACACCAGCACGTCCTGCATGCCGCTCAGGTCCAGCTTGGTCACCGCGTGCAGTGCGCAGCACAGCGGCTCGATGAAGAGCGCCCGAGCGTCCGAAAACGATTCCGGAATCCGATACACCCGCGCACGATGCGCCACAAAGAACTCGCTCCAGCTTCCGCCTGTCCGGTTGTTCGCGCCGATCCCGCAGCCCGCGGGAAGGTTCCCCTCGCCGAAGTTCAGACATGCGTTGTACCGTCCCTGCGCGCAGCTCGCACAGATCGGCGTGATCCCGCGCGTCACGCACGACAGCGACGGGTCGATCGTAACGCGGTCGCCCGGCTTGAGATCGGTGACCGCGGAGCCGACCGCTTCGATGGTGCCCACGCCTTCGTGACCCGGACTGACCGGAAACGACAGGAACGCCGACAGGAACGAATCGGGCCTCAGCTTCAGCAGGATGCCCGCGAAGTCCGTCGCGCAGATCCCCCCCAGACGCGTGCGAACCTTAACCCATTCATCACCAGGCAGTTCCGGCTCGGGTGCTTCGCCATACATGAGCGGCGCAAGCCGGCTGAAGAAGACATTCGGATAGACTGGGCCGAGGAGCTTGCAGACGGCAAACCTGGGAAGACTGAATCGAACCCGAATAGCCCGCATGCAAGACTCCACAACAGAGAGGAATGCGGGATTCTACCGCGTGCACGGAAGGTGTCAACCGCAAAGGAGATAAGGAGTACAGGAAAAGACTACTGCACGGTTCCGGAAGAACGCTTGCGGGAGGGAGAGGAGAGGAAAACTCCCGGAAGGTTCCGGTCGGCAGTAGTCTTTGGCGTTTCTCCTTGCAGCGACAGCGATTGCGGCACTCAGGCGGCCTGCTGCCCCCAGGCCCGCGTCAGCTCGGCCACCTGCGCCAGCAGAGGACGCACCTCGGGCCAGGGCAGGCTAACGTCAAGCGAGAGAAGACGTTGGAGCGACGCCAGAAGGAAGTCGCGCTCGGTCAGGACGCCCGCCTGCAGAAAGGAGGCGACCAGGCTGAGGACCTCGGCACGCTCGTGCTGAAGCAGCGTGGAGCCCGCCAGAAAACGCTTCAGGGCATAGAGCCGCTCATGGTTCTGGATCGACGGAAGTGTATTGCCTGAAGTGAGTTGGGATTCGAGCCGATGGGCCCGCGAGCCGGGCGGAAACGCCGGAAACGCAAAGGGATTGCGAGAGGAGACGGATTGGAGAGATGAGGAAAATGGGTCGTGCGCAAAGGCCGTGGCTGTCAAGGGTTACCGTCCTTTCCGGGTCGAATGATTCGCAGCGATAACCTCCCTATAAGCAAAGGGCGTGCCGAACGGGCGCCAAAAGACAAGAATCGGCGCAACTTGTGTGATAACATACTGTTGCGGAGAGTCAAAAAGTGGGGACCGGGGGCCCGGCAAGCCCGAAAGAAGGGCAGAACCTGCGCCAGAGCGGCAAAAACAGCAGCACGGCGTCATGCGAACAACCTGTAAAGAGCCGCCCCCAGGTCCCCGCAGAACCCTTTGAATTGGCAAATGCAGGGGGTGAGCGGAGAGATCGCCGTCGCCGATTGCCCCT
>CAZVTD010000136.1:0-6831 GCA_964629945.1 uncultured Planctomycetota bacterium | reverse complement strand
GGGGGCGGGTTGTGCGGTCTCGAACGCGCGTATGAGACCGCCGAAGTGGGTTGTGTCTCTGCAAGGGTGGCCTCTGCTTCAGCATTGCCGGTTTTGCCGGTGCCGCCTCTGGGCTAGGTCCGGGTACTGTGCAGACAGGTCTGGGACGAGTAAGTGACCAGGTGGTCTTGTGGAAGGGCAGGGGAGAGACAGAAACGGCGGCTGCTCCCGATGGGGGATAACAACCGCCGTTGTGTCACTTCGCTTACGGCTCAGGTCCCTTCCGCTACCGATCCTGAATCGGGGTCCACTTTGGGTCCAAAGACCTCAGAAAACCTCTCCAACTGCCGATTGGACCTCGTGAAATCCCATCACGTCCCATCACGAAAAGGCCTTGCCGCTACTTGGGTTACGTGCTGTTTAAGGCCTCCCAGAGCCAATTCCCGGTAAGATTAGAAATCCGATGCTCTATCCAGCTGAGCTACGGGCGCAGCCGTTCAGCCGACCATGTCCTGTGTCTTCGCAGACGGAACCCAACCTCTGCGTTCCGACGTCATAACCTCTGACGACCCCTAGGGTAACGTGTACGCACGCCAACGTCAAAGGTTTTCCGGCTTGAGCTTCCGCTTTCATGCCGGACCGAGGTGGCATCGAACCGTCCAATGACGGGATTCAGAGCCGTCCGAGCAGACGGAGCATGCCGTCCAGGGTGGTCAGGGGATGGGGCGGACAGCCGGGAATGAAGAGATCCACCTTGAGCAGGTCGCTGATGCCGTTGTGGACTTCCGGGTGGCCGATATAGGGCCCGCCGGAGATGGCGCACGCCCCCACCGCGATCACCAGCTTGGGCGAGGGGACCGCGTCATAGGTCTTCATCAGGGCCAGCTTCATGTTTTCCGGAACGCAGCCGGTGACGAGGATGCCGTCGGCGTGTCGCGGGGAGGCGACGAACTGGATCCCGAAGCGGCCGAGGTCCCAGCCGACCGTGGTGAGCACGTTGGTGTCGGCTTCGCACGCGTTGCCGCCTCCGGCGCTGACCTGTCGCAGCTTGAGGGAGCGTCCGAAGACCCGTCGCGTTTCGCTTTTCAGTGCCTGGGCGAGACGATAGACCTCCGTCCCGGTGACAAGATCATCGCGCTGGCGCGTCGCCAGGCGGTATTCCGGCGTGAACTCGATGGCGTGGTTCGGACACTCGCGTTGACATTCGCCGCAGAAGAGGCCCTTGCCCAGGGCGATCCCTTCCGCGGAGATGGCGCCGACGGGACAGACGGAAACACAGTGCATGCACCCGGACGGACAGAGGTCGCGATGAAGGACGGGCCTGCCGCGGAACCGTGCCGGAAGGGCAGGGGCGTCCCCCTTGGGGAACTTTGTGGTGCGATGTCCCTGCTGCAGTCGTGCCAGGAGTACGCGGATCATGTCGGGTCACCCTTCATAGATCATGTCCACAGTAGGAGAGGTTGAAGCTCTTGTTGCACAGCGGGAAATCCGAGATGGCCTGGCTGCGAAGGGCCAGCGCCAGCCCGAACCAGTTGTGGAACGACGGGTCGACGACCTTGTAGTGCACGAAGCGTCCGTTCGGACCCGTCAGCGCGACGTGACAGATCTCGCCCCGCCAGCCCTCGACCAGTGAGACGGCCAACTGCTCCGGCGCCATCGTCGGTGCGGTCCCGTTCGGTTGCGATGTCGGCAGCGCTTTCAACTGTTCCTCGACGAAGGCCAACGAGCGCAGCGCTTCCAGGTAGCGCACGTAAGCGCGGGCGAAGACGTCGCCGGTGGACCACGAGGCGACCGGGATGTGGGCGAACCGGTAGATGCCGAAGGGATGGTCGTTTCGCACGTCGAGGTCGAGTCCCGAAGCCCGTGCCGCCGGTCCCACCAGACCGATCTCCCGCGCCACCTGGGCCGAAACGGTTCCCGTTCCCTCGAAGCGTCCCATCACGCTGGGCCGGTTCCAGAGGAGTTCGACGGCGATGGTGATGTCCTTGCGTGCCGTCTCCGTCCGGCGCAGAAGGTCGCCGGTCGTGTCGGCGTCAAGATCGAACGCCACGCCGCCCGGACGGACCAGTCCGCGTCCGAAACGATTGCCGCAGAGGACGGCGGTCATGTTCAACACGTCGCCGCGGATGCGTCCGCAGTAGCTCATGGTGGGCAGGAACCCGACGTCACCGGCCAGCGCCCCCAGGTCGCCCACGTGATTGGCCACGCGTTCCAGTTCCAGCGCGATGCCGCGCAGCACCTGGGCTCGTGCGGGAATCGTGACGCCGCCCAGACCTTCCACCGACCGGCAGAACGCCAGCGCATGACCGATGCTCGTGTCGCCCGCAAGCGTCTCAGCGTAGTGGACGCTTCGACCGTTCGGACCGCCCACCAGCGCCCGTTCCACGCCCCGGTGCTGATAGCCCAGCGAAATCTCCAGGTGATAAACGTTTTCCCCGTGACACTGGAAGCGGAAGTGACCCGGCTCGATGACCCCGGCGTGAACCGGACCCACCGCGACCTCGTGGACCTCTTCCCCTTCGACGCGGAAGAAATCCGTCACCGAGGGTAGAATCGTGCCGTTGCTGCGTCCCCACGCGTCCCGTCCCGGACGGTAGGACGCATGAAATCGGATCGGCTTGAGCCAGGGATGTCCTTCGGGGACCACCGCCCACTGCTCCGCGATTTCCCGTTCGAACCAGTGCACCTGGGGACACTCCGGGGTGAGCGAATCGAAGTGCTCGCGCACGTCCGTGCTCGACACGGCCAGGTTTCCCAGCCGGGAGCTCGACAGCACCGCGAACAGGCGCACGCTGCCGTCCTTGTTGGGCTGGCCGAAGAACGCCGAGACGCTTGCGCCCCGGGCGACACCGTCGAGCACGACGCCCCGGAACTCGTCAAATGTGATCCGGGGGACCGTCCGCATCGCGACGGCTTCTCCATTGAGCAGAGTGACGAATCGGTTGGAGCTCATCGGGGTCCTCCAATCACCTCGGCCGCTCGGCCGAACACGTCCTGGAGAAACCCGGGCAGATAACACCCCACCACGACAAGGAACACGATCGGCGCGAACACAAGAACGTAATCGAGCACACCCGCGCGCTCGGGAGCCGGTTCCGTTTCGGGCGTGTCCCATGCCGCCGTGATCGCGTGACGCAGCGCACCCACGAACACGATCCCCGTCCCGGCCAGGAAGAGCACGAGCGTCAGGATGGCCCCACGGTCCAGGGCCGCCCGGAGGATCTGAAACTCGCTCATGAAGATCGCAAAAGGCGCCGTCCCGATGAGCGCCAGCAGGCTCAGGAAGAACCCGCTTCCCCACACCGGCGAAGCACGCAGAACGCCCTTCATGCGGCCCAGGTCGTGCGTCCTGTAGATCTGGCCCAGTCGTCCCGCCGAGAAGAACCCCAGGCTCTTGCACACCGAATGGTTCATGATGTGGAACATGGCGGCAAACGTCCCGAATCCGCCCAGACCGATCCCCAGCGTGATGATGCCGACGTGTTCCACGCTGCTGTAGGCCAGCAGTCGCTTGGCGTCGCGCTGAAACACAATGAACCCGGCGGCGATCAGGATGGACAACAGCCCCAGGACCATCAGAAGCTCGCGGCTCCAGCCCACCGATCCCGTGCCCAGTTCCACCAGCGGAACGTAGCGCATGATGCAGTAGAGCGCACAGTTGAGCAGGAACCCGGAGAACAGGGCCGAGACCGGCGCCGGAGCCTGGCTGTGCGCGTCGGGAAGCCAGTTGTGCATCGGAGCCAGACCCGCCTTGGTCCCGAACCCCACCAGCAGGAAGATGAACCCCACCTTGAGCAGCGTCGGGTCGAGTTGCGTCGCCACCGAAGCCAGATGCGTCCAGAGCAGGACGTCGCTTCCCTCGACGAGCGATTTCCCCGCCGACGCCACCACGAACAGCGTTCCCAGGAAAGCGAAGGCCACGCCCACCGAGCACATGATCAGGTATTTCCACATCGCTTCCAGCGAAGCTGCCTGCACGTGCAGACAGATCAGGAACGCGGTCAGCAGCGTGGTGGCTTCGATTCCCACCCAGATCATGCCCAGGTTGTTCGAGACCAGCACGACGGTCATCGCCCCCGCCGCCCCCAGCCACAGTCCTCCGAAGCGCCGTGTGGCCGATCGACCGAAATGACCGGAAGCCGACTCGTGCGAAAAGTAACGTCCCGCGTAGAGCGAACTCAGGACGAAGACCACCGCCAGCACCGCCAGGTGATACGCCGACAGCGCGTCGAGGAAGAACCATTCGCCCCCGGCCGAAAGGTTTCCCGTCGTGAACACCTTCCAGGCCGCCAGGAACGACAGCGCCGCCATCACCCACGATGTCCCCACCACAACCGTCAGCACCCGTCGGGGCGTGGGCATGACCAGGCACAGCGTTCCTCCCAGGAACGGAACAACCAGCAGCAGGATGATCAGCGTTGCACCGTTCACGGTCATCCTTTCAACGCGTTGAGCTGGTCGGTGTCAATGTGGTCGAACTCCCGGCTGATGTGGAACGTCGCCAGTCCCATGACGAACACCGCCACGAAAACGTCCATCAGCACGCCCAGCTCCACCAGCATCGGAATGCGGTCCACCAGCGTGATGCCGAACGCGAAAATCCCGTTTTCCATCGCCAGGTACCCCAGCACCTGCGTGATGGCTTTGCGTCGGCTGACGATCACGAACAGTCCGACCATCGTGGTGAAAAGTCCCAGGGACGCGACGAGCTTCCCCGTCTCGCTGAGCGAAAGCGGCAGGCGCGCCCCCAGCCACACCGACGGCCCCAGCAGCACCACTCCGATCATCAGCGACAGCGAATATCCCACGAACGGCTCCACTTCGTGCCGGATGTTGACGTCGCGCACGGTCCCCATCAGCAGATGCGGGAACACGATCCCCTTGAGGATCGCGCTGACCAGTGTCACCAGCACCAGGTGCACCGAAAGGCTGCCCGGGTGCAGCAGCAGCGCCGCGAACCCGAACACGATCCCCTGCACCGCGACCAGCTGGATGCACAGACGGAGCCGGCTCGACCCCAGGAGTCCCAGGTTCGTCAGTGCCAGCAGCATCACCAGTGCGTCCAGCCAGACCGTCATGGTTCCCTCGTCACCTGAGCACGATCACCAGCGCCAGCACCGTCATCGCCGTCGCCGCCACCAGAAGATGAGGCACATGCGTCAGACGCAGCCTCGCCATCGCCGATTCAACAACCCCCACGCCGATTCCCAGCACGAACAGCCCCCCCAGAACCAGCGCCAGACTCGCCGCCGGGTTGCCCGGATAGAAGGGCACCGCGGTATTGATCACCAGCGCACCCAGCAGCCAGTGCTTCAACGCCGATCCGTACTGGATGAACGCGAAATCGACTCCGCCGTGATCCAGCACCATCACCTCGTGGATCATCGTCAGTTCAAGATGGGTGTTGGGGTCGTCCACGGGGATGCGACAGTTTTCGGACAGGAAGAGGATTCCCAGCGCCGCCGCCACCAGCAGCATCGTCGGCCCCGTGTGGACCCAGTGGGACGCCCACATGACCTCGCCCGTGAAGATGCCCGAAAGCGACAGGCTCCCCGTCTCGGCCGACAGGGCTGCAAGGCCCAGCAGCAGCGCCGGCTCACCCAGCGCTCCGAACCAGCCCTCGCGACTGGCCCCCATCCCCTCGAACGCCGAGCCCGTGTCCAGTGCCGCCGAGATCGTGAAGAACCGTGCCAGACCCAGCAGGTAAGCCATCAGCAGGAAATCTCCCGCAAAGCTCAGCAGTCCCGGCTGGCCCGCCAGTGGCAGCATCCCCAGCGTCAGCACCGTCGCCGAAAGTCCCACGATCGGTCCCGCCCGGAAGACCCACGTCGTCGTCCGCGAATACGTCGCCCCCTTCCGTGCCAGCTTGCCCAGATCGTAATACACCTGCAGCAGAGGCTGCCCGGTGCGTCCCGCAAAGCACGCCTTCGTGCGGTTGATCACCCCCAGCAGCAGGGGCGCCAGCACCAGCGCAAGCACGACATGGATAATCGGAAGGATCATCGCGGTCACCTCAGCTTCCAGAGAAGCAGCGCCAGCAGGGCCGCCGCGATGTAGAGCACGTACAACTGCACGTGACCGTGCTGGAGCTTCCGCGTGCGTTCAAGCAGTCTGCGAACCACCCCGAACGCGGGTTGATACAGTTTTCGCCGGAAGGTATCCGGCGTCTCGGTGTGCATCGACGCCTCCGTCGGAAAAAGTTCCCGCGGAAGCTCGGCGTGCTGTCGCGTGTGCAGGAAAAGCCGGAACGTGTCGGTCAGAGGCTGTGCGAACGAGGAAGCCGTATATTGCATCCGCGCCGTGGGCTGAGCGTAGCCGCAGTCCCACGTCACCGTGCTTGCGACCTCGCGACCGGCCAGCAGTCGCCTGCGCACCAGCGCGAACACCACGACCAGTCCGATGAAGACCCCCGCCGCCGTGACCACACCGGTCAGCGGACCGACCGCCCCGCCAAGCTCGGCCGTCAAAGCCGCCCCGTCCAGTCCCGTCAAACCCGCCAGCACGGGACCCATGTGTCCCACGATGAATGGCCCCGTCAATCCCACCACCAGACACCCCGCCGCCAGAACCAGCATCGCCGCGCGCATCGGCCGGTTCGCCTCGTGGGCATCCCGTGCCGCGTCGCTTCTCGGCTCGCCCAGGAACACGATCCCGAACGCCTTGGTGAAGCACGCCAGCGCAAGACCCCCGATGAGTGCCAGTCCCGCGATCACCCCCAGACACGCCACGATGACCCCGGTCCCGTCCGCCACGGCGCCCGTGAACGCCCCCACCTAGATGAGGCACACGCTGCCGAACCCGTTGAGCGGAGGCAGTCCCACGCTCGCCGCCGCACCCACCACGAACGTCCAC